>JASJAT010000144.1 GCA_030066885.1 Arenicellales bacterium | reverse complement strand
GGTACTCCTTCGTTACTCTTTTGGCAACGGGGGTGGCGTAAACCCTTTCCAAACACCATCCATAATGTACTTGGACATCTTGGCAAGGCCACTGCGGGGTGCTTTTTGGTAGGCCTCGGTGGTTGCGGGCGGTGTGACCCGATCCGGAAAGACCGCTTCTCTCATGGTGATGGTGTCTTTTGTGACGTTCCACACCATAAGGTCATTCGCTATAGTCAGGGGACCATCGTAGGTCTTGCGTATTCCTTCCAGCATACCTTGTTGAATATCGGGTAACAGTACGGTGTGGAAAGCCACCGCCATGCGTGGCTTGACGGCGGACATGACCTTACCGAAACCCTCTGGCGGGGTGTGAATGTACGAGGAAACAAAAGTCGCGTTTTTCATGCTGTCCCAATCGTTGAAGGCCGCCAATCCTTCAGGTGTAGGGAAGCACTCGTGTATCACGAAATCAGCATCCTTGGCATATTCGATAAACCATTTGTTTGGTCGGGTGTCGCCGCCAAACACAAAGCTCAGTCCGTTCCATTCCAGTCGGTAGCTTACTGATCCATCGAGTGAGTGGATGGCAGGCCAACTCTTAATCGTGACCCCGTTCTTTTCATAGACCACCTGGTTCTCGTTCTTGTAGTCAAACTCATGTGGAACGACTTTTCCCCCCGCATCGGGAAGAATACCAGTGCGGCCCTTTATATCCCAGGCCAAGGCCTTGACCAAAGCCTCAACGGCCGCTTTGGTTCCCAGTTCAGGGATCTCCCCTGACCCACCATATATATTTAGCGGCGTATAGCGCCCACTCAGCCAACTGCCGATGATGAAGGCATCCAAGTCTCCGAAGTGATCCGAGTGCAAGTGACTCAAGAAGATCTTATCGAGTTTTGAAAAGTCGGGGCGTAACCCAAACAGATTCTCCATTGAGCCGGTGCCGATATCGAAGATAAACACATCGCCGTTCCCCAATTCGACCATCCAGGCAGTGGATTTCTGTGCCCGGGTTATTGGTGTTGGGAGTCCTGTCCCCAGCGCGGTGATGCGCATCTCGTCAGGTTTTAGTTCTTCCGTGTTTGGAAAGTACGAAGGTAGCTGTGTGGTATTTGCCTTATCTACCGCCAACGCCGCCTCCACAATAGGGACACTAGGCTCTAACTTATGCGCAAGAATTCCTGTTAAGCCTAAGAAAACCAGTGCACTGACAAGCCTTAACGTTGCATTGGTTTTTCGTGAAACCTTTACTAACATCGCTCTCTCCTTAGTTCTCTCTCTGGATACCCCAGCCCCAATACCAGGTCAAATCAATGAAACATATATTCGCGGCAAGGACGCCGCTCCTGCGATAGCAACTCTCATGGCTTGACCTATCCCAGATCAAACCCGCCAGCTAGCGCCTAGTCCTCACAAAGGATCCTAACTTTCTTCACCACTTTGTCTACTACGGCCACGTGAGCGACGGTAGACCAGACCGCCGCTCTTACATGTTTTTGTGTTTACAGCACCGCCCTACTCTTTTTTGGGCATGGGCGGTGGAGTGTAGCCTTCCCACTTACCACTCTCTACAAACTCGCCCGGATGCTTTTCTTCTGTACGCGGTGCATCGATATACGCTTTGGTGACATCGGGCGGTAGTGCATACTCATCCACCGAGGCCATACGTACTTTGATGGTTTCCTTAGTGACATTGATGACCATCAGGTCCCGAGCCAGGGCCAGTGGACCGTCATAGGTCTTGCGCACACCGTCCATAATGGCAGCGTTGTTCTCCGGCGATTGCACCGAGTGATAACCCACGGCCAGACGCGGTTTGACTTCGGACATGACCTTGCCAAAGGCCTGCGGCTCGGTGTGAACCCGGGTTGATACATAAGTGGCTTGAGATAAGTCCCAACCGAAATAGGCAGCCAGGGTCTTGGGGGGTAGGAATGCCTCATGTGAGGCCACATCCGCGTCTTTGGCGTACTTGATGTACCATTTGTTGGGATAGGTGTCACCACCGAACACGTACTTAAGCCCATTCCATTCGAGACTGTAGCTCACCGAACCATCCAGGCTGTGAATGGCCGGCCAGGATCGAATCGTTACCCCATTCTCCTCGTAGACAACCTCGTTTTCCTGTTTGAAATCGAATTCATGCACCACAATTTGTGCACCCTTATCAGGCAGCGCCCCGGTACGAGTCGCAAGGTCCCACGCATACCCTTTCTGCATGCCTTCAACGAACGCCTTGGTCCCCAGTTCCGGACTGGACCCGGTGGGTCCGTAAATATGGATTGGTGTATAGCGACCTGACAACCATCCGCCGATGTGCAGCCCCATGAAATCACCGACGTGATCTATGTGAAGATGGCTCGCAAACACCTTGTCGAGCTTAGAGAAGTCGGGGCGCAGAGAAAACAGGTTGCCCATTGAGCCCAATCCCATATCGAATATGAAATTATCCCCATTGCCCAGCTCGACAAGATAAGAGATGGATACAGCCGCCTTGGTCTGGTTGGGCATGCCCGTACCCAGCGCAGTGATCCGCATCTCATCAGCACCGAGTAACTCAGTATTGGGGAAATAGCTGGCCGGATATTCTCCATCGGCAATGGCTACCGGTGCGCGACCACGTGGTGAATTCACTTGTTCCTGGGCCTGGGTAAACACTGCTGTGGTCAGGATGAATCCAACAGCTACACCCATTACAGAAAGTGCTGTTTTGGTCTTCGCTAACATCTTTGCTATCTCCTCTTTGGAAAGTTCTTCTTCAACGACCTCAAAACGTACCAAATAGATGTGTACTTTGCATATGGAAGTACTATAGAGTAGTCTATGGTACATGGGTATGTCAATAGACCACTCTATGGTTTCATCCAAATCCAATCGCCTGAGCCGGGACGACTGGCTGCGCGGTGCACTTGAACTGCTGAGCACGGCTGGTGTAGAGGGGGTGAAGATTGTCCCCCTCGCTGAACGGTTGGGTGTAACCAGCGGTAGTTTTTACTGGCACTTTAAGAATCGTAGAGAACTCCATGATGCCGTAGTTGACTATTGGGAGCGTGAGATGACCGACGCAGCGATCGAAGCCGCGAAACTCATTGAACCTCCGGAAGAACGGATCTGGCGTTTGATGGAAAACGTCATGACGCAAGGGCTAGCCCGCTTCGATCTGGCCATCTGGCACTGGGCACAAACTGATGCAGAGGCGAAGAAGGTATTCAAGAGAACAATAGATAAACGCTTCGCGTTCGCCAAGTGGATGTTCATGCAAGCCGGATTCGACAAGGTACAGGCCGAAGCCCGGGGGCGTTTGACGGTGGTCTACATGATGGGAGAGTCCACACTCATTTCTGACACAGCAGGTAAACGCAAGAAACTGCTTAGATTGAAGTACGAGATCTTAATCAAACCATAGTCTCACCCGATTTTTTTGCAAGACAAACCAACGTTAAGAGAAGCTCGTCCACCCTGGTCTTAATGATACTACGGTCCTCTTGCTCGATTTGAAGATAAAACAAAACACAAAGTGGGGTTTATGAAGATTTAATCTTGACGGTAAGCAACCCACGGCTTACCGTTCGAATTCTTAATTGGATATATCGCCCGTCCAGAACAAGTTAAAACGAGGAGAGCGAAGTGAAACGGTTCATGTTGCTGCATTTCGGATTTGAAAAACCCACACCGGAGATCATGGCTGCCTGGAATAAATGGTTTGAATCGGTCGCAGACAAGACAGTGGAGCACGGCGGTTTCCACGGCGGTGCAAGAGAAATTACGCATAACGAAACTAAGGACCTACCGATGGGGATGGAATCCATCACGGGGTACTCAATCGTCAATGCCGAAAGCCTTGAAGATGCAGAAAAGATCGCTCAGGACAATCCATTCGTTGCGAGTATCCGGGTGTACGAAATCATGCAACAGTAAGTTGCGCTCAGATCCAGTAGGAGTGGCCCCTAGTCGCAATAACGAAACCTGTGGCTTACCCATCCAGAAAAAACGTTTGTCTCTCGCAAAGACGCAAAGCACGCTAAGCGAAAAAACGCGTCATTGTGCTGAGATATTAATACCCCCAGAGTCGCGTGATAGACAAAGCGGGCAATTCAATAACTGTGTGGACAATAGGTCCTTTAAACTTTCACCTTTCATTCTTTTAACTACCAATCGATTCCTGCTAAAAGCATGCGGGAATGACAACTTCTATCAAACTAGCTTTTCGAGTGCTGTGGCCTGCAGCAATTCCCACAATGCCTTTACGTGATCTCGAGTCGTAGATTCCACCCCGATTGAAACGCGTACCATCCAGCGCCCATCCAATACTGACGCGCTTAGAAAAGCCTTACCCGATTCATTGATAGCATTGACCCAGGTCAAGGTGTGAGCATCCAGTGCTTCGCCTTCCAGTCCAGGCGGCTCATGTCGGATGCAGATGGTCTGAAGTCTGACCGGTGCCACTACCTTCCAGTTGTCGGTGGTCGAAACCTGTCGCTCCAGCCATTTTGCGTTGTCCAGATCACGCCGCAGCCGCTCACAAATTGCCTCCGGGCCATCCAGTCTCAAATGAAACCAGAGTTTGAGTGCGCGAAAGCGACGCCCGAGCGGAATGCCCCAGTCACGATACTGCGTGACATCTCCATCTACCGATGAGCGCAGGTAGCTGGGATTGGTCGACATTACATGGACCAAAGTTCGTGGATCACGTACATAAAACAGTGAGGTATCGAGGATGGTGCCCATCCACTTGTGTGGATTCCATGAAATGGAATCAGCGCCTTCGATACCTTTGAAGAGATCCCGACACTCAGGCAGCATCATTGCCGTACCTGCCATGGCGGCATCGGCATGAACCCAGGCGCCGTGTTGAGCAGCAATATCGACAACTTCATCAACCGGATCAAAGGTGACGACGCCAGTTGAACCTAATGAAGCCACCACCACTGCCGGGATATAACCTTTGTCCACATCATCTGCCATGGTTCGCTGCAGCACATCGGCAGACATCGCATAAGTTTGAGGGTCTGTAGAAATCTGGCGAATGTTGAGTTGGCCGAATCCTGCCAGCATGGCCGCCTTGACTACCGAAGTGTGCGCCTGTTCGGTTGTGTAAACAATCAGAGGCTTGTTCAGACCCTGCAGTCCCCCGCCAAATTCCGAAAATTCACTCAGTCGCTCACGCGCTACCAATAAGGCGGTGAGGCAGGCAGTGGAGGCGGTATCGTGAATCGTGCCTTGCCAGCTGTCCGAAAGCCCTGCAAGTTGCCGCATCCAGTCGCAGACAACCTCCTCAACTTCCGTCAGGGCAGGACAACTCTCCCAGGAGATACCCAATGTGCCAAGCCCTGAACTGGTGATATCTCCCAGCACCGAGGCCAAGGCAGCATTAGATGGAAACCAGCCGTAGTGCATCGGGTGCTGCACCTGGGTGATACCCGGGACCACAATGTTTTCCAGATCGGTGATGAGCGCATCGAGTGATTCTGACTGACTGGGAGGAGAATCCGGTAGCTTCCGGTGAACCTCCCCCGGTGTGACTTGCGCCCGAACAGGATAGCTGTCGATTCTTTGCCGGTAGTCTGCAATCCAGTCAATCAGCTCATGTCCAGCCTTACGGAATTCTTCGGGTGTCATGATAATGAGATTCCTTCTTGTTGAAATATACAGCTAGGATAATCATTTGGCGGTGCCGGGCACGGGCTTGGTAAAAGTTCGTGAAGTCTATTTTCACGGCGAGGGCACCGCTCTACTAGGCGTCCATCTTTATGGATGATTGCATTAGGGAGGATCGAATCTAAGTGCATAGATCGGCGGTAGGTGATTGGATATCGTTTCCCAGCTTTTACCGCCGTCCTCGCTCACCCATAGCGACCCTGTGGTGCTGCCCATGGCGAGTGTTTCACCGCTCTGATCTACATCGAGGGCATGGCGAAAAACCAGATCGTAGGCGTTAGGCCCAGGTAACCCGTGAGAAAAGCTAGTGAAAGAGTCACCGCCGTCATCGGTCCTGTTTATTACGACCCTGCCGTCAGCTGGAATTCGGTGCTCGTCTTTTATTTCCGGCACGAACCACGCGGTGTCGGGTCGGTGAGGATGCACCACCGCGGCGAAGCCGAAGCTAGAGGGCTGCACACCTTCGATCGTTTGCCAGCTACGTCCAGCGTCGTCAGAGCGATATATTCCCGCGTGGTGCTGCAGCCACATGCGGTCCGGTACCGAGCGGCAGCGCGCCAACCGATGCACGTCCTGAATCCCCGGGTCAGAAGCCAATTCCGGCGGTGTGTAAGGTGCTTCCATACCTTCGCCGATGTTGGACCAGCTGGCACCTTCATCTGCACTGTGCCATATGCCGCCGCAAGATATCGCGATGGTGATATCTTTGGGTTTGTCCGGGTGCACCAATATAGAATGAATGCCTGGAAAATCCATACCGCCGCCAAACCATTTACGCCGTGCCGGGTCGTTCCACAAGCTCTCTACAAGCTGCCAACTATCGCCGCCATCTTCCGAATAGAAAAGTCCACCCGGAATCGTCCCCGCCCACAGACGCTCACCCTGCTCGGCATGCCCCGCTTCCAAGGACCAGATAAGCTGAAGTGAATCCGGTATGGTACGGCCCATCATGTCGACCCAAGGCTCCGCATTTTCGTCCGTGGGTGGATAGGCAGGCGTAGGAATTTCTTCGTAAGACTCTCCCCCGTCCCGGGAACGGTGCAGCTTCACACCAAAATGGCCGTGATCAAGGGCAACGTAAATCGCCCTGGAAACCGGATGCTGTAACAGCGCGCTGCAGTTATCACCCAGAAAATCTGGCGATGCTAACTTCCAGCCGTTATCACGGCTTGTAAAAAACAAACCTTTTCGGGTAGCGATTCGTAGCCCTGGTACTGTCATGTTAATGCCCTTGCTTTGATTAGCCCCCGGACAGCGCCTGCATCACAAAAATTTCGCTGTCCTTACTCGTCACCGGATCACTCAAACCAGTACGGTCTTTAAGTGCCATGCCATTGAGGAAAATGACCATGTGTTTCCGTAGCGCACCCTGTTCATCAAGCACATACCCGCGTAGAAACGGCTCCTTCTCGAACACTTTTTCGAGCACTTCCGCAACGGTTTCGCCCTCTGCTTGCGTGGTCGGACAATTGACGTGCCGTTGCAGGTTGGTAGTGAAGTGTACGGTCGTCATGTCTATCGGTTGTCTGTATTTATCCACATGCTGATACAAGGATAAGAAGTATAACGTATACACTTGAACTGCTCTTAGCCGCGTCCAGCACGAAGAGTAGCTTGGAAGAACTTTAATCAGGCGCGCCAATCTTCACTCATCCGGTTCCCATCGTTTAGTTGAAAAAGGGGCCGGAAATACCATGGTGCAAAGAGTGTGGTTTGGTATTCCGCACCTGCTCAAGCCGGCCCTCATCCGACAAAAATCCCCTGCCCCAAGCAGACAGGATACTGTCAACTGAGCTACACTCGCCTCCCGTTTTTGGCGGGTGTAAGTCTGACGACAAAATCAACGTGGAGAGAATAACCTTGGGACAATACAGATCATTCTATTCATTACTACTCTTGGGAATCATAGCGATGCCAGTTTGGACATGGGCGGCTGACATCATCCATGACTCCGAATACTACATCCTCGAAGCCCAGAATAACGAACAATGGGCTTCTGATGACAAGGCCGTAGAAGCAAAGCTTGCCGCGTTCCGAGAAAAAAATAGCGGCAAGCCACCGAACATTTTTTACATCCTTATTGACGATATCGGTTTCGGAGATTTGGGGATTCCGGAACTGAATGCAATCCGTGGTTATCAAACACCAAATATCAACGAGTTTGCCCGGGAAGGCATGCGTTTTGCTCGGATGTATACTGAACCTTCCTGCACGCCGACCCGAGTCGCTTTCATGACCGGTCGACAACCGCACCGGAATGGCATGGGCGATACCGCGGTCGATATCTCCGGTTTTGGGCTCGCGGGCAAGGAAGTGACACTGGCTGAGGTTCTTTCAGAGGTGGGTTACAACACGGTACACATTGGCAAGTGGCACATGGGCGATATCATGGAATCGTGGCCAAACCAGCAGGGTTTCGACTTCGCAGCCTTTCCGATTCACCAGCAGGGTCAGTTAACTATATTTCACGATGATGCTGCGGATGAAGAAGTCAGCATAGGCATCGGCAAAAACAATTACGACGACCGCTTTACGATTGACGAATGGTTGCGACCTGACGCGTCAGCCATGGTGACTGGTGTGGAAGGCAAACGCGGCGAGAAAGTCCAGGAAGTTCATATGCAGCCGGGCGAGCGCTGGACCGAGGCCAAGTACCACGAGATGAACGTGCGCTACCAGGAACAGACACTGGAGTATTTGCGTGACTTAGCGAGTAAAAAGGAGCCCTTCTTCCTGCAATACTGGCCGCTGTACCCCTTATCTAACCCGCGCACTACCACTGAGCAATACACTACACCCAACGGCGGAACCTATGTGGAGAAGATGCAGCTGCTGGATACGTGGATTGGGGACATCCTGGATGAAATGGATAAGCTCGGTGTCGCTGATAACACCATCGTGATCATCATGGGTGATAATGGGCATTTCACTAAGTATTCACCAGGCAGTGGTTTTACGCCTATGATCTACCGGGGTGGGAAAGGCTACACCACTGAAGGCGGAATACGTGTTGATGCCTTCGTTCGCTGGCCGGGCATGATCGAGGAATACGCTATCGTTGGTGATATCATCCACGTGGCGGACTTGTTCACGAGTCTCGCCCGTTTCGCCGGCGCCGCGGACAAGATTCCCACAGACCGGATCATTGACGGAGTCGACCAGACGGCTCTAATGCTGGAAGGCGAGACACACGGTCGACGCGATTATGTTTTTGTATACTCCGGAAACAGCCTGAAGGCGATCATCAAGGAGCAGTACAAACTCAACGTTCCGGGTCCAGGTGAAAATCCCATTGGTGCCAACTACTACGATCTGTTTCGGGATACCCGTGAAGAATGGCCGGTAGCCACCGAAGTGGGAGCCTGGGGCGGCGCGGAATTCGTTCGCGTCATCCGACGGCACAAGCAACGCATGGAGAAGTATCCGAGTGAACCTCCGGCCTTCGGTGTCCCCTACGATGGCGTCACCAACCTTCGACCCGAGTCTAAGGCAGCTGTAGAGGCATTTCTGCTAAAACAAAAATCACCGATGATGTAAGTGTTGAGTTATTGTACGGTGTAGTTTGTACCATCCTCCATACCCAGGTGTAGTCCCCGCGCCAAAGCGGGGAACTAGGTAATCACGGCGAGGGAGTCGCTCCTATTGGGCGGGTTTTGTGCCTTTGCGAGGGAAATATATGGCCCTAATGGCGATCGATTTATTTTCCGAACGATCACTGCGGTGAAGGTGCTGCTCCTACAGTCGTTTCTGAGGTTAAAAAGTAAACTGTCCCCGGTTTCTATTGCGCTGCGCTTGTTATCTGACTGTGTCGTCTATCAGATATCAGTGAAAAAAGCGTGAACAAAGAATGAGTTGGTGTTAACAAGATGTCGACAATATGCATGGGAATATGTGAAAACACCGCTAAAAAAGACCGATAGCTGTCTATGAAACTTTGGTCTTCATGGTGAGTTTAAGTAAATCGACTGAAACACAGCAGCCAACAGACTAGGAGGCAACATGCATACAGCTTTGGAAAGTCAAAGTAAAAATATTGAGATCCTTGATAATGAGGAACCACTTGCAGAGGACCTTGAAGAAGATGTACTTAACAACGAAGAACATTTCTTTATTTGGGACGATGGTTTGACCGATAGCGATGACGATAGCATCTCCGCGCTGGTCGATGAATTCTCTATGAAAACCCATTCAACCGTTCCGGCCTGGCAGCGTATTGAACGGTATAAAGAAGAGCTATGGTTACGGCGTCAGCTAAACGACATCCATTAAACGAAAACTTACGCGCGATTCACGTTCCTTTAAATCTAGGGATATGATATTGAGGGGAAGTATTATCTAACTAACCGCTTTGTTTGACCTATTTGTTATCCCGTATAAATGCGCCGAGTTCCTTGAACTCATCACTGCGCACACTACCTTTGCGCCACATGAGTCCTATGCCACGACCGCTCGTTTTAATGGGTTGTGTTTTGACCCGCGTGTGCTTAAGCAAAAAAGATCCGGTAGCCATTTCGGGTAAGTAGGTCACGCCAAGATCCGCATCTACCATTTCCACCAACGTGAGCAGGCTATTGGCCCTCACAGTACTTATCTTGCTGACGTTGCGCAGCTTGCACGCCGTCATTGCGTGCTCACGCAAGCAATGACCATCTTCGAGGAGCAGAATGCTCTCTTTTGGCAACTGATCAATAGATGGCGAGTCGGGATCAAATAACTTGGTATCTTGACGGTAAGCCAAGTGAAATGAATCGTTGAACAATCGCATACTCTCAACATTGTGTAGTGGGTAAGGTAAAGCAATTAGAACGATATCCAGATCACCATCGATCAGCTTGTTATATATACGCAGGGTCTGATCTTCATGCAGGTATAGTTTTAATTGAGGATAGGTCCGGCGTATACGCGGCAGCAGCCGCGGCAGTAAGAACGGGGCGATAGTCGGGATGATCCCCATGTTCAGCTTGCCGCATAAGGGGGATTGACTAGATCCTGCCAGCTCGACCAGCCCCTCTAGATCCTTCAAGGCCAGTCTGGCTTGCGCGGCAATATCCTTGCCGATGCTCGTGATCGTGACACTTTTATTAGTGCG
>JASJAT010000143.1 GCA_030066885.1 Arenicellales bacterium | reverse complement strand
TCCCTCTGGTAGGTTTATTGGCAAGTGATCCCAAGTATTGCTTCATCAGATCTTCCGAGCCAGCAACCACGCACGCATTTTCGTAGAGAAAGACTTTCCCCGGGCGATAGTATGCGTATACACCGACAACTCGAGTGACGTCATCCTTTGTCATGGCTCGTGGATGTTTGTGTTCTTGGATTCATTGATACCACACCGGCATCTGGGTGTGATGAGTTTAACGGATTTGGCTTTACGGAATTATCGAGAATGCTACCGGCGTGTATGAGTCCAGACAAAGCTCCACATACTGCAATAGGTTCTCGCCCCTTAATATATATAATATGCCGTCTATTGTTGATCCCTATTAAAAGAACGAACAAATGACCAAAGTGGCTGTAGCTAGTTTTGACATTGAGTTTTACCAGTACCTGAATCCACGCGGTGAAATACTTGGTGATCTGCCGGAGTTCGCCAAGCGTGCGGCTGACCTAATACCCTTGTACCGTGACATGATTGTCACACGAATATTCGATAGCAAAGCAGTAACCTTACAGCGAACGGGCCAAATGGGGACTTACGCTTCATCTGCCGGGCAAGAAGCTTCCGTGGTAGGGTTGAGCAGGGCAATGCATAAAGAAGATATGTTGTTCCCAACCTATAGAGAACACGGTGCGTATCTGGCCCGCGGAGTGACCATGACGGAACTATTCGTGTATTGGGGCGGCAACGAGGAAGGCATGAATTTCGCCAACGCTTGTGGTGATTTCCCCGTGTGTATTCCCATCGCGACCCAGGTGCCCCATGCTGTCGGGGCGGCTTACGCGTTTAAGCTGCGCGGTCAACCGCGAGTGGCCGTTCCCGTGTGTGGTGACGGGGCGACGTCTAAAGGTGATTTTTATGAAGGAATCAATGCAGCTGGCGTCTGGAATCTTCCTTGTGTATTTGCGGTGATTAACAACCAATGGGCTATCTCTCAACCGCGTTCCAGGCAGTCTGCCTGTCAAACAATGGCTCAAAAAGCCATCGCGGCCGGGATACCCGGCGAGCAAGTAGATGGCAACGATGTGATCGCCGTCTACGATAGATTTGTGAAAGCGCTGAACAGGGCGCGTAGCGGTGGTGGTCCAACGCTGATCGAATCAATAACCTATCGCATGTCAGACCACACTACGGCTGATGACGCAGGTCGCTACCGCAACGAACAAGAGCTCATTCAACAAAAGGCGCTCGATCCAATCGATAGGTTAAACACATACTTGATCGAGCAAAGTGTGTGGAGTGAGCAACAGAACCAGCAACTGATCGAGGAGGTTACGGCTGAAGTTGATGCCGCTGCCAACGACTACCTCAATACCCCGCGCCGCGCCCCGCATACTATTTTCGACTGTTTATATGAAACACTGCCAAAAGCTTACCAGTCGCAGGCCGGACGCTTGACCGCTTTAGGGGACGTCTAGTCATGGCTGAACTCACCCTACTGGAGGCAGTGAATAAGGCTCTCGCGTACGAGATGGCGGCGGACCAAGACGTGATCCTGCTTGGTGAGGACATAGGGGTTAATGGTGGAGTATTTAGAGCCACCGATGGTCTGCAAGACCGTTTTGGCGAAGACAGAGTGGTTGATACGCCGTTGGCGGAATCATTGATCGCTGGAATGACCATCGGTCTGGCCGCACAAGGCTTAAAACCTGTTGCGGAAATTCAGTTCATGGGATTCATCTACCCCACGATAGACCAAATCTTAAATCATGCTGCACGGTTGCGCACCCGAACGCGTGGTCGAATCAGTTGCCCGATGGTTCTCAGAGCACCGTTTGGAGGAGGTATCCATGCGCCGGAACACCATTCCGAGAGTACCGAGGCAATGTTTGCCCATATCCCGGGATTGCGCGTGGTTATCCCATCTTCACCAGCACGTGCTTACGGCTTGTTACTGGCGGCGATTCGAGATCCAGATCCCGTCATCTTCCTGGAGCCCAAGCGGGTTTATCGCATGTTGAAGCAGGACATCGATGATTCGGGCGAGGCATTACCGCTGGATGTTTGTTTCACTGTGCGCCAGGGCACCGATATTACCCTGGTGTCCTGGGGTGCAATGATACATGAAACATTACAAGCGGCAGACCAACTGGAAGCAGAAGGAATCGATTGCGAAGTAATCGACGTCGCAACCATCAAACCCTTGGATGTGGAAACCATCCTCGAATCGGTGCAGCGTACGGGGCGCTGTGTGATCATACATGAAGCGGCCCGTACAGCAGGGTTTGGTGCGGAGATCGCGGCTAACTTGGCTGAGTTTGGGCTAATGAATTTGTTTGCCCCAGTTGGTCGGGTTACGGGCTTCGACACGGTTATGCCGCTACATCTGTTGGAGAAGTTCTATATGCCGAGCACCGAAAATATCTGTGCCACGGTCAGACAGACTATGGAGTACTCCTAGTGCCTTCTGTGGTTTTTAAGTTGCCAGACCTCGGTGAAGGGTTACCAGACGCCGAGATTGTTGAATGGCACGTTAAAGTGGGAGATCGAATAGAAAAAGACCAGGTCTTGGTTTCCGTAGAAACAGCCAAGGCGGTAGTGGAGGTGCCGAGTCCTTTTGAGGGGAAGCTTGCGAAAGCCCATGGTGAAGCGGGAGATATCATAGATGTGGGTAAACCACTGGCCGAGTTTGAAGTAGATCAGCCCCCGGTGGAGGAAACTGAGGATGCGGGGACGGTGGTTGGCAAAATGGAAAAAAGGAGCACGGTAGTCAAAGAAACCATCGGTACCGTAGGTAAAGACGTTGCTGAAGTCAAAGCAACCCCTGCGGTACGTGCTTTGGCTAAACGGTTGAATGTCGAGCTGTCCGTGGTGAAGCCTAGTGGGCCTGACGGGGTGATTACGGCTGACGACGTGAAAAGAGTTGCCAGCGTTCTGGCCGAGCTTGGCCCGATTGAACCACTACGTGGCGTACGCCGTGCCATGGCGCGTTCTATGTCCATGGCCCACGAACAGGTAGTCCCGGTTACGTTACACGACGACGCCGACATAGATCATTGGTCACCAGAAGATGACATCAGTTCGAGGCTTATCCGCGCGATCGTTGCTGGGTGCGCAGTCGAACCTGGGTTGAACGCATGGTACGACAATCAGGCTATGGGCCGCCGAATCCTGGACAAGGTAGACCTCGGTGTCGCTGTCGATACAGAAGACGGATTGTTTGTCCCGGTGTTGAAAGACGTCGGTAGTCTGAACAAAGAACAAATACGCCAAGGACTGGAGAGAATAAAAGCAGCAGTCACGTCTCGTGATATTTCACCAGAGGAACTACGTGGTGCCAGTTTTACGCTGACAAACTTCGGCAGTATGGCCGGTCGCTATGCTACACCGGTGGTAGTTCCACCTGCCGTTGCTATTCTTGGGGCTGGCGCGATTTTTCAAGCAGTGGTCCCTGTTGAGGGGAAGCCTGTAGTGCACAAAGTCATACCTCTATCGCTGACTTTTGACCACCGTTGCATAACCGGTGGCGAGGCTGCTCGTTTTTTGCATGCCGCGATCGAGAGTTTGCAAGCATGAGCGAGGGGTAACGATAAACGGATATTGCAAGGACTTACTGGTTTAATTAACTTTTACCGAGGGACTAGATTCCAAACAGCCGTCTAGAAACCAGAAATGAGCTCGGCTACTACGGTAAAGGAGAATTTTCGATTGTCTCGTTGGTTAGTGTCGCGCTACGGCGGAAGGATACGCGATTTTTTTAACAATTTCGTAGTCAAGTCATCTCTTATCCAAGACAAAGCGCAATTTCGATATCTGACCAACGCGCTCTACAACGGGTATCCTTGTCGTGATATACCCATGGGCAAGCCGCGTGAGCAGTCGTGTTATATTGTGTCTTTATTCCACAGCGGGTGATGCCGAATGATTGTTGAGCAAATATGGACAGGTAACGATTGGCGAAACTTTAACTACCTCATCGCATGCCGCGAAACCGGCGAGGCTTTGGCAGTTGATCCTTTAGACCATCGAAAATGTTTGGCCGCAGCCGAGGAAAAGGGATGGAATATCACGCAAGTAGTCAATACCCACGAACACTTCGATCACATTGGTGGGAACGGACCGATCGTCGAGGCGACCGGGGCCAAACTACTGGCTCACCAGAACGCCAAAGACTCGATTCCGGGTATAGATGTGGCATTAAAACCTGGTGATGTCATAAAGGTTGGTCACACCGTCGAGCTCGAGGTATTGGATACTCCAGGACACACTATGAGCCACGTATGCCTGCTGTCGCACACGGAGGAACCCTCACTGTTCAGTGGGGATACCTTGTTCAACGCCGGTGCTGGCAATTGCCATAGCGGCGGACATCCTGAGCATCTATACGAGACATTCATGAATCAGCTCGACAGACTGCCAGATGACACCTGGATTTATCCTGGGCATGATTACATCGTGAATAATCTGAATTTCACGCTCGACCGGGAGCCAGACAATCAAGAAGCAAAAGGTTTATTGGCGCAAGTTCAGGACCAGGATCCGGATCGGGCACTGGTAACCAACCTGGTGTTGGAGAAACGGGTCAATACCTTTTTTCGGTTGCGTAGCCCGACCGTCATAAAGATGCTTCGGGAGAGATTTCCTGATTTACCGGAAGACCCGGACCCCAAGACGGTGTTTCTGAAACTCCGCGAGTTGCGGAATAGTTGGTGAATCCGTTAAAACCGGGGACAGTATACTTTTTAACGTTACCCGGATGGACGTGTTTCTCCAGTTTCCAATTTGTTAAAAAGTATACTGTCCCCGCAGTAAAATACCTCGCCGATTTTTAGTATTGAAGTATCTGGCAGAGGTATGAGTCAACAACAAACGATCCTACAGCTTAAGCAGCACGTCTCGAGCCAAATATTAGGCCAACCTGTCCTGGTTGATCGACTTCTTATCGCTTTGCTGGCGGACGGACACCTACTGGTCGAAGGGGCTCCAGGATTAGCAAAAACCAAGGCGATAAAAGTTCTTAGCGAAGGTATTGAAGGAAATTTTCATCGCGTCCAATTCACTCCGGATTTGTTACCGGCCGATTTGACGGGCACGGACATTTATCGTCCGCAAGACAGCAGTTTTGTATTTCAACCCGGTCCACTATTCCACAATTTAGTATTGGCAGATGAGATCAATAGATCACCGGCGAAGGTTCAATCGGCGCTGCTGGAGGCGATGGCAGAACGACAAATCACGGTGGGGAAAAAAACTCACCGGCTTCCAAAGTTGTTTATGGTAATGGCGACACAGAATCCAATCGAACAGGAAGGCACCTACCCGCTACCCGAAGCACAGTTAGACCGGTTCTTGCTGTTTGTGCGAATCGATTATCCGGATGACCAGACGGAGGCGAAAATACTGCAATTGGCGCGTGACGAGGTGAAAGAAGAAAGCAACCAGCCGATTAACTCATCGGCGGTAGTATCACAGGCTGCTTTGTTTTCTGCACGGCAGGAAATCATAAACTTATACATGACCGAGCCATTGGAGCAATACTTAGTACATCTGGTTCTGGCGACGAGGAATCCGGGCCCGTATTCTGAAAAGCTTGCGAATTGGGTTCAATACGGTGCAAGTCCACGCGCCACGATTGCTCTGGATCGTTGTGCTCGGGCTCACGCGTGGCTCGCGGGCCGCGAGTATGTTACGCCGGAGGATATTCAGGCCCTTGCCTTCGACGTGCTCAGACACCGTGTGCTACTCACCTATGAAGCCGAAGCGGAAGGGGTGACCACGGATGATTTTATACAAGAGCTCATCCAAATCATTGCGGTACCGTGAACGAGTCAGTATCCATATCGCCTGCAACGTTAATTCGGATGCGCCAACAAGGAGAGAACCTGGCTCTGCCGTCCATGCGCATCAAGGCCAAACAAGCCGGCACTTATTTGTCACAGTACAAAGGTCGCGGCATGGAGTTTGAAGAGCATCGTCCTTACCAGCCAGGTGACGATATCCGTAATATCGATTGGCGAGTGACCGCCCGAATGGGCAGTCCGCACACCAAAATTTACCGAGAAGAGCGTGAACGCCCGGTATTGTTTTGTGTCGACTATCGTCGCCCTATGTTTTTTGCGACTCGTGGCATGTTCAAGTCTGTAATGGCTGCAAGGGCTGCAGCACTGCTGGCTTGGGGTAGTAATCATCATGGTGATCGTGTGGGGGCTCTGATTTTTTCAGAAACCCAACACCAGGAACTTCGCCCACAACGCGGCAAAGCGGCGGTGTTGAAGTTGATCCAGGCCTTGGTTAAGGCTGATCAATCGAGGCTATCCGAAGGTGCCGAGCTGGCTCTAGATAAACCCATGGCGAGACTGCGCCGGGTGGTGCGGCCTGGTAGCCTGGTTGTCTTTATCAGCGATTTTCGTGGTTGGAACGAGCGTGCAGAATCACACCTGCTACAGATAGTTAGGCACAACACCGTCTGGCTTTTATTTGTCACTGACCCAGTCGAGACCGCATTGCCTCCCGCCG
Organism: Arenicellales bacterium; assembly: GCA_030066885.1. Classification (GTDB taxonomy): domain Bacteria; phylum Pseudomonadota; class Gammaproteobacteria; order Arenicellales; family JAANXG01; genus JAHEKE01. The sequence goes on along the minus strand of JASJAT010000143.1, from coordinate 4,016 downwards.
GCGTGTACCGAGTCACCGACGGACAGCGGCAAACTATTTTTAATGCTGGGAGTCCAACCGCGAAGTCGAATTACGCCGCGCGGTTTCGTCAGCGGCGAGACCACTTCGAAACACTCTGCCGCCGTCACGGAATGTCACTTATACCCTTGAGTACACAGTCTGACTTGCAGCACGTACTGAGAAACGAACTTATTACCAGAACAGCGGCTTAGCCCGCATATTGCACCAAGGCGGCCGTGTTTTGCATTTAAGTTCCTCAGTTTAATGGTTTAAATGGACCAATGATTGATTCTTCGATGTGTACAGTCTGTCTTTGTGGTCGGCCTACCCCGGCCCTGGCTGGTCCAGGCCCGTTTGGACTTGAGCTTCACTCAAGCCCGGCGTCCAACCAATCCTGCCCTGCGCCATCATCCGGGGTCCTGATGCAATATGCGGGCTAGCCTGTATGTTGCTCCGAGGCATTTGAGCTCTTAAGTTAACGGCGTAAATTATTCCAATGCTTGATCCCTCGGTGCATACGGTTTGTTCTAGTAGCCGACCACCCGCATGAACGACTTCGAGCAAATACCTCTGCGCGACATTCACTTACCGGAAGCAGTATCCTGGTGGCCACCGGCATTGGGTTGGTGGCTCATGCTCGCCGCCTTAATACCGGTGGTCTTCTTTATTTGGTGGGGAACGAAAAAGCTTTCGGCGCGGCGACAAAAAAGAAACCTTCGATGCCTGGTTGAGCGTGAGCTGGATCGAATAGAGGCTGAGTACAACTCTACGACAAACGCCAGCCAGCTATTGCAGGATCTCTCTATTCTGGTCCGGCGAGTTGTGATGAGTAACTATCCGCGACAGGATGTGGCTGGATTATGTGGAAAAAAGTGGGAAAGCTGGTTACGTGATCCAGTGGTCGGTCAGGGTTTAACTGAACAATCAATCGAGTTACTGGTAGACGGACCATACAAAAGAGAGCTAGCAGTCGATGCAGCCAACCTGCTGCCGGCCTGCCGGGGATGGATTGAGTCGGTAATGCATGGTCCACAGCGTGTGGAGTGAAAGGGTCGACGACATGATTCATTTTGAGTGGGTATGGGTATTTTTATTTCTGCCTTTGCCACTATTGGCTCGCTTGACTTTGTCCCCAGCACAAAGCGAACGTGATGCGGCCTTACGCGCCCCTTTCATAGATGATTTCGAAAGAATAAGAGATCCCAGGTCGATTCGATCTGGTTCCTGGTGGACCGTGCTTGTAGCAATAATAATCTGGTTGCTGCTGATAGTCGCTGCGGCGAGACCGCAGTGGATTGGGGATCCAATTGAATTGCCTGTGAGTGGCCGAGATTTGATGTTGGCAGTGGATTTGTCAGGTTCTATGGAAGCACGGGACTTCGAACTAAATGGACAGGCGGTTGATCGTCTCACTGCCACCAAGTCCGTAGCCGGGGAATTTATCCAGCGCCGAGAAGGAGACCGGTTGGGGTTGATCTTGTTTGGCGAGAATGCCTATCTACAGACCCCCCTCACATTCGATCGCGCAACGGTGCACACACTTCTAATGGAGTCAGTTATCGGTTTGGCTGGAAAGAAAACGGCTATAGGAGACGCCATCGGGCTCGCGGTCAAACGTTTGCAGGAGAGCGCAGGTGAATCACGCGTCCTGATACTGTTAACCGATGGTGCCAACACCGCAGGTGAAATATCTCCGCTTAAAGCGGCGGAGTTGGCCGCCAACACCGGCTTAAAGATCTATACCATTGGAGTAGGCGCGGATGAAATCATCGTACAGTCATTGCTCGGTCATCGCCGAATCAATCCTTCGCAAGACTTGGACGAGAAAACGCTGCGCGCAATTGCCGAAGAAACCAACGCGAGGTATTTCCGGGCTCGTAGTACGGACGAACTGGAAGAAATCTATAAATTGCTGGATGAACTGGAACCAGTGGAAGCGGAAACACATCATTTTAGGCCTACCGTTGCCCTGTTCTACTGGCCACTTGCTATCGCTCTACTATTAACAGCCTTATTAATCGTGACCAGAAATCTGGGAGGGCGGGGATTGTGATTGACCAGTTACATTTTCTAAGGCCGGGATGGTTGTTGGCTTTTATCCCCTTGGTTCTATTACTGATCTGGTTACAGCGAAATACGCGGGTAAAGGGCGCCTGGCAAGCAATATGCGACCCACACCTAATCCCTTATGTGCTGGAAGGTGGTGCAAAAGTAAGAAGAACAAGGAACACCATTGTAATGGGTATCGCCGGTGCGCTGGCCATATTGGCTCTGGCAGGACCAGCCTGGCAACGGCTGCCGCAGCCGGTCTTTGAACAACATAGTGCTTTGGTGGTAATGCTGGATTTATCGAAATCGATGGAGGCGTCAGACATCACGCCCAGTCGTCTGACCCGTGCCCGCTTGAAACTATTGGATTTATTGCAATTGCGGAAGGAAGGGCAGACAGCATTAATCGTTTATGCTGGGGATGCCTTTGCGGTAACACCACTCACCGATGACACCGATACAATCGCCGCGTTAGTTCAAAGTTTATCTACTACTATTATGCCGTCTCAGGGCTCTCGCCCGGATCGAGCAATACAGAAAGCACTGGAGTTGTTGACACAAGCCGGTGTGCGGGCGGGTTCATTGTTGTTGATTACAGACGAGGTCAAATCAAGGGATGTGGAGAGCCTAGCCGGTATGGTCGTTGATGCCGGTCATCGATTGTCCATAATCGGTGTGGGGACCAGCGAAGGCGCACCCATCCCAGACGACCGGGGTGGATTTATCAAAGACCTCGCTGGGCAGATTGTAGTTCCGAAACTGGATCAAGTTCCTCTGCAGCGCTTGGCGCGACAAACCGGGGGCGTATATAGATCTATGCAAATCGATGATAGCGATCTTGCACCAGTTCTGTCGTTGTCCAGTCTCAATCCCCTGGAAGCCGACAACGAAAAGACTGAATTGCAAACCGATCGTTGGCGCGAAGAAGGCCCGTGGTTGCTGTTGCTTTTGTTACCCATTGCGACACTGGTCTTCCGACGCGGCCTGCTGGTCGTCGTCATGGGTCTTGGTCTACATTGGTCTGACTCTGCAATAGCGGTTGGTTGGGACGATATCTGGCTCAACTCCAATCAAAAAGGGATTCAGGCTATGGATCGCGAGGACTACAACGGCGCAGCACAGCAGTTTACCGATGACCAATGGAGAGCGGCAGCGTACTACCGGGCAGGTAACTACGAGAAGGCCCTCACCAGCCTTGAAGGTATTGACACTCCCGAGTCAAACTACAACCGCGGAAACGCCTTAGCCAGGTTGGGGCGCATCCAGGACGCTATCGAAAGCTATCAACATACATTGCAGCAACAGCCCGACCATGAGGACGCCAAATATAACTTGGAACTATTGAAGGAACTGTTGGATCAGAAAAACCAGCAAAATCAACAAGACCAACTAAACAAACCGTCTCAGTCCAATCAACAGCAGGACGACGCAGAGGAGGGGCAAAAGCAGCAGCAATCCGGGCAGACCAATCAGGGAGGCAGCAGTCAAGAGCAAGGCCAAGACGAAAGCCAGGGCCAATCCCAGTCCAGTCGGCAGCAATCCAATCAAGGACACACGTCTGATCCTGCACCGCCACCGGGTCAACAAAATGCAGGCCCAAATGACCAGACACAACAGCATCAGCAAGATGCACGACAACAGGAGGCAGAGGCAAAGGGGTCACAGCGACCATCCCCGGTTGACCCGGACCAGCAGAAACAGACCGAGCAACAACAGGCGGCTGAACAATGGTTGCGCCGCATACCCGACGATCCCGGTGGATTATTGCGCCGCAAATTTCGTTATCAGTACAGTCAACGAAACCAACGTCCCGAACAAGGGGGACAACAATGGTAGCTGTTTCGACTGGATACAACAGCGGAAAGGAAAAATGAACAGATACTCGAGTGTTGCAATGTTGTGGTTACTTGTTGCGTGACAGGTCACTGCCGCCAACATCACCACCACAGTCGATCGAAACGTCGTAG
>JASJAT010000142.1 GCA_030066885.1 Arenicellales bacterium | reverse complement strand
CTCAACACGGAAGACCGGGACAAGAAGATGATGGACCGCTTGCGCGAGATCTATGCCTCGCAGGGAATCGAAGTGCCCGACCACGTGCTTGAGGAAGGGGTCAAAGCGCTCGAGGAAGATCGCTTCGTCTACACCCCTCCGGAGAGTGGGCTCGACACCTGGCTGGCCAAGGTGTACGTCAGTCGAGGCAAATGGGGAAAACCACTGCTGATCGCGGCAGGGATATTGGTGGTGGTTTGGATGGCTTATATTTTGCTGATACGAGGGCCGGCCGAACGGGAGATCGCCGAGCTACCGGGGCAACTGGAATCGCACTATGAAACTTTGTTGGAGCATGCGGCAGGACCTATCGCTAAGGAACGCGCTGATTCTTTGTTGACGCGGGGAAAATCGGCGCTGCAGAAAGACGATACTGATGCGGTACGAGCCGTAGTTGAACAAATGGAAGCACTCCAGCATGAGATTGAACGTGAGTACGAATTAAAGATTGTATCCCGCCCCGGCGAGAAAAGTGGTGTATGGCGTGTACCTGAAGCCAATCCGGAGGCCCGTAATTATTACATTATCGTTGAAGCGGTGACTGAGGATGGGCGAGTGCTGGAGCTGCCCGTTGTCAATGAGGAAGACGGCAAAACTTACCAAGTCAGCAAATGGGGCATGCGGGTAGATAAGGAGGTGTTCGAGCGCGTTGGTAGGGACAAGATGGACGATGGAATCATTCAACAAAACCGATTTGGTATAAAACGGCATGGGTTTCTGACTCCAGAATACCTTATCCCGAGCACGGGCCGTTCGATCACCTCGTGGTAAACAGGATGCAAAGCGGAAGACACACGCTCGGTTCCATAGACCAAGGCCTGCTTTATGTTCAAAAACAAATCGAGCAGGTAGACCAGGAGATAAAAGAGGCAAGTGGGACGCTGGCGGAGCTGCAGAAAGAACAGGCCAATCGTTTCAAACGGATGGCTAAAGTCCGATTGGATAATATTGTCAGTGGCGAGCTGGCAGCTGGACTGGACGCGGTCAGCCAGCGGGTGAATGAGTTGCTTGAGGAACGCGTACAGAGTCTGCGAGAGCTGACGCAGCAAATCGAGACGGCGCGTGAGGAAAGAACGGATTTAAATACCAAACGGGACGCCCTGAACGAGGAGACGGTCAAGGCGACTGAGGCCTTGGACAAAGCCGAGGCAGCTACGCAACGCAGGCTGGAGCAGGATGCGGATTATCAGGCTCAACTGCAGAAAACCCGTGAGGCTGAACGTACTGCCGAGCACGCAGAAGACAAAACCAGACAAGCTGAGGAAGTACGTAAACAAAAGGGTAAACCTTATGAGGAAGACCCACTGTTTTTTTATCTGTGGAAACGGGGTTACGGTATGTCCACGTACTCCGTGAGCGCACTGATGCGCTATTTAGATAGGTGGGTCGCGCGTTTGTGTGACTATCATGAGGCGCGGCCGAACTACGCAATGTTGCTTGAAATTCCAAAACGTTTGCACGAACACGCGCAGCGTGTTCGTGTGGTAGCTGACCAGGAATTTGAAGCGCTCAAGGGCCTGGAAGAGAAAGCGGCTGAGCAAGACGATGTACCTGCCTATCGTGAAGCATTACAAAAGGCGCAGTCTAATCTCGATGCGATGGACGCTGAAATCGAGAAAACCGAAAACCAATTGCACGATCTCGAAAAAAATAGAACAAGTTTTGCCAGTGGCGAGGATACACAGTTTAAACAAGCCATAGATATGCTCAGTAGTGCTTTTGAGCGGGAGAATTTGTTTACCCTCTACGATTACGCACGTGCGACTGCAACGGCAGAAGACGATGTGTTGGTCCGGGAATTGGATGCAGGGGCTAAGCTTGCGGCTCAGATAAAGGAAGTTTTAGCGGAACATAAACGAGTGCGTGAACGGCATTTGGACCGTCTGCAAGAATTGGAAGACGTACGCCGCCGCTTTAAACGACAGCATTTCGACAGTGCACACTCGGGATTTGGAAACGCTGCTTTAGTTGCCTTGATTCTGAACCAGTTTCTGCAAGGGACTGCTACGTCTGATGAACTGTGGCGCACCATTGAACGCGAGCAGCGTTATCGTCGAATTGAATCCAATCCTGATTTCGGTAGCGGTGGATTTGGACGCCGACAAGGTACGTGGCACTTCCCGTTTCCTCGTGGTGGCGGCATGGGTGGCCTGGGCCGTGGAGGCGGTTGGGGCGGTGGCCGTAAAGGTGGCTTTGGGGGTGGCGGCGGATTTAAAACTGGCGGCGGATTCTAGCGGCGCCCTCGCCGCGATAGTTGGGGCGGACTCCACAACCGATCTACATTTCGATCACATTATTTTCTCGCAAAGCCGCAAAGTCCGCCAAGAAAAAATATTGTATGTTCTACAAAACCTTTGCGAGCTTGGCGTCTTGGCGAGAGTTATTTACAGAAGGTGCGCCTTTGTCACGACTAACAAGCCTGTACGAGTGTTCCGTTTTGATAGTCGGTGATGGCCTGCTGTATCTCTTCCTTGGTATTCATTACGAATGGACCGTGGTGCGCTACCGGTTCATTGATCGGCTGACCGCCAAACAGCAGCAGACCACTATTTTCGCTGGCCGTTATGGTTAATTGATCACCATCGCTTAGATAGGCCAGCCGTCCGCGGGCAACGGGGGTATCGTCGACATTGACCGATCCCTGGTAGATATAAAACTGAATTCGCAACTCAGCCGGCAAGTTGAGTGACGTAGTCGCACCGGCCGGTATGATGACATCGGCAATTAATGCTTGAGTTGTTTTGCCCGTAACCACGCCGTCCACAGTTTGGTTTCCAACACAAAGACTGCCTGCTATTAACCGAATATGTGCGTTTTCATGATCAAGGGTTACCACCTCATTACCCTGAATATCCCGGTAGGCGGGGCTTTGCATTTTTTCTTTTGCAGGCAGATTTAACCAAAATTGAAAACCATGCATCCTGTTTGTATCTGCGATGGGCATCTCGGAATGAATAACACCGCTGCCGGCAGTCATCCACTGTGCACCACCGGTTGTAATGGTCCCTGAGTTACCCATGCTGTCCTGGTGCGAGAAGCCACCCTCGCGCATGTAGGTCACCGTTTCAAAACCTCGATGCGGATGTGCGGGAAAGCCGGCTATAAAATCGTCTTCACTTTCTGACCGAATCTCATCCAACATTAAGAATGGGTTCATCGGCAATTCCCCGGAGAATCCGGACAAACGGTTTATTTTCACACCTGCACCATCGGTTGCCGGGCGAGCTGGTGTTGTGTGGGTGATTCTACGCGGCTGCATGATGTACCTCCGGTTTTCGATCGGTCACCAACGTTTGTATGTTGTCATGGGCAAGGGTGAGACTGGCATCTCGGATGTCATCACCTATGTTTAGACCTTCTGCGTGTATGGTTTCAATATCGATGATTCCCATCAACCCGAGCACATTCCTAAGATATCCAGTTTGGGTGTCCAAAGCCGTGTTACGATAAACCCCACCTCGGGCAAAGATCAAATAGGCTTTCATGTCGTTGATTAACCCTTCGGGTCCTTCTGCCGTGTAGCGGAAAGTTTTGCCTGCTCTAGCAACTCGATCAATCCATGCTTTAAGTGTTGAGGGTACGCCTAGGTTATACATAGGAACGGCCAATACGAGGATATCGTGAGCCAATAACTGCTCGATCAATGCATCTGAACGCGAAGCTAAGCGTCGTTGTGACATGGAGCGTTCGCTTTCTGCTACTGACCATGCGCTGAATTCATCAGCGTTCAGGTGGGGTGGCGGATTACGCGCCAAATCCAAGGTGGTGACTTTGCTGCCTGGGTAACGACTCGACAATCGTTGGATAAGTTTGTCGCTGAGTTGACTCGACACGCTTTGCTCACCAGACAGGCTGCTTTTAATGTACAGAATCTTTTTCATTGCAGTGCTCCGTAGAAATTAGTTAATGACTGCAATGCAAATTAATATCTATTTAATAGTGATTAAATAGCATAAAATAGTTCTATATAATCGAAATTATCGATATGAATTCAAAATTCAGGTGGAGACGCGTTTGTTCGCATGCGCTGTATCAATGTCACCGTTATATGGCAGTATTGGGTCATGATTCAATCAATGGGTGAACCAACATGACTTTGAGTGAGACCGCAGAAGCCGCAGTGCGCAATATTGAAACTGCGTTGTCCATATCCTTGGAGGATGAAAAAAAACAAAAGGTTACAAAGGCGATCGAGAAGGCACTCATCGACGCGGTTCTCGAGATTTCGAGTACGAGTACAAAGGTAATTAGCCAGTGTTGCAGTGCCGATAAGGATATGGCACACAAAATCAACGACGAAATTGAGCGCAATAAGAAAGCCCTGATTGCCAACCTCAGTAGCTTCCGTTAGTAGACCAGAGTTTAGAGTGGGCGGAAATCTACGAAGTAAGTATATTTTAAATTTCGTAGATCTTTAGCCTAGTCGGCGTCCAGGTCATCCAAGTCTTCTGACCATTCATCATCAGATTTCTCGATTTCAATATCGAGTTCTGGATTACTTTGTACTGGGACGGCAACCGTTGATTTTCTTTTTCGGGATTGAGTAACACGATTTCCATATTCGTTCAGAAATGCTTTTCGCGCCGATTTCCATTTCTTACGCAGTGTTTTTTCTATCTGTTGACGCTCTGACTCTTCATAGTTCTTCAGTAGCGGCTTAACGATGTCGGCGACGTACTTGAGTATGGCGTCCCGCTCAGCGTTATAAAGATAAATCTGTCCGGTGGGTGGCTCGGGCAATCCTGGATCATGGATCACGGGAATGTTTGAAGAAGTCGTTTCCAATCGGCCGTACCAAATGGATTTCTTGGACACATCAACCATGCGATATCAATCCTCTTAAAATCGATACACATATTGTGATTTGCAGGAGCAGCTCGTGACTTACTCCACCCTCAACAAGCCAAATTTTAGACTTTTTTTTGAAAAAGAAAAGAAATTGATCTTCTCTAACATATTGATAAATATAGGGAAATATCAGGTTAGGATTTAAGTCGCGGGGTAAGGAGAGGTCAGAGCGGTCCAGCTCATGCCGCCGAGTTCAAGCAGTTAATGTTAAAGTCAGTTGTGTAAAGGCACTCATAATGATCTGATCTATATTCGCTTTTATCAACCCGCTTTCGGTTTTAACATTTGACATCGAGCCCGGCGCTAGGCCTGACTGGATGTGCTTGTACATTCTCCAGATTAAAGGTGATGTACTCCGGATACACGACCTACTTTTTTCAATTACCGGCTGCTAAACATGAATCATTAGTCCGAAAAACCACGCCGGAGGAGCCTTAAATGGAAATGACAAATAGGTTTGGGTTGGGACGCGGCTTACGACAAGCCCTCGAGGACTTGGAACAATTTGCGCGTGAACTCACAGAGCATAACACCGATGAGGACAGCAGCAATATGCCTGAAGAAACTCAAAAACGCTCAGCTATCGGGATTCAAGACGATCCAATCATTCCCTGGTTGAGAGTTGCCATCATGAGTTTGGCCTTGGTCGCGGTTGGGATTGTGCTGCAGTTGATACAACAGTTTTAAGAACTTGAACAGGGGGTAAGAGTGGTCAGGGAAGAGTTTTGGTCTGAGTCGCGTTACATAGTTAAAGGACTCGAGCGAAACTCATCTCTGACCCGGTTTTTATCGAGCTTTCGATGGTCAGTGTAAACCTTTGGGTTTAACCTCATAGCCGGGTTCTTCGGGTTCATCGTCGACCATCTCGGAGGGGAAACCGGGCGCGTGAATCAATACCCCACACGCTTCCTCTAGGCGCCTTATGATGTTGGGAGAATATTCTCGATCACCATATTTTTCCCGGCCGTCCTTAAATATTTCGATTAATAACGGTGATATCTCCAGTGGTACACCGGATCGATCGGCTACTGCTTGAAACAAGCCTATATCTTTGCAAACCAGATCCATAGTGAAATTAATATCGCGACTGCCGTTGAGAATAACCTGGCTTTCAGTCTCGTGAACGAACGAGTTTCCTGAAGAAATGCGAATCGCTTCGTAAGCTGTATTGAGATTCAGACCCGCTTGCTTTGAGGTCACCAGCGCCTCACAAAGGGAGGCCAAATTGGCGGTGGCCAGATAGTTTGTGACGACTTTGAGTATTGAAGCCGAACCTAAAGGTCCCGTGTGTAGAATCCGCCGGCCCATGGTGGTGAGGATGGGCAACATGCGCTCGAAGGTGCTGCGTTCACAGCCTGCGAAGATCGCAATATTTCCGGTCGCTGCTCGATGACAGCCCCCTGAAACTGGGCAGTCAACGGCCTCAGCGCCGTTTGCCTTTACCAGAGCGCCAAGGCGTACGACCTCTTGTTCGTCCGTGGTACTCATCTCCGCCCATATCTTGTCGTTACTTAAGCCCTTTAGTATGCCGTCTTCACCTTCCATGACCGCAGCGCTCGCGGCAGGTGAGGGGAGGCAAGTGATAATGATGTCTGCGTGTTCGGCCATTTGTCGAGGTGAATCAGCCCAACGAGCACCTGCGTCCAAAAGCGGCTTGGTTGCGGCGCGATCCAAATCGCGAACTGTCAAGTCATAGCCGTTACGCAAAAGACTATTGGCCAACTTGCCACCAACGTTACCTAGTCCAATAAATCCAATTTTCATTTGTTCCTCCAACAATGACCTCTATAGGGAGGTTTTTATCATTTGCCAGGGGGGAGTTCAAAATGCAAGCTCAGTTTGAATATAGAGGTAGTAGCAACCTGATGAACCTGCACTCGCTGTGTAGGCTTCAGAATTCAAGATCCGGTCCCTCTATCATGCCTAGCCGGTGTGACATTATTATCGGCAAAATGCCGATTCAGAGACTGTTGATATCCACCGAATCATCCCGACCCAATTTCCTTCGGCCATTAGGTAAAATCAGTCGATCTTATGCCAACCTTTTACACATGACCTACGCTAAAAAAGAGCAAAGTGCGAAAGTGAGTCTGGACCACTGGCGCGCACTGGCCAGCATCGTCGATGAGGGTGGCTACGCCAGTGCTGCCGAGGCCATGGGTAAGAGTCAATCCACAGTCAGCCACAGCATCCAACGTATAGAGGAGTTATTGGGTACTCGGGTGTTGAAAGTACAGGGCCGCAAGGCCGTTTTGACCGAGGTGGGCAAAGTAGTCCTCCGCCGGGCACGTTTCTTACTTGCCGAAGCCGCAAATATCGAACGCGTCGCCCATACCCTTGCAGCAGGGGTTGAAGCAGAAGTTCATCTCGCTGTGGATACTATTTTTCCTAACCAGGTTTTGTTGCCGGCTTTCAAAGCGTTCACAGAGGAGTTCGCTGAAACGCGGATTGAATTGTTTGAAACCGTCATTTCGGGTGTATCCGATATGTTGGTCAAAGGCGAGGTTCAACTGGCTATTACACCAACGGTGCCACAAGGCTGGTTAGGAAATCGCCTGATTGAACTAGAGATGAGGTGCGTGGCGCACCCCGATCACCCGTTACACAAGATGGGGAGGCCACTCAACGAAAGGGATTTGAGTCAACATCGTCAAGTAGTTGTGCGTGAATCGAGCGAGCGGCGTGACCAAAGCGCAGGCTGGTTAGGCTCAGAACAGCGATTGACCGTCAGTACGATGGGAACTCGCATCCAAGCGTTGTGTCGTGGCCTAGGCTTTGCTTGGTCTCCTGTAATCAAGATCACTCGCGAGCTCGAAGCCGGTTTGCTGAAACCGTTACCTTTGGAAAAGGGTAGTACACGGTTTGTCGTGCTATATCTGGTTATGGCAGACGAACAGGGGGCGGGACCAGCCACGCGTGCTATGGCCAGACATATCGAAACTCAGGTCGCAACTGCGTGTAAAGCGATGGAGTCAAGTACAAGCCCTGATAACAACAGTTGGTAAACGCCCGGACTGGGGACCCGGTCCGGAAACCTATCGCAACTATACTAGCCTGAGAACATCTGTTCCTTTAGTAATCGACTATCGCATTTTTACCAGGGGGGTGGATACAATACACCTCACGGTGTTTCTTACGGTAGCATCTTCCGACAGTGCCTAGTAAAAACTAGTTGACAGCGGATAGTGCCGTCCGTCGTATTCAAACAAAATCTGGAGGAGTCATGCAAAGCCAAGCTCGGGTTGTCATTATAGGCGGTGGAATGATGGGAGTCGGACTTCTGTACCACTTGGCGGAGGAGGGCTGGAGTGACTGTTTGTTAATTGAAAAGGGTGAGCTCACTTCCGGTTCTACTTGGCATGCGGCTGGCCAATGTCCAAGTTTTATTGCCGATTACAACATGGCGAAGATTCACGACTATGGCAATCGGTTGTACCCGAAGCTCGAGGAATTGACGGGACAATATGTGAGCTGGCATGGCTGTGGCGGCATTCGTTTTGCACTCAAACCCGCTGAAGTGGAATGGTTCCACCATGTGGCCAGCGTCGGCAAACTGATTGGGTTTCATTGCGAGATAATCGATCCAGCTAAGATCAGGCAAATCAATCCTTTCGTTAAAACGGACGGTGTATTGGCAGGGGCCTGGACTACAGAGGACGGTCATGTTGACCCTGCTGGATGTTGTAGCGCTATGGCCAAGGGGGCCCGTAACCTGGGGGCGACCATACAGGTGCGAAATAGGGTGCTCGACCTCAAGCAGCGGCCTTCAGGTGAGTGGGAAGTCATAACCGAAAAAGGCACTGTGGTCTGTGAGATGGTGGTCAACGCGGCGGGTTGTTACGCACGCCAGATCAGCCAGATGGTGGGCACGGATATTCCCATCACAAACATGAAGCATACTTATATAGTCACCGATACCGTTCCCGAGTTTCTGGAACGTGACGAAGAAATGCCGGTCATGCGTGATCCTTACCCGTCATCATATTATCGCCAAGAACAAAAATCCGGACTGATCGGGATATACGAAACAGTTAATTCGAAAGAGTGCTGGCCACACCATGACGGATGGCCGGAATGGGAATCTGAGAACGAGCTGTTCGAAGCCGACTTTGACGACTTGATGCCTTTTGTCGAGCGCGTCATGGAACGCATGCCGATATGGTCCGAACTAGGTATCAAGCGCGTGGTGTGTGGTGCTATCCCCCATACACCGGATGCTAATCCGTTGTGTGGACCCGCCGCCGGTTTACGCAATTTCTGGCATTGTAATGGCGCGTCGATTGGTATCGCTTCGGGTGCTGGTTGCGGTAAGTTTCTAGCGCAGTGGATGGTATATGGAGACTCCGAAATCAACATGGCAGGACTCGATCCACGGAGGTTTGGCCGATACGCTCCAGGTGAATATACCAAGGCCAAGTCTCATCAAGACTACGAGCATATGTATGCGTTGCACTTGCCAGGCGAGGAACGCCCCGCTTCCCGGAATAAACGCGTCACCCCGTTGTTTGACCGCCTCAAGTCCCTGGGTTGCGTCTATACCGAGGCAAACGGATGGGAAAGACCCAAGTGGTTTTCTTTGGATGGAAGAGAAGAGGAGCCTGGGTTCACTCACAACAATACATTTGAGGTAGTCGCGGAAGAGTGCAGGGCGGTCCGCGAGCGGGTGGGTGTGCTGGACTTGTCAAGTTTTGCCAAGTACGAAGTCAAAGGTCCCGAATCGGAGTCGTTCTTGAACCGTATATGTGCTAATCGCATACCCAGAAAAGACGGGGGTATCAGCCTCGTTCACTACCTTTCTCAGCTAGGGCGTATTGCTGGTGAGTCCACCATAACGCGCCTAGCCGAAGGTCATTACTATATTCTTTCCGGTGCCGGTGCGGAGGATCGTGATTTTGACCTTCTGAGTCAGGGCATAAGGCCGGGCGAAGATGTCACTGTTACGAATGTAACCGACGATTGGGGCGTGTTGGTACTGTCCGGGCCCAAGTCTCGAGAGCTGCTGGCTGCACTCACCGATATCGATTTAACCAACAAGAGTTTTCGTTGGCTGACTTGTCGCCAAATCGAAGTTGCGGAGGTGCCAGTCCGCGCGCTGCGAGTGAGCTATGTCGGCGAATTAGGGTGGGAGCTGCACTGTCCGATGGAGCATTTGCTGGAGCTCTACGATGCTGTCTGGGCCGCAGGGCAGGATCATGGCATAGCCAACTTCGGTGTGTACGCGGTGAACTCGCTTCGCATGGAAAAGGCATACAAGGGCTGGGGTGCGGAGCTGACCAACGAGATCACGATGATAGAGGCTGGCCTGGAAAGATTTTTTGCGGAAGATAAAGATGACTTCGTCGGCAAAGAGGCGACTATGGAAGTCAAGAATAAAGGAATTGTCACTAAATTGGTCTATGTTGAAGTCGAAGCAGGTGATAGTGACATACACGGCGGTGAACCGGCACTGGTCAATGGTCGCGCCATGGGGGTTACGACGTCGGGTGGATATGGCCACTATACCGGTAAGAGTTTGGGTTTTGTTTATGTCGAGCCAGACTTCGCTCAAGCCGGATCTCAATTTGACATTGATTTATTGGGCAAGCCTTACAAGGCGACGGTACTGGCCGAGCCGGTTTGGGATCCTGCCAA
>JASJAT010000141.1 GCA_030066885.1 Arenicellales bacterium | reverse complement strand
TGTCTAGGTAGGACTAATTTGTGATGCATAGACTATTCGTATACGGGACGCTAGCGCCCGGGCGAGCCAACCATGACGTATTGAAAGATATTCCTGGTTCGTGGGTACCGGCAACGTTAAGGGGGACTTTGCTTGAGCAAGGTTGGGGCGCCGCAATGGGCTGCCCTGGAATCATCCCCACCGCCGATGGAGAGGAGGTCGAGGGCTTCGTCTTGTCGTCAACACATCTGGCAAGCCACTGGCCAAGGCTCGATGCGTTTGAAGGTGAAGGCTACGAACGCGTGTCCGTTACAGTTAGAGTCAACGGCACCCACGATGTAGAGGCCTATGTGTACGCGCTCAAATATAGATAGGGGCCGGTGTGCTCAATGGTAGCAATGGTTGCAGTTCAAAGGGTTGATAACAGTGTTTTCTGAATCGATATGTGTCCGTGATGGGTGCGATCGTAGCGTGATCAGGCCAATCACGGCTGAAACGGATCGCGTGCTGCCTTTGGGGATCCTTTATATAAAAGAATAGGTGAAGCGGTAGCTAGTGTCCGCAGAGAAGACCACAATCAGCTACAGAACGGTATAGATCCGCCGGCTCAAACCGGGCCAAAAATCGCTATCCGGCGACTTCCACATCGCATCACTAGCATTTCGTTTGTCGGTTTGTTGATCACCCGCTAACGAACATCTTGAGCTGTGTATACGTTTGTTCCCTATATCCGGATTAGATAATACACTTTAATGACAATGTTTGACTGGAGAAAACTTGAGGCGAAAAGCACATGAAAATAAACGCTCATTTTCGGCACATTGATGATACCAGCGCAGCTCTCGGTTGGTGCGGTAACAAAACCATTGTCGCCGACCGACGTGACGGCAGTGCAGGTGGACGCGGTCTCGGCTTCAGCGGTGGGGAGCTGCAGGCTCTAGCAATAGGGGCGGGTTACTGTAACCAGATTCGTTTTAGCGCTGTAGCGCTTGACGTCGAAGTGTCTGCACTCTCGGTAGACGTGGAGATAGATGTGGAAGGAAATCCACCTTTGGTGGTCAGTGCGACAATCAATGTGCGCGTCGATGTGGATGGCGACCCGAAGAATCGAGAGCGCTTATTAGCCCATGCTGAAAGTGAATCGTCGATATCAAACTCGGTGACCCATGGTTTCCCTGTGAAAATCTCTACAGTGGGTTAAGGACAACAACGGGTCACTTACAGAAGTAGCTGTGGTGTTGCAGTTAAGGTCCACTCATCCAAGCCCCAATCGTATTCGCGTTTGCAGCCAGTCCAAAAGTACAACTGAAATGGATTTACAATATTAACTATGGAACTAGAAAACGAAATCATGAACGCGTATACAGTCGTTTTCGACGGTCTGGTACATCTAGGTCCTAGCGATTCGGCGACCACCCGGAATCTAGTGGAGCGGTTGCGCCCAGACTTACCCTCAGCGTCACGGGTAGCCGATTTTGGGTGTGGAGTCGGGGCCTCTGCTTTGGTGCTAGCACAAAGCCTGCCAGAGGCGCGTGTGCTCGCACTGGATTCCCATGCACCGTTTATTGCGCGCCTTGAAACTGCGGCAAACAAACGTGGACTTGGGGAACGCATAAGCGCTGTAGTTGGCGACATGGCAGACCCTCCGCCACTGGACGGTGTGATGGGTATGTTTGATCTAATTTGGTCGGAGTCGGCAATCTACAGCATTGGCCGAGCCAATGCGTTCACCTGCTGGCGACCACTGCTGAAACCGGATGGCTGGCTGGTTTTTAGTGATATTGTCTGGCAACGCAAACCGGCAGCACGCTCAGTCAAGGCCTCCTCATTTTGGGCCAGGGAGTACCCGGACATTAAAACAGCGGCTGACGTAGTGGATGAATTGACTGCCGCCGGCTTCAGTACTCTTGATCCGGTGTTGTCCCCCCGAAAAGCGTGGTCCAATTATTACGAGCCGCTCCGAGACCGTCTTCACTTATTGTCGAAGCTTGAGAACCGCTCACCCGCGCTTATCAACGTGATAGCTGATTTGGAAAGGGAAATACATATATATGATTGCGCTGGGGATGACGTTGCCCTTTTCTTTTTCCTCGCACAGCGGGATTCCGTTCCTAAATGACAACAACAGATTGCGGATTCAAACGATCAAAGCAACACATTATTGTATCCTCCAGTTGGTGCTTCGCAGTTTAATGTTTTTCTCGGTCGTTCGTTGAAATAGATCGACTGGTTATGAACAGCCAAAGGGAGGAGGTCGATTAGTTTATCCAGGAGATTCGTATGGACAGAGGCCGATATTGCCGCTTAATACTCCTCGTTGCGGACCTTCGCGCAATCTGGATAAACTGACGCGGAATTGACCAACCAAAACCCGTCCGAGCCAGGAGGAGCGTCTTTGTCGACGCAAGAGCAATCCACACGAATGTACCTGAGACACGGCTACCTGTCGGATCCAGGAAGCCTCGCGGCCATGTACGACAGCGTACCCAGCGATATAGATGGACTTTCAGCCGTTGCCAAAAACCAGATCGTACACTATCGAATGCTATCGCAATGGCACATACCTAAAGACAGATGGAAAACGATCCCTATGAACGGCAGCCTTAATGCCACAGCGGGCGAGATGCTGAAAACTCTGCATGAAACGCCACTGGGCAGGCTCGACAGTAGTCGGCCCGTCATGAATCGCGTGTTTGGATCTTGCGCAAAGGAGTCGATCCTTCTTGTGTCCATGCTGAAGAGCAAAGGAATACCTGCACGTATCCGATTTGGATATCTGACCAATCTCTACAAAGGATCCAAAGTCAGACAGTTTTGGATGAACGTGTTCAAATACGAACGGGGCGACGATGAGCAGAAACGAAAGGTGTTTGTAGATTTCCTTGAAAAGGGCATTAAAAATAACCGCGTGATCGAGCACTGGATTGCTGAATACTGGGATGCAAACAAAAGACACTGGCGGGTGTTGGATGTGCGGACGGATTACGCGGGATCTTACGGCCTACTGGTAGATAGACACTTAGGCCCGGAGAGCTATCAGTATTCGTGGCAAGCGTGGTTAGCATTAAAAGAGGATGGTTTCGATCCCGAACGCTACGACGAGGACCCTCTAGATGGTCGAAGTCACATTCGCCAGTTCCTCTTACTCGACTTCTACAGCCTGTTGAACCACGAAGGTGCCGGGTTGTATCACTCAAAGGATTCTCGCAGCTTCATTAAAGAACGGCGCTTTGCAGACCTTACCCGGAACGAGCAGGGAGAACTCGACCGCCTCGCCCATTTGATGGCGCGAAATCCGACTGTCATGGATCTGAGTTCCTTCTACGAAAAGAGCACAACGCTGAAGCTGACATCCGCAACGCAGGACAAGTACAGCTTTGTTCATGAGAACTGAGGAATGTGCACTAGCAAGAGCCTCACTGAACGGATTCCTGCCATCCTGAAAGCGGGTCGAGTTCCCGGTCTGTCTATAGCCCTGATAAAAGATTGTCAGGTGATCTGGGAGCGCGGCTTCGGCGTAAGGAAAACCGGAGTCGGTGCCCCGGTGACTACGGAGACAGTCTTTGAAGCCGCATCGCTCACCAAGCCGCTCTTCGCCTATCTCGTTCTTCTCGCAGTCGACAGGCAAATTCTCGAACTCGACGTACCGCTCGTCACATACGTGGACAGAGAAACGATTGAGACTGAAGTTACCCAACATTCTCTCGATGTCGAAGGATTTCGGTGCGACTGGTTCGAGCGGATAACGGCCCGCCATGTTTTGAGTCACTCTTCCGGGATGCCACACACAGAGCGAGGTGTACCGTTTCCTCTCTTCTTCGAACCGGGCCTCGAATTCAAATACTCGGCCACCGGGTACTACTTTCTGCAGCTAGTGATCGAAAAACTTAAGGGCGAACCGCTTGAGAGGATCGCCGAGAGCGAAATCTTCCGGCCCTTATCGATGGAGCGCAGTTCGCTCGTGTGGTTGGAGAGATTTGGAGCAGATGCCGCCGACGGGCATGACATATTGAGTAGACCGCAAGAGATAAGGAAGTACCAGCGGGCTCATGCAGCGGCTTCCATGTATACGACGGCAGGTGACTATGCACGTTTCGTCGCTACCGTTCTTGGAGGCGAAGGGCTGACTGAATCAAGCAAGCGGGAGATGTATACGCCGCAGATTCCTATGCAAGGGGATGATTCTTGGGGCTTGGGATTCGGCATCCAACGGGATGGTACCGGCGACGCACTGTGGCAGTGGGGCGACTATGGGATTTTCCGGAACTTCGTTATTGCCTATCCAGACCGCGGTATGGCGGTGGTATATCTCACCAATAGCCCCAATGGGTTGGGAATTCGCGACGAGATCGTGCGGACCGCGCTGGGATCTGCGGTGACAACCTCCGAGAGTCTTGCCAGGTATCCCGCTTACGATTCTCCGGCCCTTCAGTTCGCATGGATAGTTCTTGAGGGAGACACACAGACAGCTCTGCGGAAGCTTCCTTCACTCCGTGAGAGCGGGAAACCGTTGGATGGCAAAGTACTCAATGCACTCGGCTATCTTCTGATAGAGGAAGAAAGGATTGAAGATGCAATCGCCGTCTTCGAACTCAACGTTGTGGAAAACCCGCGCTCGGCAAACACCTATTACGGCTTGGCGGGTGCCTACCGTCGGCGAAACGACCAGGGTGATCGGGAGCGAGCTCTGGCAAACTATCGAAAAGCTCTGAAGGCGAGTCCTGGCGACACCAGCGAGGATACGGACTTTCTAGACCAGATCAGGAAAGACGCCAAGGCGTCGATCCTCAAACTGGAGAACGAGAAACGTGATAACGAATGAGGGCAAACGAGATTCGCCGGCTCGCATTTTTAGCTGCACCTTTTCGGTGCGTTGAATGAGCTTCTATGTCTAGCGACGGTGACAATAGTCGCCCCGAGCGTGGAGTGAGCTGCAGTTTAGAATAGCAATGGTTAGTTAGTCACAGGAATAAACGAACATGAGCGTCAGTTACAAGTCTTTCTCCCTAGATGAAGAAATCAATCGCCGCGATGTTCCCGCGCTAAAATTTCATTCCAAAGTGTTAGGGAGTGGCGGTGAGAATCTGTTTGCTGCCGGTGTTGCAGATATGGACTTCAAAGCTCCACCATCAGTGCTTAATGCTCTACAAAAGCGCCTGAGTCATGGTGTATTTGGTTATGAAGCTGTTCCGGATGGATTGCTTCCATCCCTGAGCCATTGGTTGTATACACGCCATGGCTGGAGAGTTGATCAGAACCACATTCTTCGTGCTCCTAATATTCTGAATATACTGGCCATTGCGGCTTCCTTGTTCACGGAGGAAGGGGACGGGGTCATCGTACAGCCGCCGGTTTTCTTCGATTTTTTTGATGTAATAAAGGAGAACAATCGATCCTTGGTTTGTAATCCTCTGATTCTTAAGGACGGCCACTACCGCATGGATATCGGTGATCTTGAGCGTAAGGCCTCAGACCCTCGCAACAAGATGATTTATCTCTGCAATCCACATAATCCTGTCGGAAGGGTCTGGACCAGGGATGAACTTCGGGTGCTGGGCGATGTCTGTGCAAACAACAATGTTTTGGTTGTGTCCGATGAAATACACGGCGACATAACCTTTGCTGACTATGAGTACACGCCTTTCGGCTCTCTTGGCGCGGATTACGCTGACAATTCCATTATTTGTTTGTCACCGGCGAAATGCTTCAATATCGCTTCCTGTTGTTCTGCTTTCACACATATCACGAACGACACTAGACGCCAAGCTTTTCAGACTGAGAACAGTCGTTTAACTGTAAACAAAAACAATGCTTTTGCTAATGTCGCGATGGAAGCCGCATACCGTGATGGTGGGCCATGGTTGGATAAAGTGATCACCTACCTGGAGGGAAACGCAGAGTTAGTCAATAACCGCCTGAAAAATGTTTCCGGTGTGGAACTAATTAAACCGGAAGGCACGTTTCTGCTGTGGCTGGATTTTAGACGACTAAAGCTAAGTCCCGAAGACCTGATGTCGTTTCTCAGAGACAAAGCAAAATGGGCAGTAACTCGAGGTCATGTTTTTGGAGAAGAAGGTGCCGGGTTCGCCAGACTCAATATAGCCTGTACACGCACCAAGCTCGATGCCGCTTTAACTCAACTCGCCGTTGCCATTGACAATCTACAGAGACAGTGAGGAAACAGCTTCGCTTAGTCCGGGTATTTCTCTCCCTGAAGTAATAATGCACAAACCGTAAGGTATCGTCGCGCGATCATGATATACCGAACAGGAAATCTCACCGTTGATACCAATCTTTATCGTTTATCGAGGGACGATGAAGAGATTGACGTAGAACCCCAAGTCTTGTGTAGATGTTGTCCTAGTACTTGATGCGATAGCGCAGGGTGTGTAGCCACCACATTATGCTGAGCTCGCAGCGTTAAACCGTGCTTCTGCCTCTTGAAACAGCGACTTGACTCTCTCAATGTCCCAAGGTCGCTCGGTCAATGTTTCATGGTCCCATTCACTTCTTGGCTCCTGTGGCTCGAAAAAATCCCCACCATAAACATGAATTGCACTGGTCATTTTCCCAATCGGATTAAGGACAGAATGAATGATGTTCGTTCCTAACGTCGTCACGTCTCCGACACCCAGCGATTTTGCGCCGGCAGCCTCAATACTCGTTTCGGTCCGTCGCCAGAAAACGTTATCTTCCCTTCCAGAATAGATGCCGATAACTGCAAACATTTGATGGTTGTGCGGCATCAGGCTCATACACGGTGCCCAGGCAAAGTTGATGATCGTCAGTTCGGATGATCTGTACAGAGGAGTAATACCTGCATGCTCGGGTTCCCCGAGTTCCGCCAATACCCCCGCTGGATCGGATACCGCCTCGGTGACCAATTCACGAATCGCCGCTTGGCCTTCAGAGACAGCATCGATGCAATCTTGAACAAAGCGATCTTTATTAAACATTACTCCGCCTCATCTAACTTACGTTGTTCAGTTATCTTTATGATATCCATGTTACCACTCATTCATTGAGTCTTCGATTACATCAGGCGCGGTTTAGTTGTCGCTACATGATCTTTAGGGATGATCACCGGCGAGATAAGGCGTTTTGGTGCCAAGTGGTTGAAAAGACCTCGATGAATCATGCCTGGCCATGAGTCTTCAAACGTCTTGTCATAAACGATAAGGGCAATATCAATAAATAGAGAAAGGCAAGTAAACCCGGCATACCGTCCTGTCCGAAAGAATCGATTGCCACACCACCTAGCGCCGGACCAACTACAGAGCCCATCGAAAACATAATACTGTAAACAGTGGCAGCAGCTGCAAGATCCGCGCCCTTAAACTGCTGTCCCAATAATACGAGGGGGACAGTATAAAGAACCGGGAAGAACGCACCTAGAGTAAACATGAATACGTAGTTCAAAACCGGTATTGTTAGTACAACTGGGAGTAACAACGAACCGAACAGCATGCCGACTAATGCCAAGGTGATTAAGTTAATCCGATCCATATGATCGGCTAGCCACCCCAGTGGAAGAATGAATACCATACTGCCCGTTGCCAGCAAGGTGAGTAAATTGATCGCCTCAACCTCGCTTAGTCCTGCGTTAACAGCGTAAGGCGAGAGGAATGTCAGCAGTATGGCATCTGTTGCAGCGAATACAAAATACGTCAACATTACAAGTGGAGCCAGCATCACAAAACGGAATAAACTGACTGACGGTTGTCCTTTGAGATCGGGTCCGGTATCGAGTGCGGGTAACAGTGGTATTGCACCCAATGCGGTTACAATTGAGCTGACTACAAACGGCGTCCATCCTTCTGTACCTGTGATGGAGAGTATGAAGGGGCCTAGTGCGAATCCCGCCGCTAGGACCATTGTGTACAAACCAATCACACGTCCCCGCCTGCTTTCGTCAACCGAGACGTTGACCCATGCTTCCCCACCTATCCAGATTATGCTACTGGTGACGCCTAGGATGATGCGAAGAGGAAACCAGGCATAAACATTTGGAAATGCTGCTAATAAAAGAAAAACGATTGCTGTGGCAATGATTGAGTAAAACATTGCGCGAGCTGTTCCCCAAGTATTGATGAGGGTTTTGACAAAGGGTGCCACAATGAATATAGCCAGAAACTGGCTGGCTGCACTCAGTCCAATCATGACACTGCTGACTCCCTGCTTGGTCAGCACCAGAGACATTAGCGGCATGCTGAGCCCGTAGACGAAGGAGGCAATTGCAAGAGCAGAGGTTACGACTATAAATCGAGAGATGTTGGGTTGCACTATTCAGCTGTAAAAGATCTCATGGAATGCATGCCTTGGTGCAGGAACGCAACTATGTAGTGGGGTATAAATCTATCAGAATATTGATGGCGGCTTTTAGCGCCAAAGTAGATGCATTGATTGTTTGATATTCGTACGTCTTTCAGATCAGAAATGAGTCTCTATGCGCCAAAACCGGTCTTCCAGGGTAAGATGCCGGAACTGTCGCTCAATACTCACTCCCGATCTACCGCGTTGAAGTGGTTTTCTGAAAGAAGGCGATGCCGCAGCATCCCAGAGAAGAACCGTTGGTTTCGCTCATTATCGGAATAAGGTCGCCAGTGTTTACGCTTCTCCAAAAAGCCTGGGTCTAACCGTTCACACTCGTTCAAGGCTTTCTCCGCTTCGTCAACGCGGTCAAGATGGGCCAGGCAAGAGGCCAACCTATATTGTAAATCAGCATTATTGGGCCGGAGATTGACGGCCTTTTCAATCCACTCAAGTGCCTTTGCCGGCTGCTCCTGGCTGAGGTGAGCACGAGAGAGATAGGCCATGATCACCGGAGAAAATGGGTCACGCGGACTGAGCTGCAGTCCCTGCTCCATCTTGCTAATACCTTCGGCTGTTCTACCGACGAGATCCAATCGATTTCCCAGCCCCATGAGTGCCTGGGCGTGGTAGGGATTGAGCTGTACCGAAATTTCTGCTTCGCTGATTGACTTCGTGTACTGCTCCCCCCACGCATAGGCCACGCCAAGCACGTAGTGGGCAAACGATGAGCGATCATCGAGTTCAACTGCCCGCAATGCTGCTTGCAAACCTTTTTCCAGCAGGCCTTGACGCTCATCTGTCCCAATGAGCGCGATTTTGGCCAGATAGGACCAAGCCAAGCCTGCCCAGGCGCCCGCATAGTCGGGGTCCAGTTCAATCGCTGACTCGAAAACTTCCCGGGCTGAATCATGATCATCACGCGTGTGTCTGTTGGCAAAAGACATTCCACGCAACGTAAGATCCCATGCCGTGAGGTTTTCCGGACGCTTGACGGTTGCTCTTTCGAGCTCTGCCTGGGCCAACTCTGGTTGAATGGTGACCACGATCTTTCCGGAGATTTCATCTTGAACATCGAAAATATCATCTAAAGTGCTGTCAAATTTGTCTGCCCAGACGTGATGCCCCGTTTCCGCGTCTACAAGCTGAGCCGTAATGCGGATGCGTTTTCCGGCTTTGCGAATGCTTCCTTCGAGAACATATCGAGCCCCGAGCTCCGCAGCGACTTGCTGGATCCGAATGGCCTGTCCTTTGTAGGTGAAGGTTGAGTTCCTGGCGATAACCGGAAAAGTTCGAAAGTGAGAGAGTGCAGTGATGATGTCTTCAGTAATGCCATCACTGAAATACTCTTGCTCGGGATCGCCGCTCATGTTTGTGAACGGTAGTACTGCGACTGAAGGCTTGTTGGACAATTCAATGGGGAGCGATTCTGCATCACCGCTCAGTGTGTCCTGTTGAGATCTTGCCTCGGCGTGTGTCTCTGGCTCCGGTATACCCTCGCCGGCGCTGATTCTCACAACGAATGCCCTGACGGGCTGGTCGAATCCTTTAAGTTGTTGCTCACCAAGGCTTTCGAATTCAAACGGCATACGAATGGGCACTGTCTCGGATACCGCGCCTTGGACCACGACACTACCAGGCTCAGCCAGCTGTTCGAGGCGCTGAGCCAGTACCACGCCAGCGCCCGTTACCGTACCGTCCGCAATCAGCACCTCGCCCAGACTGATCCCAATGCGAATCCATGGTCGAATGTCGTCATCGAGGGTATCGTTGTATCCTTCATGGGCAGATTGAAAGGCCAGCGCGGCCGTCACTGCATCTGAAGCACGGGAAAATTCCGCAACCAGGGCATCGCCTCTGACCTCGGTTGCAGTCCCACCGTAAGATTCGATGATTTCAGATAATCGTTGAAAGGTATCCCGGAATCGTTGGTGAGCCACTACCTCGTTTTTCTGTACGAGTGCCGTTGAACCAGCTACATCGGCATGCAGGATGACGGTCAACTTGCGGCTGGTGCAATAGCTCACGACAAGACTTCTGCTTCGGCTTTGCAGTTAGAAGCAGCGCTCCTCGATACCTTATATATGTAAGAGTAGCGAGGAGTTGTTCGTGCTGGCCTAAGACTTAGGTTTATAAACTTCAAAAACTCGTTGAGAGGGTGGCTCAACGGCTAATTTGTCCAGTATTTCTCTGTGCTTCGAGCGTACTGATTCCCCTGCCGATTCCGCATCCTGACGTG
>JASJAT010000140.1 GCA_030066885.1 Arenicellales bacterium | reverse complement strand
CATAGGTGTGAAAATGTTGCAGTGACTTGCGTATGATACTATACGCGCCCTTTGATCAGGCACGGACATAGAGCAAAAACAAATCAATGAAGCAGCTAAAGCTCGGTATACCGAAAGGTAGCCTGGAGAATGCCACCATAAAACTTTTTGCACAAGCCGGTTGGACTATTTCTCCAGCATCTAGGAATTACTTTCCAAGTATCAATGATCCGGAAATTGGTTGCGCCTTGGTGCGTTCTCAGGAAATGGCGACATATGTTGCCAGTGGTACGTTGGATCTTGGCTTGACCGGCATGGACTGGATCCTGGAGACCGGGGCGGATATCGAGGTCGTATGCGATTTAATCTACTCAAAGAGCTCTGACCAACCTTGCCGGTGGGTGCTGGTCGTCCCGCAAGATTCACCTATCCAGAAAATAGAAGACCTCGAGGGGAAAACCGTTGCGACGGAACTGGTCAACTTCACCCGGCGTTATTTCAAAGGAAGGGACATTAACGCCAACGTTGAGTTTTCATGGGGTGCGACGGAAGCAAAAGCGGTTGAAGGAATGGTAGATGCAGTAGTGGAAATTACGGAAACCGGCAGCACAATTCGTGCCCATGGTCTGCGTATCGTTTGTGATCTACTGCATACCCATACACAGGTTATCGCAAATAAGGCTGCGCTAGAGGATTCTTGGAAAAAGCAAAAAATAGATCAGATTGCCCTTCTGCTGCAGGCTTCCTTGCATGCCCACCAGAAGGTAGCGCTCAGTATGAATGTCCCCGACACTAAGCTGGACAAAGTAGTTGAGCTGCTCCCAAGCCTCCACGCCCCGACCGTCAACCACCTCTATGATAAAGGTTGGTTCGCTGTAGAAACAGTTGTAGACAGTTCACTCGTTCGTGATCTGGTACCCAAGTTAAGAGCAGCCGGCGCCGAGGGCATTCTGGAGTATGAATTGAGGAAAATTGTCTAGTACGACCAGTATAAAAGGATCGAGACCGAATGAGGTGATAGATTCCCACATTCGGTGACAGGTTTGATTAAGAAATGAATTAGCGAGTAACTAATGTCTGGCCCGAAGCGATCAGTGCTGAGCTATTGATTTCGATTCGGTCATTCGGGGATATGGGCTCGACCAAGTGTGTTGGTGTCCGTCCCGAACCAGATAACCCGTGTTGGCGGATGAAATACCATGTGCCTGACCGCGCCACCGCCGCTTGGAATTGGCGTGATGCTGAAAAAATTGTCTAGGGCGGGATCAAACCCCACCAAGCGGTTTGGCTGTGGGCCTACCTCTACAAACCACAGGCGGTCTTTGTCGTCAGCAGCCATAGCGTAGGGCCGTGCTTGTGAACCGCCCGGCGCCAGCCACTCCTTTACCGTGCCCTCCTTAGGATCATAACGGCCAAGAAAACCCTGGGCGTAGTCAACATACCAAACGCGATCATCACTTGTGATCGCGATACGTCGTGGGCGGGTTTCTTTGCGCACCAATTCAATCTCGCGTAACTCAAGACTTTTTGGGTCAACCGTGGCGAGTTTGTGACTGCCGAGCTCGACGATCCAGGGTCGCGCGTTACTATCGAGTGCAATCCCATACGGTCGAGCGTTAGCGGTTGGTACTTCAATGAGATCGACGACTTTCTCTGCTATCGTCAATCTACCAATAAAGTTGCCGCCTTGAACGGTAAACCAGATGTGACCTTGGTCATCACTGATCAGCGTGTGGGGATCACGTGCCCTCGGATGAGGCATATCGTATTTTTTGATAGCACCCGTGTCTCGGTTCAGTTCTCCGATATGAGCCTTCAGATTACCCGCGTACCAGACCCGACTATCACCGGTTACGATAACGTTGTGCGGACCAGTATAGTCCTCTAAATCATAACGGCTAAACGTCTCGGTATCTGGCTCGAAACTGGCCACATAGTGACCCACTTGGCCAACGAACCAGACTCTTCCGTCTGGTCCGACCGCTGGATCTCGGGGCCGTGTTGATGGCCACGGGACGTCCCATTCTTGAATGGTGACTTTGGTATTGTCGCTAAGCGCTGGGTTTGGCCCCAATAAAAGAAACAACAAAAAGCTCAATAACCGTACCATGCTATCTCTCAGTGGAAATCAGGACACGGAGGGATAGATTTGTTTAGTTGTCAACGAGGAGATCCTGACGGACCTCTACTTCCTTTTGCCAGCCATTGCTCAAATTTTATAGAGAGTTCTGCCTGATGGGTCGCCCACCATTCCGCGTCCGATTGCAGGGCATTGGTCATGTTCTCCTGGGAAGTTGGGAGCATGCTCTTTACCGCATCCTCTACAAGCACCATCGACGATTTCCTGGCTGGTCCATATGAGATGTATTTGGTTTGCTCCGCAAGCTGGCTGGAGCTCGTGGCGAACTTGATAAAATCCAGAGCCTTATTGACATTGTAGGTCCCCTTTGGGATTCCCCAGGAATCAATATCCCAGATCTGCCCGTCCCATAGAATGGTATAGTCCTTGCCTTGCTCGACAATCGGACGAAACATACGGCCATTCCAAACAGAAGTCATGACCACTGCGCCGGAATTCAAGAGCTCAACAGGTTCTGATCCTGTCGCCCACCACACAATACTGGTTCTGATTTTGTCCAGCACGGAAAAAGCGCGTTTCTGCCCTTCTTCCGTTTCCAATGTGCCGTACACTTTTCCCGGTTCGACCCCGTCTGCCATGAGTGCCCACTCCATGATCACCCGAGGATCTCGCCTGAGGCCTCGTTTACCCGGAAACTTGACCACATCAAAAAAGTCCGCCAGTTGAGTCGGGCGATCGCCACCTACGCTGTTGTTATCGTAAGCGATAACGGTGGCCCAGACTGATTGGCCCACGCCACATTCGGTAAACGCACCGGGGATGAAGTCCTCTTTAGCGGACGTACCATCGTCACCAGCAGGCAACGTGCTATGGTCAATCTTTTCAAGCAGGCCCTCCCGACATCCGCGGATGAGATCGGAAAGCTCAAAGTCCACAACATCCCAAACAACATTTTCCGTTTCGACTTGTTCACGGATCTCCTTAAGTCCACCGTTATAGGTTTCCATCACAACCCATTCGTTGCTTTTTTCACGAAACGGTTTCACATAAGCCAGCATCTGACTTCTGGTATAGCTGCCTCCCCAAGAGACAACGGTCAGGTCTTTCTGTAATGACGTCTGCGCTGCCACGCCGTTCGATTGGACAAGCGTGATAGCCAAACTGATGCTTCCGGCAAGAACAAAAGAACGCATTTTATTGGTCCCTCCTTTTCAATTCCCGCGATTGATAGTGCCAGTTGGTTCAACCATGGAGATCCCTGCTCAAGCTCGTTCCGTCGGGTGCTTCGGCTACCCCAGACTCCGGCACGGCGCTTGAATCCTCGTTTAGAGACTTAACGATTCCATACGCCATCAGCAGCATAATTACGCTGACCGGTAGTGCTGCTGCAATAGACGCGGTCTGCAGAGCCTTCAACCCGCCGGCGAGAAGCAGAACTGCGGCAACGAATCCCTCGCCAAGACCCCAAACGATGCGAAACCTCTGTGGCGGATTGTCATCGCCCATGCTGAGCATGGTGGTGATAACGAGTGTGCCCGAGTCGGATGAGGTGATGAACCAGGTAGCGAGTAGAAAAGTAGCCAACGCCGCCATAATCCAATTCAGCCAACCTACACCAGTTAGACGATCTATGGTGCCGTACAGGGCCGCAGGTAAATTCCAATCACGAATCAATTGGGCGATCCCCGCAGTACCGACACCGCCCTCTGCGTTCAGCTCCAGATATATCGCATTGCCACCAAAGATACAGAGCCAGAAAAACGCAATGGTGGTCGGTACGAACATCACGCCTAGCATGAATTCACGAATGGTGCGACCACGGCTGATCCGCGCAATAAACATGCCAACGAAAGGTGCCCAGGAGATCCACCAACCCCAATAGAAAATGGTCCACCCCCCCTGCCATGCCGCATCGCCTTCCGCGTTGAATGTTCGAAAACCCATCGGAATAACATTCCAGAGGTAATCACCAACGGTCGTGACGAAAAATCCCATTAGCCATTTGGCCGGCCCACCAAATAGAAAGTAAGCGAGCAGAACGATGCTCAACCAAATGTTCCACTCTGAAATGATACGAATACCTTTGCCGACACCGGACACTGCGGACAATGTGGCGACGATCGAGATTACAACAATCAGAATAACCTGCGTAGTCGTGCCTGGATCAACACCAAATAAATGATTAAGTCCTGCGGCCATCTGACTGACACCTAACCCGAGTGAGGTGGCAACGCCGAAGACCGTACCGAAAACCGCCAACAAGTCCACGGCATGGCCGATCGGACCGTAGATTTTTTCGCCGATCACTGGATACAGCGCTGACCGTAACGTCAGCGGTAGTTTCTTGCGAAATCCAAAGTACGCCAGGCACAGACCGATCATGACGTAGACCGCCCAACCGTGGAAACCCCAGTGGAAATAAGTTACCCGCATCGCATATCTCGCACGGTCTATGTCCATTTGGGTCACCAGATCGTGGTCGGCG
Source organism: Arenicellales bacterium (assembly GCA_030066885.1). Lineage (GTDB taxonomy): Bacteria > Pseudomonadota > Gammaproteobacteria > Arenicellales > JAANXG01 > JAHEKE01. The sequence goes on along the minus strand of JASJAT010000140.1, from coordinate 6,039 downwards.
AAGGGGTTGTTAGGGTAACCCCAGGGTTGGGTGTTGTCGAAATAGAACATCGGTTCGGCGATTCCAAAAAACAATAACCCGATGCCGACACCGGCTGAGAACAACATGGCAAACCAGGAGAAATTGCTGAACTCGGGCTTACTATCGTCGTCGCCAAGCTTAACCGCGCCATGACGGCTGAACATCAAATAAAAACAAACAAACAACATGACGATCAGCGCACTGATGTAATACCAGTTTAGTGCTGACTCAATCCAGCTACGGACGGCGGAGTAAATTGAATTGGCAAATTCGACATTAAGCGCGGTAAAAACAACGAATGCCGCAACCATGCCTTTTGAGGCGAGTCCCATGGCAGGATGTAGGCCCTTCCAAATCCCATCCTTTGCCACGTGTCCAGTCATTTTCTCTTGCATGTCGTCCTCCCATAGTGGTTGGGTGGTGTAACCCGCCCTGACTTACTTTGTGCAGAGGCACCAGAACAAAGCGTACCGCTGCAGATTTTTTTTCCAACGGTTAACGGCTACTGACTGACAACTTGACCGGCTGAAATATGACGTTACAGGAGTTCGCGCTGATTGTCACGCCAGCTAGAAGGGAGTCTTTCACCGCGATTGAGAAACTAGTGGTGGTGCCTTCAACCCCGGGCGATCGGCGCGAGGCGCGCTCCAACACCTAACAATCAAGTGAATCTCTATTTCTGATGTTAATTACTGTTCCGTATCCGGCTTACCGCCTGCAACCAGCCTTGGTAGGCCCGACCTCTTTGCTCCTCGTTCCACGTCGGCTTAAAGATTGCGTCTCGTTGCCAAAGATCAGTGATAGCAGAAAGTGAGTCGAATATTCCTTGCTGCAAGCCAGCCAGATATGCCACGCCCAGGGCGGTGGTCTCCGTGATCCGCGGTCGATCAACCCGAGTACCCAGGATATCGGACAGTCTTTGTACCATCCAATCGTTCACGACCATACCGCCATCGACTCTGAGTTCACGCAGTTCTCCTTCAGTATCCTTGCGCATCGCTTCCACCAAGTCCCTCGACTGGTAGGCCACCGATTCCAAACCCGCTTTGGCGATCTCGGCCACACCGGTGTCTCGGGTCAAACCAAGTATGGCCGCTCGAGCGTGTGGATCCCAGTAGGGTGCGCCCAGGCCAGTAAACGCCGGAACTAGGTAGACCTGTTGATCCGGATCTGCTTTTTCTGCCAGGTCCTGAGTTTCGGCTGCAGACCGAATGATTCCGATGCCGTCACGCAGCCATTGTATTGTTGCCCCCGCCATGAAAATACTGCCTTCCAGTGCGTACGTGGTTTCTCCGTCGATGCGGTAGCCAACAGTTGTCAATAGACGATTGTGTGAAACTGCTGCGCTGCTTCCGGTATTCATCACCATAAAACAGCCGGTACCGTAGGTACTCTTGACCATGCCCGGCTCAAAACAAGTCTGGCCGAACAAAGCCGCCTGCTGGTCACCGGCAACAGCACAGATCGGAATGCTTGCCCCAAAAAGTTCTGGGTCAGTTTGGCCAAAATCGGCCGCGCAGTCTCTGACCTCGGGCATCAACGATGATGGGACATCCAAAATATCCAACAGGCCTGGATCCCACAGCTGCTTGTGGATGTCAAATGCTAGTGTACGGGATGCATTGGATGCGTCGGTGGCGTGGATACGTCCGCCAGTCAAACGCCACAGCAGGAAGCTATCTACGGTACCAAATGCGAGATCACCCTGTTCCGCTTTTTGTCGGGCGTCGGGAACGTTATCCAGAATCCATCGTATTTTCGTACCCGAAAAATATGGGTCTATTAACAAACCCGTCTTTTCAGCGAAGATCGACTCATGCCCCGTGTCTTTCAATTCCTGGCAAAAACCAGCCGTGCGTCTGTCCTGCCACACGATGGCATTGTAGATCGGTTGTCCATTAGCCCGGTCCCATAATAGAGTTGTTTCTCTCTGATTGGTGATACCGATCGCAGCGATATCGTTTGCTTCAAGACCTCCTTCGGTCAATGCTTGACGACAAACCTGCAGAGTACTCTCCCAGATTTCCTCTGGGTCGTGTTCAACCCAACCATCCTGTGGATAGATTTGCCGGAACTCTTTTTGTGCTTGCCATAAAGGTGTTCCGGTGGAATCAAAAATGATCGCCCGAGAGCTGGTCGTACCCTGATCGATAGTGAGTAAATAACTAGTCATGTTTGTTCTTCATAGCCAGTTTATTGAGTGGCTAGGCCTTGTTGTCTACTTTTTTGCCTAATAATCTCTAGAATCAGCGGGATAGCTTGCTCTGCCGCACGCTCTCCAGCACTAATAGCCATCTCTCGCTGGTCAAATTCTAGCAGGGACATATCACCAATATCGGGTCGGATCACTATGTCTGCTTTGTCGACTTCCGTCGCGGACAAGGCGCGAGCCATGATCAGGTACGATTGATGCAACACATCAATCCAACCGTCTATCTCGGATTGGTTTGAAGGCGGTTTCGCCACGTCTACTGCAATCACCATGTCGGCGCCCAGGTCAAAGGCCGTCTCTACAGGCACCGGACTTAATACACCACCGTCAACAAATTCTCGATTACCAATTACGGTTGGCCTAAACAGGCCCGGAAAGCTACTTGCTGCACGTATCGCAAGACCCGAATCGCCATGAGTAAACACCGTTTTCTGACCGGAACGCAGGTTTGTAGCAACCACTGCAAGGGGTATGTCGAGTTCCTGTAAGAGGCGGTTGCCCACATTCTCGTTGACGAACATTTGCAGGGATTCGCCTGTAATGAATCCACGCTTCGTGGCTGTGTAGTCAATGACTTCATTCCGCTCTACATCCAAAGCAAGTTCTATTAGTTCGTCACCACGAATACCAGCCGCATACAAAGCCCCGATCAACCCACCAGAACTGGTGCCGACTATGATATCCGGCTGAATACCAGCACGCTCCAGGGCGTTCAACACACCGACATGAGCGAACCCACGCGCCGCGCCACTCCCTAAAGCATACGCTAGCAAAGGACGATCTCCACTCTGAGGTAATACTAACGGCCCAAAGGTGGGGGGATTTTGAATTGGCTCGGATGGTGGTGTACCTGCACAGGCCACCACCAATCCTACCATCAGGACTATCAGCAGATTCTTAGGCGGGCAACTCAATACGGCTCGATTAAATGGAGAGAATTGGGTGGCCAAGAATAAACGCTAAAACACACCCCGGGCAAGACGGGTAAAATTCCTGGGTACAGGAACTCAAACGCAGTAAAATGGCGCGCAATGGCTTTATGTGGCAGTGTGAGCCCGACTCAAAGCTGATTTAGGGCGCTGATGGTAAGGGATTGGTGATTGTTACTTATCCGTAATGTAAGGAACTCGCCTTTAACCGGATCTTCTAATAGCAAAGGCTCGCAACATTGGTAGACGGCTAGAAGAGGAGACACAATCATGAATAGACGGTTATTTCTCGGTGTGCTGGGCGCTGTAGGAACCGGCGGAACACTATCGTTGCTTAACGGCACAATAAACGCGAATCAGGAGCAAACAACCACGGTGAACATTGAGAAGCTAGAGCTGAGTGACGAAGAATGGAGGCAACGGCTGACTCCGGATCAATACAACGTACTGCGGAAGGAAGGCACAGAACGACCTTTTACCAGCCCGTTAAACAAGGAGAATCGTGAGGGAACCTATGTATGTGCGGGCTGCGAACTGCCTTTGTTTACCTCAGAAACCAAATATGACAGTGGCACGGGTTGGCCCAGTTTTTGGGCATCTATTGACGGTCACACCGGTACCAAGACCGATTTCAAGTTAATCCTTCCCCGGACCGAGTATCATTGTGCTCGCTGTGGTGGTCATCAGGGGCATGTGTTCGACGATGGGCCGGAACCCACTGGTAAACGCTGGTGCAATAACGGCGTTGCCCTAAAATTCATTCCGAAATCCGAAGCATAAGACAGTAGCGAGTGACTAGTATCTAGCAGCTAGTTGGGTGTCTAACATACACCCTACTCGCTACTATGTTACGCTTTTAAGTGATTCGATCTTCTGCTGCCATACGATGGGGCCGGTTTCATGGACCGATTCACCGGTGCTATCTACCGCCACAGTAACCGGCATGTCGTCCACTTCAAATTCGTGGATTGCCTCCATGCCGAGGTCTTGAAACGCGACCACCCGGGCTGCTCGAATGGCCTTGGATACCAGATACGCCGCGCCACCCACGGCGATTAAATAAACGGCCCGATGCTTTTTTATAGCATCGATCCCGAGTCGGCCTCTCTCGCCCTTACCGATCATCCCCAACAGTCCTGTTTTTGCCAGCATGGGCTCGGTGAATTTGTCCATTCTCGTGGCGGTCGTCGGTCCGGCGGGGCCCACGACTTCGTTCCCTACTGGGTCGACCGGACCCACATAATAGATAAAACGATTGTTGAAATCGACGCCATCTGGCAGGGATTCACCTTTGTCGAGCAAGTCAAGGATTCGTTTGTGTGCAGCATCCCTGCCGGTCAACAGTTTGCCGGACAACAAAATGGTTTCCCCCGGCCGCCAAGACTGCACTTCCTTTTTGGTGATGGAGGCCAAATCTACGCGCCTCACCTCAGTACCAATTTCCCAGTTAATTTCAGGCCAGTCTTCAAAACGCGGCGGAACAAGAACTGCCGGCCCCTGGCCATCCAACACAAAATGGGCGTGTCGCGTGGCCGCACAATTAGGGATCATGGCGATAGGTTTGGAAGCAGCGTGCGTTGGGTAGTCTTTGATCTTGACGTCCAGTACTGTTGTCAAACCACCCAATCCCTGGGCTCCAATCCCCAGATCGTTTACCGCCTCGAAAATGTCCAACCGCAGTTTCTCGAGGGGGCTATCTGGGCCGCGTTGTTTCAGTTCATGTATGTCGATAGGTTCCATTAGCGCTTCCTTGGCCATAACCGCAGCTTTCTCAGCAGTGCCACCGATACCGATACCCAATATTCCGGGTGGACACCAACCCGCACCCATTTTGGGTACAGCATTCACCACCCACTCAACTATACTGTCACTAGGATTGAGCATGGCCAAACAGGATTTATTTTCTGATCCTCCGCCTTTGGCTGCCAATTTCACTTCAACCTTGTCACCTGCCACTATCCTAGTGTGAACCACCGCGGGGGTGTTGTCCCCCGTGTTCCTGCGCTCACCCGCGGGATCGGAAACAACAGACGCTCGCAACAAATTATCTTGGTAGGTGTAACCGCGCCGGACTCCCTCGTTCACCATACCTTCGATATCCAAATCTGATTCCCATCTTACGTCCATACCAACATCGACAAACACCACTACAATCCCAGTGTCCTGACACATCGGCCGCCCCCCTTCCGCACTCATCCTAGAGTTGACCAATATCTGAGCTAAGGCGTCTTTCGCTGCCGGTGACTGTTCCTCCTCATAAGCGGTGTGTACCGCTTGGATGAAATCCAGGGGGTGGTAATAAGATATAAACTGCAGAGCGTCGGCGATACTCTGTATAAAATCGCCTTTTTTGATTGTAGTCATTTCGGTATTGGAGTTAACTTCCGTAGATGCAGTGTAACAACAACCTACACCTGCTTGAATTGCAGCCACCAAAACTAATCGGATTGTCTTAAACTAACCCAGGTCTCAGGCTAAATCCGCATGCACGAGAGTAGTCTTAAGAGGATGTACATTCGACCTTTCCTCGAGGGAGACCAACCGGGTATTGTCTCACTTTGGAAGCAATGTGGCTTGACCCGGCCGTGGAATGACCCGATAAAAGATATACACCGAAAACTGAAGGTCCAACCCCATATGTTTCTAGTCGGTATCATCGACGGTGAGATCGTTGGCTCGATCATGGCTGGATACGACGGACACAGGGGATGGATCAACTACTTAGCCGTTGCCCCTCAACGACGTCATTGCGGATATGCCAGATCACTCATGCATCGCGCTGAAGAGCTATTGCGAGATATCGGTTGCCCTAAGATAAACGTTCAGATCAGGGCAGAGAATGAAGATGCGATCGAATTCTATCGACGCCTCGGATAC
>JASJAT010000139.1 GCA_030066885.1 Arenicellales bacterium | reverse complement strand
GGACACGCCAATGATCGGCATAGTGATCCCATCCGGTATCCCCGTGTCTGACGGTCACACTAAACGAGCATACACGGTTCGAGTCGCATTTAACGACGGTATCAGTAACGTCAGCCTCGTCAGCTGTGCAGATAGTACTGAGGAGTAGTAGTAATCCTAGGGAACGTGAGGCAAGCGAAGTCAAGTCAACGGTTACGGTAAATTATGCGTCCTTTGGAAAGGTCATATGGAGTGAGTTGCACGGTGACCTTGTCTCCGCGCAGTATACGGATGTAGTTTTTCCGCATCTTGCCTGATATATGTGCCATGACAACATGGCCGTTTTCTAATTCAACTCTAAATTGTGTGTTTGGAAGCGTTTCGATAACGGTACCTTCCATTTCTATATGATCTTCTTTCGCCACTATTCTCTTTGTTTGATAAATGTTGATTGCTAATGCGGTCGGACCTGGTCCTAACGCGAGGCGCGCTAATGATGCCCGATGCTTAACTCTGCGTAAAGTAGGGAGAGCTTAGTTTTCTATGTCAGGCGGTGCCAAACGCCGTTTCTGAATCCTTCGATGGGTTGGAATTTTGTTTTGTACGACATTTTTTCACATTGGTTGATCCAATAACCCAAGTACAGCCAATCCAGGTTACGCGCACTCACATCCATGATCTGCCATAAAATGGCAAAAGTCCCGAGACTACGTTTTGACTGGTCGGGTTCAAAGAAAGTGTATACAGCGGATAGTCCGTCGATAAGCTCGTCCACAACAGAAACGGCAACCAACTGATTGTTCAAGGTGAACTCATAGAAAACAGTGTTACAGGTGTTCGAAATCAGGAACTGGTGATATTTGTCAGGATTCCGGTCACACATATCACTACCTGGATGACGCGAATTCTGGTAGCGCCAGTACAGCTCGAAATGTTCCTGTTTAAAGGTAGGCGCAAGCTTGGTGACAGATAAGTCTTTGTTTTTCTTTAATACGCGTCGTTGCGCTCGGTTCGGGCTGAACTCGTTAACGGGAATTCGGACTGAAACACACGCCTGGCACTGCGAGCAGTGGGGACGGTAGATCAGCTCGCCACTGCGCCGGAATCCGTTTAGCGTCAATTGCGTCAGTCTGTAGTGATCGGTTTCCAGGTCCGGATCAATTATCAGGCTGGTTGCTGTTTGTCCCGGCAGATACGGGCAGGGATGAGACGTAGATAGATACACCCTGATGTTTTCGGTCCGCATGTCCATCTGTCATTCCACCGCAATCTGGTTCCAGTTGGCGATTTGATCAGGTGCATCCAACGCTTTGGCGAGCTCGTTGAGAAACCTTGAGCGAGGAATCTCCAAAGCACCCAAACTCAGTATGTGGGGTGAAGATAGTTGGCAATCGATAAAAGCAAAGCCCCATTGCTTCAGATGCATCACTAAACTTGCCAGTGCCACTTTTGACGCATCTGTCATTGAGCTGAACATACTCTCGCCGAAGAAGCCACGACCGATAGCGAGGCCATATAACCCACCAACCAGTTTGTTGTTGTGCCAGGTTTCGACCGAATGGGCGTAACCCATGGCATGCAATTGATCGTAAGCGCCGATCATCTCTCGTGTAATCCAAGTACCGCCTACCGGGTCCTTTTTTCGTGGCGCAGCACAAGATTCCACGACTTTTCGAAAACACTTGTTAAAACTGGTGGTGTAGACCTTCTTGCGTATTCGCCTTTGTAGGCTACGAGAAATTTTGAAATTATCTAAGAACAAAACAGCTCGTGGATCGGGCGACCACCACAATATGGGTTGACCCGCACTGTACCAGGGGAAAATTCCACGTCTGTAAGCCTCCAGTAAGCGATCGCTGGACAGATCTCCCCCGATGGCAAGTAATCCCTCCGGTGTCGCCTGCTCAACCGGCGGAAACATGGACGTAGCCGCGTGTGAGGATAGTAGGTACATGCGTTAATAGTTTGTAACAGAGTGCCACGCTGTGCAACTCGTTAGTTTGAACCTCTTTGTTTATTATTAGGTAGAGCCCTCGGCACGACAACCGGAGAGGGGCATACCTCCTGCTGCGAGGTGATCGTCGGCACGGCTGCAATCCACCATGTTCAAGCGCCAAAGCACTAAATTGCCTTATAGGGGCGATGTGTACCCGACTAGCTACTTGGTTTGTGCTACTTGCCGCTACTGCAACGCCTGAAAGGGGTATGCCCTTGCAGCGCCGAGCTGTATCGGTCCACGTGCTCTGTTTCTGCTTCGAGGAATTGTGCAATCGCGTGCCTGAATCGGGCATCTCTTAACCAATGGGTTGAATAAGTCGGTGTTGGCAGCAGACCACGGCTTAGTTTGTGCTCTCCCTGAGCCCCGGCTTCAAACCGGTCGAGATTTTTATGTATGCAGTACTCTATGGGTTTGTAATAGCAAGCTTCGAAATGTAATCCCTGGTAGTAATCTTCAGCACCCCAGTAACGCCCATACAGAGCGTCGTGACCCAGCAGACTCAATGCCCCGCCAACGTAACGTTTGCCGTCTCTAGCCAACACCATAACAACCCGATCGGACATCTGATGCTGTAAATGCTCGAAGAACTGTCGATTGAGATATGCCGCTGCGCCGTGGTTGTAAACAGTGATCCGGTAGAAGCGGTACATGACCTCCCAGTGCTGGGGTTTCAGATCATCCCCAGTCAATGTTTCCATTGTTATCCCTGCATCAAGCACTCGTCTTCGTTCGCGACGTATTTTCTTGCGCTTGGCTGCGGTGAAAGTGGTGAGAAAGTGAGCAAAATCCTCGTAGTGGTCGTTTTGCCAGTGAAACTGGTTGCCCGTTCTGCGCATCATTCCCTGCGTTTCAAGTAACCGGTTGTCGCTGTCGGTAGTGAAAAGCACATGCAAAGAAGACACACCACTTTCATCCGCCGTCGAGACCAGACCATTGGCGAGTATTTCGCGCAGCTTCCCGGGGTTTGGATGACCTGTATCGACCAACAGCTTTGGACCGGTAACCGGTGTGAATGGTACTGCACTCAACAACTTTGGATAATATTCCAAACCCGCTCTTTGGTAGGCGTCGGCCCAGGCCCAATCAAAAACATATTCACCCCAGGAATGGTATTTAAGATAAAGGGGAATGGCTCCAACGAGCATGGGCCTATCGTGGTTATCATCGTAGAGAACAAGGTGAAAAGGTTCCCAGCCGCTATCGCTGTTTACGCAGCTTGTAAGTTCCAGCCCGCATAAGAATTCGTAACTTAAAAAAGGATTTCCATTTGTTGCCAGCCTGTTCCACTGACCGCAATCAATTTGGCTTATTTGTTGTGTTACGGTTAATTTCATAGCGACAGTTTACCCCATACTTTACAAAGCTTCTGATACTATCGTAAGAACAAAACGTGCCTATTCAGCCGAAAACTAGATATGAAGTGACTGCAGAATGTTATCTATTGCGCTCGCTCAACTTAACTTAACCGTTGGGGATATAGAAACAAATACTGCGCGCATCATCGAAACCGCGCGCAAGGCTGGAGATCGGGGCTGCCAATTGGTCGTATTTCCGGAACTCAGTGTGACTGGGTATCCGCCGGAAGACCTCCTGTTAAGACCGGCGTTCATAGAAAAATCAGAGCATGCGGTAACAACCATAGTCAAAGCGGTTAACGATGTGGCGATCATACTTGGTTATCCCTTAAAAAAAGATGACCGGTTATTCAATGTCGCCTCTTTTATTGGCAATGGTGCAATCCAGGCGACGTATGCCAAGCAGCATCTTCCAAATTACAGCGTTTTCGACGAAAAAAGGTATTTTGCCGCGGGGGACTCTCCCTGCGTGGTTGACTTCGAACAGTCCAGAATTGGAATCACGATTTGTGAGGACATTTGGGAACACGGTCCGGTGGAGGATAGCGTCCGTGCTGGGGCAGATATTGTGATCAATATCAATGCGTCACCATTTCACGTCGACGATGTTGACCGTTCGCAACAACGTTTAGAAATTGTTTCATCTCGCGCTCGCGCGCTCGCCATACCTATTGTCTACATCAATCAGGTTGGATTGCAGGACGAATTAGTATTCGACGGTGCGTCTTTTGTCGTGGATGCAGCCGGCGATTTGACACAGCGAGGGGTCTATTTCGACGAACAGCTTATGGTCGTTGATTTTGATTTTTCACCTAAACCTGTACCACGTGCTGCAGACATTCAGGCCCTGTCGAGCCTGGAGCAGGGGATCTATCAAGCTCTAGTTCTGGGGGTGCGCGACTATGTGCTAAAAAATGGATTTGAGCGTGGAGTGGTCATCGGATTGTCCGGGGGCATCGATTCCGCATTGACACTTGCCGTTGCGGTAGATGCACTGGGGGCGGATAAAGTAACGGCAGTCCTCATGCCTTCACGTTACACCTTGGAGATGAGCGTTGAAGATGCTAAGCAAGAGGCAGAATACCTGGGTGTTGAATATCAGGTCATCCCCATAGAACCGATGTTCCAAAGTTTCTTGGATGGCCTGGCAGATGTGTTCGAAGGACTTGCACACGACGAAACCGAAGAGAATCTACAAGCGCGATGTCGTGGAATAATATTGATGGCGCTGTCGAACAAGTTTTCAAAAATGGTCCTCGCCACTGGTAACAAAAGTGAAATGGCGGTCGGATACGCTACGCTTTACGGAGACATGGCCGGCGGTTTTGCGGTCATCAAAGACGTCCCCAAGACAATGGTATACCGCTTGGCCCGGTACCGTAATTCTATCGACAAAGTGATTCCGGAACGCGTAATTAGTCGGCCGCCGTCGGCGGAGCTGAAAGAAGATCAAAGGGATGAAGACAGCCTGCCCGCTTATGAAATACTCGATCCGATCCTCGAGCGTTATATCGAATTGGATCAATCACCCGGACAAATTGTCGCTGCCGGCTTCGATCAAAACGACGTGTATCGGGTTGCGAACATGGTCGATCGCAATGAGTACAAGCGACGGCAGGCGCCGCCGGGTGTCAGAATAACAAAACGCGCTTTCGGTCGGGACCGCCGCTATCCGATTACTTCAGGTTATCGGCCAGGTCAGTCGGGTTGACTCGGTCCCCAAGCCAATTATCGCGACGAAAGCGCCACTCCTACCAGGTTCCGGCATTTTAAACAAAGAATAACTCTCGCCAAGACGCTAAGCTCGCGAAGCTAAATCTTCAATTTGTACGACATATTATTTCTTTCTTGGCGGGCTTTGCGCCTTTGCGAGACAACAATGTTTTTTCTGGATAGGTAAGGCACATGGTTTACCCTCGACATCAAAATCGGCGCGAGGCACACCTCCTACAACCAGTCACCGCGAGGTTAGTTTTTCCTGACGTTGGCCAGCGCTCTTTTTGTGTCCGACAGATACAGACTGTCCGGGTAATTTAGGGCCAGTATCCGTTTGGTATCGGCTGCTAAATCCACCATTTCCATTCGTTCATACGCAACCATCATTAAGCCGAGCGCGTTCTCAACCGCTTTTCTGTGTTGATGAGTCTCAAGAACATATTTGCACCGGTTGACAACGGCTACATACGCTCCTCGTCGCAGGTAGTAATCTGCTACGTATAAATCGTGTCTTGCCAGATAGCCAGTTAAGGTCTTCATACGAACGACCGCGTCATTGTAGTAGCGGCTATCCGGGTATCGAGTAATCAATTGGTTGAACGCCTGGTAAGACGCCAGTGCAGAATTGGGGTCTCGATCGGAAAAATCCTTGCCGCCTAATAGCTTATCCAATGTAGTTTTATTCTCGGTAAAATTTACCAAGCCTTTTAAATAATAGGCGTAATCCACGCTGGGATGAGTAGGGTGAAGCCGAATAAACCGGTCGGCAGCTGCAAGTGCTTCTGCCTGGTCGTTGTTTTTGTAATAGGCATAACCGATTTCAAGTTGGGCCTGTTCAGCGTACTCTCCGTAGGGGTATCGTCCTTCGAGCTGCTGAAACAGTTCAATGGCTTTCGACCACTTCTTTTTATCTAGTTGTTCCTTCGCATTAATATAGAAGGTTTCTGCGTCCCAGCCTTCTGTTTTAGTTTTGCTGCAGCCCGCTATGAGAGCGATGGCTATGATGGATGCTGTTAATATTCTCAGTGAACGCATGACAAATTTGACGATTTTAGTTGTGGAAGCATACTTGAATGGCCCTGATTCGTGAAGAGCAATGGTCGTTGAAAGCGACAAGACTTTAAATTCCCAGGTTCCAAATACTTGCAGTGGTATGCGGGTGGACAAAGTACTTGCGCTATTGTTCCCGGACTATTCACGTACCGCGCTGCAAAAATGGCTGAAGGACGGGTTGGTCTTGGTCGATGATGAGATCCCAAGCCAACGTGATAAGGTTCAGGGCGGGGAGCAAATCGAACTGGTCGTTCCAGCAGAGCAAAACACAGATTGGCAGCCGGAGCCAATGGCGTTGGTGTTGCTGCACGAGGACGAGGACTTGCTGATTGTCGACAAACCGGCTGGTTTGGTGATTCACCCCGGGGCTGGCAATCCGGATGGTACATTGGTAAATGGGCTGCTCCACTATGATTTGCGGCTGGCCGGTTTGCCAAGGGCCGGTATCGTGCATCGTTTAGACAAAGATACTACCGGCGTACTGGCAGTGGCCCGCAACGAACCTGCGAGGTTGAACCTGATAAGGCAACTGGCGAAAAGAACTGTCCGTCGTTCCTATCTAGCTTTAGTCCAAGGCCTGCCCGTGTCCGGTGGTTCCATCGATGAACCGATCGGGCGAGATCAGCACGACCGAAGGCGCATGACCGTATCGACCTATGGAAAACCGGCGATCACCCATTACCGAATCGAACAGCGTTTTCGCTCGCACGCTTTGCTGCGTTGTGAACTTGAAACTGGACGTACCCATCAGATTCGCGTTCACTTGCGGCATATTGGGTATCCTCTACTTGGTGATCCGGTATATGGAGGCCGTAGCCGATTACCACCTCGTACCGATGACACTGTGCGCATGGCACTGCGGGGTTTTTCACGACAGGCGCTACACGCTGAGAAACTCGCTCTTAAGCATCCCAATACGGGACAGGAGATGGAATGGATGGCGCCGATGCCCGAGGACATGGCAAAGCTGTGCCGGATACTAATGGATGACACTGAGAAGATGGCATGACGATCGAAATCACTGAAGCGCAGTGGGATGCACCCCCGGAGGTACATGCGTTTACCACACTTAGATCGGGCGGAATAAGTAAGCCGCCGTACGACTCCTTAAATCTCGCACTTCATGTTGGGGACGACGTGGTGGCGGTGACAGAAAACCGTGATCGGCTTCGCAGGCAGTTTTTGCTGCCAGCACAGCCGGTGTGGTTAAGCCAAGCGCACAGTACGAATATCGTTTACGCTGATCGCTATATCGCCGGGCAGGCTGCAGACGGAGCTTTTACGAGCACAACAGGTGTCGTTTGTGCCGTGTTGACGGCGGATTGCTTACCCTTGTTTATATGTTCAAGCGATGGCACAAGAGTTGGTTTGTTCCATGTTGGGTGGAAAGGACTGGTCCGAGGTATTGTAAAACAAGCTGTCGGCTTGTTCAGCACAGCCGGTGGCGCGATGGCCTGGTTGGGGCCATGTATTGGTCCGAGCGCATTTGAAATCGGCGCGGAGGTAAAAACCGCAATTGAACAGAGCCTACAGACTCACCCACGTTGTTTTGTCCCTGCTCAGGATGGCAAATATTTAGCCGACTTGTATGAGCTGGTAGCGGGCGAACTCAAGCGGTATAACATCTCGTGTGGATACGATGCAACTTCGTGCACTTATACCGACACCGATCGATTCTTTTCGTACCGTCGCTCTAAGTACTGCGGTAGACTCGCATCCGTTATTTGGATAGAGAAATAAACGATGCCCACTCCTCAACCAGCAGTACCTACTGGGTGCGCCATGAATGTTGATTGGGCAAAGCCATTCATGTAAAACACGCCGACGTCATTTTGCTAATACTTTACTTATGCCGGATAGTCTTTGGACACTTGTAAATACTGCATTCAATAAATATCCAGACAATACGCTTTGGATCCGTCGTTTAGGTAAGGGGCGGAAGGAGAGTTTCACCTACGCCCAAGTCCAGGTAGCGACACACGCTTTGTCTGCGCAGCTTAAAGAGCTCGGTGTTGGTGTCGGTGACCGTGTAGGAATATTGTCGGAAAACGGCCCTGAATGGGGATCCGCGGCGTTCGCAGTTTGGAAGCTGGGCGGGGTGGTGGCCCCCTTGCACGCGGGTAACAGTGACGAAGAATTAAACATGATGGAACAGGCATTGTCGCCGAAAGTCATTTTGTATCACGGTGCCGACCGCGGCCTACCCAACACAGTAGAAATCGAACTCCATAGTGAACCTGGAAAGTTTGTGGAGGAAGCCGTGATCGAGCCAGATACGGAAGCAGTGCGTTTATATACTTCTGGTAGCACGGGCCGCCCGAAATTGGTCTGCCTTTCTCATCGTAATGTCATATCTAATGTCCTGGCGGCAGCGGAAATTGATTTAGATATCAATTCCCATGATCGTTTTTTGTCGTTGCTACCTACCTCCCATGCCTTCGGTCTCAGTTTCGATATGTTGCTCCCTATACACTTGGGCGCTTGTATGGTTTTACCCCGTGTGCTAGCTGCAAACGAAGTGATAGCTGCTATGGCAGAGGATAAGATTTCGTTAATGGTCGCTGTGCCGAGATTATTTCGAAACCTGATGTATGGCATGGAAAAGAAATTCAAAGAGGCCGGATCCTCAATGCAGTTTTATATCAAGCTCGTACGTGGGTCACCCATGTTGTTGCGAAAGATTTTAAACTGGCCGATCAGAAAAAAATTTGGCGGACACATAAAAGCGTGGGTAAGTGGTGGCTCCAGGTTGGATCCGGAAATATCTCGTTACTACAGAAATCTCGGATTACCGCTACGCCAAGGTTACGGTTTGACTGAATGCTCGCCGGCGATCAGTGTGCAAAGTGCCGACGACGAAGTATTGGACAGTGTGGGGGAGCCGTTGCCCGGTGTAGAAATAAAGTTAAAAGACGTTGATGAATCCGGTGCTGGAATATTAATGACACGCGGACCTAATCTTATGCTCGGTTATGCCGACGAAGAACAAACGGCGGCGGTAATGGAAGATGGATGGTTCAATACCGGAGATATCGCCCGTTTGGTAGATGGCAAAAAGATAGTTTTGGCCGGTCGAGCCAAAAGACTGATAGTGACGGAGGCGGGCAAGAACGTATATCCGGAAGACTTGGAGATCGAACTAGAACGGTATCCGGAAATAAAGGAAGTGGGTGTGTTTGAGCTCGATGCACGGCCGGCGGCGGTCATTGCCATTGATCCTCCCGACGCGAATGCCAGAGTAAAAAAGATCTTGAAGCAGTTTAATGCCCGGGTTTCCAGTCACAATCACATCACGCGTTATGCCGTTGTGGAGGAGCTGCCCCGGACACCGCTTGGGAAAGTGGCGCTGAGGGAGCTGCCAGCTATTTTCAGTTCTAACGAAGTGAAATAACCTGTGTCGTCCTGATGAACGGCCTTTGGATATGGCTCGGCGTTGCCGCTGTCGTCTTAATCGTTTGGCTATTGCGAATAGGGAAACGGAACCAGCAAGCGGATTGGGGAAATGGATTCTTGAACTGCCTAGATGGACTCAATCGACTGTTCTGCAAGCATTACCACCAACTCAAGTTCGATGAGTTAGTGTTACCTCAAAAGGGTGGTGCAATCTTGGCAGCCAATCATGTCTCTGGACTTGATCCTTTACTAATGAGTTGCGCGTGCAAGAAACCCCTGCGTTATATGATTGCAACCGAGCAATACAACCGGCCGCTGTTGCGCTGGCTGTACAAGGCGATGGGAACAATTCCTGTCGACCGTGAAGGGGCGCCGGAAAAGGCGTTTTACGCTGCCCGCAAAGCACTGGAAGAAGGTGAGTTGATTACCGTTTATCCGCAAGGCCGCATCACCCGGCCCGGTGAATCGGTCCCACTGAAAAGGGGCGTTATACTGCTTGCTGATTTGGCCGAGGCGCCTATCATTCCGGTGCGCCTTTCCGGCATCACGGGGGTAGGCAAGATATTTCCCGCGATATTCATGCGAAGTCGCGCCCGCCTGGAAGTGGGACCCACCATATATGTTAGCGACCCCAAAGACAAAGTGGCCCTGTCCGAGCTAAGGTCGTTCATATCAGAGCAGTCGATGCCGGATGCCGAAAAATAGTCCAGTTTTTCCTTGAAAATAAAGGGCTCAACCCCACTTTACTTAAAGCTACTAACAAAGGGGTAATTCAAAAATGCGGATGGATAAACTCACTTCCAAATTTCAAATGGCGCTGGCAGATGCTCAAAGCATGGCGGTGGGTCGTGATCATCAGTTTATAGAACCTGTTCACGTGATGATTGCCCTTTTGGATCAAGAGGGAGGAAGCATCAGGCACCTCTTAACCCAGGCCGATGTCAATGTGAACAGGCTGCGCTCACAGTTGGGGGAAGCTTTGGACCATCTCCCCCAAGTGCATGGTGAAGAGGGTGACGTGCATATTTCCAACGAACTGGGACGTTTATTAAACGTCATGGACAAACTCGCTCAGAAACGGGATGACGCTTATATCTCGAGCGAATTATTCGTATTGGCAGCAGTCGATGACAAAGGTCCCCTAGGCCGCTTACT
>JASJAT010000016.1 GCA_030066885.1 Arenicellales bacterium | reverse complement strand
GAGGTCACGTTGTCCACAGCCCAGTCTATTACTTCGATCAGAGAGTCCCAAAATGGCTCCTCAGCTAGGTTCGAGCGAGTTATGTTGGCTCCAGTGATGATCAATGCGTCTAAGCCGTCTTCACGCAGCTGCGCAAACGTCTCATAGAACTGATCTACATGCTTTTGAGCAAGCTCTGTTCTTCCGAGTTCGTCGATGGAAAAGGGATGGACATAGAAGTGGGCTATTTGATTGCTTTGGCCGATCAACATAAAGAATTGACGCTCGGTGGCAGTGAGTGCGGCGTCCGGCATCATATTGAGCAGACCGATATGTAACTCTCTCATATCTTGATCGCGAGCCTGTGTTGCATCGAGTATAGGCTGCCCTTGCTGTTTCAAGCGTTGAAACGTGGGTAGTTCGTTGTGTGCGACCAAGGGCAAGGTGTTATCCCGTTGCTGCAGCTCGATCGATATCATTGCGAGCTATTGCAGTCTCCAGCAATTCTAAAAAATCATTTTCGTCCCGGAGTTGCGACACTTCGTTGGAACTTACCGTATAGCCGTGGGGCACAGCGATAGCCTCGTAACGTGGTTTTCGAGAGTGAAAAAGCCTGGGAAAGATCCAACGGGTAAATTCATCGGGATCGATCAGGGCCGCGTAGGGTAGATCATGCTGCTTTAGATATACGGTCAGCTGCTGATTGAGGAATTCAGGGCGGTAATACAGCGGCTTAGGATCTTTTTCGGCACGCTGCAATAGCTGATCTTCGTCTCCCTCGCTCACGTCGATATACAAAATCAACGTGTGTGCGACCAGAATGTCAATTACGCTGGGGTCCTCCAATTCGCACAAGCTGCCTCCAACATCGTTGATAAAATTATTGTATCCATAGACTACGCGGGCTTTACGAATGAATTCAGGCACGTCCTTCATGGCGTCCACTTCCGCCTGACGATAGAGTTCTTGGCGTTGCCGAAACTCACGCAGAGGTACGCCCCCTTTCTCCGGATTACCCAGTTTACCTACGAAACTCAATACCGGACCTAAATCATCAACGCTAATTCTGTTGCGAATGGAAATGTAGTCTGAGCGTAGGAGTTGCTTCATCAATGGGACTTCCATCGCTTGCTTCTTGACAAGGTCGAGGATCGGTTCACTAAGGTAACGGGTACCGATACGATAGTCGCCGGAATAGTGAAACCAATCTTGTCGGCGCAACATATTGGACAGGTGTGTTTTCCCCACACCAGACATGCCGAGCAGGGTTATGCTTTTATTCTCCCAGTCGCGAAACTGCCCAACAGTTAGTTTCATCTCGATCTATATCAACAGAGGGGATATGATTTTACGCGCCTCGTATCCTTTAGTGAAACCTATAGACTCAATCATATTGTAAAATCAAGTCACGGGCCTTTTTACAGGCGCTGATCTCGTCCCCACTTCCCTCATACTCGATCGCGATCGTACGATCGTAGCCCCCTTTGCGCAGGGTCTGTATGCAACGACCGTAGTCTATCGTACTTTCTTCACCGTCGGCACCGAAATGCCAGCACTTCGCCTGCACGTGTAAAGCCCTTGGTACGAGTTTAGCCAGGGCGGTATAACGATCGGTTTTCGTTGGAAAGTTACCAAAATCGGGACATGTGCCGACATTCGGGCTATCGACGATATCAATCACCCGCGTAATCCACTCTGGTCGGGAACTGATGCCCCAGTGGTTCTCGATAGCCAGACTAATCCCACGGTCCAGTGCCACCGGTAGGATATCGTTTAGTGAGTCCACGGCGTTTTGCAATTTGGTTTCATTCAATCTCTGGTAGTTTGCTAAAAAGGACCGCCAAAGGTAGCCGGCTCGACGTATCCGCGCAGTAGATAATAGTTTTTTTAGGGCCCCAATTCGTTGGCGCCTATTAGTCCGCTTATTTCTCATTCGCCGGTATATCTTCTGTATGCCGATACTCTGACCCCCCAGCGTTATCCTGACGACAGAGCAGCCGAGCAGCTCCGCGGTGTGAATCACTTTTTTTACGTGCTTGATTTCGTCATGCCGCTGTGTAGAAGGTGGGTAGGTTAAATCACAACTGGCGTCTACAACGATACCGCAAGAGTGTTCTTCACACTGACGTTTAAGCAACTCCAGTCGCCGTGCGTCGAAAAGAAGTAATTGGCGATCCAGGATCTCGATTCCGGTGAAACCGAGCTTTGAGACGAAACCCGGAACATCGTTAAAGCTGAGGTCGTTTCCATTTAACGTAGAGTGAAGGCTGACCAGGGCGATATATATCTGCACGTTTGACTTTTGGTTAGTTAATTCCCCTCCAGAATACACTTCTCATCAGTGTGGGAGTAGCGGAGCAACCTGGTAAATGGAGATGAATCCCTCAATCCGATATGATTTGCACGGGTTTTGCGGGCAATAAGGAGTAAAGAATGGATCCAGTCGGATTGATTGGATTACTTGTCATCGGTGGTGTTGCGGGTTGGCTGGCCAGTGTCTTGACCAAAGGAAAGGGCCCAGGGCTGGTGGCGAGTTTGATCATTGGAGTCATGGGCGCTGTATTGGGCAATCTAATCTTCAACATTTTGGGGGTCAATTTAGGCGCTGGGCTAAGCGAGGTGTTGATCACCGCTGTCGTTGGCGCCATCGTACTGCTGTATTTAGTGAGCCTCATTAAGAAGTAAGAGCAGCATGAGGAACAGATCCAGATTCAAACTTGATATGATTGCTTGCCAACCGTAGGGATGAACCCGAGAGCAATGGCCGACACCAGCGATTTAGCTCAACACCTGGAAGCGATGGGCCTGGACAGCTCCAGCGAGCTGGAAATGTACCAGTCTTTGTTTGCGAACGCACCTATAGCCATGGCCATTTCCACGCCGGAAGGACAGTTTGTTCATGTCAATCCGGCGTTGTGTGATTTACTGGGTTATAGCGAACAAGAGATTTTGTCAGATAAGGTGGTCATCACGCACCCGGAAGAGCTGAACGTTAACAAGTACATTCAGAACTATATAAAAAACCCAACCATTCCTTCTTTGTCTCTAGAGACGCGTTATATACACAGGAGCGGGCGGGTAATCTTCGGCTTGCTTAATATTGCACCGTTTCGTGACCGAGACGGGAACGTAGTAAGGCTGGTTGTCCAGATCGTTGACCTGTCAGAAAGGCACGAATTGGAGACCCGAAACCGCTACCTCGCATATACCGACCCCATTACCGACTTACCCAATCGACGTGCGGTTTTTGAGCGCCTCAAGACTGTGTTAGAGGATAAGTCAAATCACCGCAATCCGGCCTTTATTTATTTGGACCTTGATCGATTTAAAGTGATCAACGATACATTTGGCCATCAGGTCGGTGATCTGCTACTAAAAGAAATCGGCGCCAAACTGCGCCAAGTTATTCATGAACAACATTATGTTGGTCGCATTGGCGGAGACGAGTTCGGCATCGTAATTGCTGATAGTTCAAATACCGATTTAAAACAACTGGCTGTGGATATTAGACAAGCGATGCGTATACCCGTCCGAGCCAAGAACCTGGAGTTACCGGTGGATGTAAGTGTCGGAGCGGCAATCTACCCAAAAGGTGGGGTTACGGTGGATGAATTGATTACCAACGCAGATATCGCGATGTATCACGCCAAGCGGCACCATGTCGATTTTCAGTCATATACGGAGGATATAAACGAATATTCAGAAAGGCTCTTTGTGCAGGAATCGAAGTTGCGACAAGCGATTTCCCAACAAGATTTTTATCTCGATCTCGAACATGCCTGCCACATCGATGGAGGTGCATTGAGCTTTTGCGAGGGCTTGTTACGTTGGAAACAAGACGATGAAATCGTCGCGCCCTATCACTTTGTGCCTATTGCAGAATCGACGGGTTTGATTAGAAAACTTGACAGCATCACTTTGCAACTCGCCTCACAATTGGACTACAAATCTGAAGTTCCAACAGTTGCAATAAACCTATCCCGTTTGTCTTTATTGGACAATTCCATTGTCGATGAAATCTCGAGCTATCTAAGCGGCTATGGGCTTGACCCAAAGAATTTGATAGTCGAGGTCACCGAGACCGTCGCGGTATCTGATACGGAAAAAATCGCAAGCACTCTGACCAACATCAAGAGTCTGGGTCTGTTAATCGCGCTGGACGACTTTGGGACTGGATTCACTTCGTTTTCGATGCTCAAGCAACTACCGTTGGACGTTCTAAAAATCGATAAATCATTGATCAAGGGCATAGGCCGGAGTGCGGTAGACGAGAAAATCATCATCGCCACGATAAACATCGGTCATGAGCTCGGACTGGAGGTCGTTGCCGAGGGAGTGGAAACTGAACAGCAGTTAGAGTGGTTGCACACCCATCATTGCGATATAGCACAAGGCTGGCATATAACCTCAAAACAAACACCTTAGTCAGCTTCGGCGCAGCGCGAGCCAAAGATTTTTTACTTTAAACTTTCTACTTAATCTTTTAACCAATAATGACTGATCTTAAATCCCATACCCAGGTCGTTATCATAGGGGGCGGCGTCGTTGGCTGTAGCATTCTTTTCCATCTTGCCAAAATGGGCTGGAAGGATGTGGTACTGATTGAACGGGCCGAGCTCACCTCGGGTTCGTCTTGGCACGCGGCCGGTGTGATCCATACCATAAACTCCGACCCTAACATTGCGCGTTTACAGGAGTACACGATTAACCTGTATAAGGAGATCGAAGCGCTTTCCGGCCAAAGTTGCGGTATACATCGGCCTGGAGGAATTTATCTGGCATCAACACCGGAACGCCTGGATTACCTCAAACAAGAGCGGGCCAAGGCGCGCTACATGGGTCTGGACACGGATTTTATTTCCTTACAGGAGGCAGCCGATTTCAATCCACTAATCAATCCGGATAAATACTTAGGCGCTTTGTTTGAGCCTGTTGACGGTCATGTAGATCCCTCTGGTGTCACCCATGCGTATGCCAAGTCCGCGCGCCACTACGGCGCTACGATATACCGCAACACACCTGTGCTCGAGACGAACCAACGAGCGGATGGAACCTGGGACATCGTGACTGAGAAAGGCACCATAAATACGGAGTGTGTAGTCAACGCAGCAGGGCTGTGGGCGCGAGAGGTGGGGAGGCTGGCTGGGATCGACCTGCCAGTGCAACCAATGGAACATCACTACCTGATTACGGAAGAAATCGAAGAGGTTAAGAACCACGGCAGAGAGGTGGCAGTAACCGTGGACTACGAAGGAAACGTCTATACAAGGCAAGAGCACAACGGTTTATTGGTCGGAACCTATGAGCCCGCGTGCCAACCGTGGGCGGTCGACGGCACTCCACAGGATTTTGGCCACGAGCTACTACAGCCTGATTTAGAGCGCATAGCAGACCGTTTGGAAATCGCGTTTGAACGGATGCCGGCACTGGCGGAGGCGGGAATAAAAGACCAGATAAACGGTCCGTTTACTTTTGGGCCGGATGGAAACCCTCTCATTGGGCCTATCCCCGGGTTGAGGAACTACTGGGTTGCAGTCGGGGTGATGGCTGGATTTTGTCAGGGGGGCGGCGTTGGCCTGTGTTTGGCGGAGTGGTTGATCGAAGGAGAGCCAAGCATCGATGTGTGGGGGATGGACGTGGCCAGGTTTGGACAATTTGCCACACGCGATTATGGCCGGATCAAATCAGCCGAGAACTATACCCGCCGTTTTCTCATAACCTATCCCAATGAGGAGCTGCCAGCGGCCCGACCACAAAAAACCACCGCGCTGTACGATGTGTTTAAGCAGCGCAATGCTGTTTTCGGCGCAGCCTTCGGCTTGGAGCACGTACTGTGGTTTGCACCGGAAGGAGTGGAGCCCTTCGAAACCCCGACGTTCCGGCGGTCTAACGCGTTCGAACATGTTGCCGCCGAGGTGCAATGCGTGCGCGAAAATTTGGGAGCCATCGAGATTGCTAATTTCGCTAAGCATGAAGTCAAAGGTCCAGGTGCAGCGGTTTTTTTGGATAACGTATTTGCCAATCACCTGCCCAAGCCGGGACGCATGCTGTTGAGTCCGATCATGACCGCCAAAGGAAAACTGTACGGAGACCTGACGATCGCGTGTATCGACGAGGAGACCTATTACATTCTAGGCTCTGGTGCTGCGCAGGAGATGCATCGAAGATGGTTCGAAAAGCACTTACCCGAATCCGGCGTAAGCTACCGCAACAAGTCTGATGAATTGCACGGCATAGCGATCGCCGGACCAAGATCGCGGGAGTTACTATCACGCCTCACACGCGAGGACGTCAGCGATGATGCATTCAAGTTCTTGGATTTTCGCCCCATGAACGTTGGCCTCACCCCCTCTTTGGTGGCAAGGGTATCTTTCACGGGCGAGTTGGGTTATGAGATCTACTGTGCACCACAATACCAACGGACACTGTTCGAAGCTATTGATAGAGAAAGCAAGGATTTGTCTTTGCAATGGTTCGGTGCCCGGGCGCTGATGTCCATGCGGCTTGAAAAAAACTGGGGTGTGTGGACACTCGACTATCGACCGGATTTTACGGCAGCCGAATCAGGGCTGGATGCGTTTATCCGTTTTAATAAAACCGCCGATTTTATTGGCAAGCAAGCAGCTTTGCTTGAGAAGGAAAGAGGCCCTGAAAAGAAGTTGGTCGTGTTGCAGCTTGCGGATACAGGCGTAGATGCGGTACGCGACGAACCTGTGTTCTACAATGGGGAATGCGTGGGCTACTTAACGTCGGGTGGTTACGCACACTACGTAAAGAAAAGTATAGCGCTGGGTTACGTGCCAACCGAACTGGTCAACCAGGACAACAAGTTCGAAGTGGAGCTGCTCGGAGAATTCGTTCCGGCAACGCTTGTTCTAGAACCCCTATATGACCCCGCAGGCGCTAAGATGCGAAGCTAGAAAGGCTAGCAATGCCAGCAATGCCAGTTATGCGTCGTTGCGAGCGAAGCGAAGCAATCCAGTAGTTGAGTTAAAAGTACAAAGTTGAAAGTAAAAAGTAAAAATCTTAAGCAACCTATTGGAAAATGAGTTCTTTAAACTTTTAACTTTCAATCTTTTGACTTGGTAGATTGCCGCGCCCGCTGACGCGGTCTCGCAATGACCAGAGCTGTTTTGGGCAAGTGCTAGCGATAGTTAGAGTCTATCCAAAGCCTGGCTTAGGTCTGCGATAAGATCATCCGGATCTTCCAATCCCACGGACAATCGCACCAACCCGTCGGTAATACCTACACGTTGGCGTTCAGCCGGGTCCATATCTGCATGGGTCATGGTGACTGAATGGGTAACCAGAGATTCAACCGAACCGAGATTCTCTGCCAGGCTCCAGAGTTGCAGTGTGTCCATGAGCTTCTTACCCGACTCGACTCCGCCTTTGACTTCAAACCACAACATAGCACCAAAACCACTGGCTTGCTTCTCTGCCAGTTCGCGTTGGGGGAACGACGCGAGGCCGGGGTAGGCAACCCGTTCTGCCATTGGATGCGACTCTAAGAATTGGGCGATCTTCATTGCATTGGCTGATTGCGCTTCCAGGCGAGTGCTCAGGGTTTTGCAGCCCTGTAAAGTGAAGAAGGCCACCATGGGGGACATATTCGAGCCGAGGCAGTTACGCACGAATTGAACCGCTTCGAGGTTTTCAGAGGTAGTTACTGTTACCGATCCACCGACGGTGACGTTGTGCCCGTCGATATATTTAGTGGTGCTGTGCATAGAAAAGTCGGCACCGAGTTCCAGTGGCCGTTGAAAGTAAGGCGTAAGGAACGTGTTATCCACACAATGAGGAATACCATGCTCACGTGCAATGTCCGAAACTGCTGCGATATCGGTGAGCTTCAGTGTAGGATTCGCCGGGGTTTCCGTGAATATCAGTCGAGTGTTTTCCTTTATAGCGTTACGCACATTCTGTGCGTCCGAGGTATCTACGAAGCTGTACTCAACACCGAAGCGGCTCAATACCCGGGTAGAAAGGCGGTGAGTACCACCATAGACCACATCAGATAAAACCGCGTGTTCACCGGCATTGAGCATGGCCATCATAACTGCACTGGTTGCTGCCATCCCTGTGGAAAAACAAACGGTTCCCACCCCCCCTTCCAGTGCAGTGATTCTGTCTTCCAAGGCAACCACTGTCGGATTGCCGGATCGGCTATAGGAAAATCCCTTCGATAGATAGTCGTCAACAGAGTCCTGGACATAGGTGGTCGCCTGATAGATTGGCGTTAGGATGGCGCCGGTAGTTGGGTCGGGTTCTACGCCCGCATGGACTTCTCGGGTTTTGAAGTGTAAGTCTTTGTTCTGTGTCATTATTTGCTCTCCATGGGGTCTTCGACCCATAAGCGCGGAATTCTAGCACGCGGATTTGAACAAGGAAGAGGCAAGGAGGCCATGACACACGTCATCGAATATAACTGATGCGGAGTGGTAGGAGCGCCGCCCTGGCCGCGGTGTAGTGTCGTCAACCTCAGATAATCGGCGCGAAGGCGTGCCGCCTACGGAAGATTGTGGCGAATCTGGCGGGCCTCTCGTTTGCGTGTGGGGTGCGCAGGTTCGTTGCTTGTAGTCGGTGGGCCTTTAGATGGTGTATACGTACCGCCCAGATCCTTTGATAATCTGTCGACCACGAGGGCTTTGTCCACGTGCAGTTCCGAGGTAAGGCCAAGGTAAAGCAGATCAAACAGCCGATGCAGCGCGATGCGATGGGTCTGTCGGGTGGTTGCGTATATCCAGTCGGCCAACAGCAAGAAACGATTAAATGGGTCCGCTCCTAATATCAAAGGAATGCTGTTTTTAAACCTGCCGGAATTGGCAATCAAATCCCAATATCGGGCGAAACGGTTCATTCGTTGCATTGATTTAAAATCAATGAGGTTGGTGCTCAATACGTTGTACGGTGGGTCAGGGTTGTAGTTCATCCCGTGCTCAATGGTGTGCCGGATGATCGGTGAACCACGCAACCGTTTGAGGATACCGAGTTGAATCTCGTGTGGGCCTAGAGAGACCAATCTATTGAATCCTAGGGCAAAGCCACCTAAATCCTCTCCGGGCAACCCAATGATCAAATCTGCATGGATATGTGCGTTAGTGTGGGTTCTTATCCAGGCTATGTTCTCCATAGCCTTGTCGTTATCCTGCTTCCTGTTGATGAGGGACTGAACTTCAGGGTCAAATGTCTGAATTCCTATCTCGAACTGCAGTGAGCCGGGTGGGAATTGGATCAGCAGGCTTTTCAGTGGTTCCGGGAGGTGATCGGGGATGACTTCGAAGTGAGCAAAAAGTCGGTCATCCAGTCGTTTAAGAAAAAACTCTAGGATTCTGACGCTGTTTCTAGTTTTTAGATTAAACGTTCTGTCGACAAAACGGAAATGACGGGCACCCCGTTTATACAGGGAATCGAGTTCCGTTAGGAATCGATCCAAGTCAAACATCCATGCGGTTTTGTCCAGCGAGGATAAACAAAATTCACACTTAAAAGGACAACCTCGGGAAGCCTCAACATAAATGAACCGGTTTTTGATGTCATCCGAAGAGTAGAGGGCATAAGGTAGCGCCAGGCTTTGGAGTTTGGGATTGGGTGCGGTAACTACTTTCGAAGGTGCTTCGGACTTTTGTAAAAGCTTGTTGCAAAGTGCCGCAAACTCTAAGTCCGCCATGCCGGTTATTACATGGTCTGACAGAGCTACGATTTCCTGTACATCGAGTTCATAGCTGACCTCCGGTCCTCCCACAACAATCGTCACAGTCGGTGCGATCAGTTTGAGTTGAGCAATGACTTTTGTCGTCAATTCGACGTTCCAGATGTAGACCCCGAACCCGACTATTTTTGGGTTGTACTGTAGAAGGGATTCAACGATATCGTTCGAGCGTTGGTCGATGGTAAATTCTATTACCAGTGTGCGGTCCACAAGCTTGCCCATATTCGCATGGAGATAACGCAGTCCCAGCGCGGCATGCGAGTATCGTGCATTTAGCGTAGTAAGTATGATGTCTTTAGGACGCACAAGCTTGATAAGGTGAGTGCTATTGGAATCCTGGGTTTGCTCATTGTATGATTCATTTAGACCAGTAGAAAGTTAAAAGCACAAGGGAAAGATCGTATTCCGTTAATTTTGTGCCTTTGACCATTGAATCAATATGTGAAAGTGGCGTGACGTCGCTGCGATGAAAGTAGAGTCAACAGGAATGGGAGTATGGCGCACACGTATGAAGAACTGAAAACCAAGAAAGTCGACGACCTTCGGGAGATTGCTAAAGAGCTTGATCACGAGGCGGTGAAAGGATATACGCAGTTGACCAAAGCCAAGTTATTGGAAGCTATTTGCACCGCTCTAGGCCTGGATACCCACGAACATCATGAGGTTGTCGGCATTGACAAAGCTTCGGTCAAAGCAAGGATCCACGCTTTGAAAGCCAAACGAGACGAGATTTTGGCCTCATCGAACCGGGACGGCTTGAAGCAGGTGTTGAGAGACATCCACCGGATGAAAAGGAAGATCCGAAAAGCAACAGTATAGAGATAGTGGCTAGTATCTAGTTTTCTAGTAGCTAGTAAATTAGCACCTAGGGACTAATAACTAGTCACTGTCAGTTATCTATCTCCTACACTTTTCAAAGGACTGAGTTTTACCAGCAGGATGGCGAGCATCGGCATAGCGAGCCCAAGTACCGCCACCGTTATAAGCAGAATGCCGAGCTCGCTGTAGTCGGCCGGTATCTCCACTTCCCCGGTAGTGCGATCTTTTACCTCTCGACTGATCACAAAGTATTGGTTGAGATATTTGGTGCCAAGCTCACGCATTGAAAGCGCCAGGTTGGTGAAGGAGGCCATCACCGCAAAAAACGTTGCCTTTAGGTTCGATGGGGCGGAGTTGGCTATCCAAGCCAACATGGGGATCATGGCGATTTGGCCAAGCGGAGATTCGAGGGCCGTATCGATAAGCGCAATGAACCTGGCGTCGACTACGCCGTTTGTCATCGCCGAGGTCCATTCGTGCAGGCCGTAGTACATGGCGATATTGGGCAGACTCATTAAGGCGGTGGCAAGGGTGAGAAAGCCAATAATGTAGGCCATGGAGCGCTCGGCCATAAACCGGCGAAAGATGAACATTCCCAATAGCGTCAATGTACTTCCGATCAGGTACAGAACAGAGAGGAACTGCTGATCGAATCCAAGCACGTCGATTGTCCACCAGGTCGCACCCACTCCTGGCCCGGGTAATGCACGAAATACAAACACCAGTATCGCCGTGCCAACTAATACACGGCGGGCTTCCTGTTCCAGGGTGCTGGTAAGCTTGGTGATCAAAAAGATAATGATCGCCATCGAACCCGCAAAGATTATTTCCTGGCTATAAGCAACTTCACCCAGACCCATGCTCAAAGTGAACATTACAAATGCCAGACTTCCTCCCAATATCCACCAATTTGGAGCCGGTGTCTCTTCCTGACCGGTCAACATTTCACGCACTTGTCTAACTGTGAAACCTTGTTGACGCAGGTGTCTTGCATCTCTCCATTTGAGGTACTCGCCAAGAAGAACACCGGATATAGAAATTACCGGGATAACCAGTGCTATTTGGTAGATTTTGGTATAGATTGAAACTTTGGCTGTTTCATCCAGAAGCTCTGCCTCGGAAAACATCACGATGTTGATCAACGCAACGATTACCGTGCCACCGATGATTGCAACCCGGCCTAGCGTCTGCATCGTTGTATGCATCAAACGCCGCAGCTCCTTGTCTACCGGTTTGCCTTTCTCGTCTACGCGGGGCACCGCCTCCACGGTCATTGCATCTGCGACGACATCCTGTATGACATAGCCGACTGGTGCCAGCAGCGCACTGGTTACGTACCACGCTTCAACAGACATAAGTTGGCGCATTTGTTCGGTGTACCCGATAAGTCCCACCATAATGATTAGACTCAACGCTATGAGCCCGGCTCCAAGAAAAACGAGTACAGATTTCCAGCGCCAAAACAAGTCGACCAGATGCCCCAGAGGCATTTTTAATGCCCAAGGAATCCCGGCCCAAAAGCCCAGGGCGGCAAGAAACGCAGCGGACAGACCTAGATAATCTTTAACAAAAAAAGTCCCGACAATGCCCGTTAAGCCAGAAACACCGGCCGCGATGTAAACCATCAAGGGCGGCAAGTAGGAGATTCGCATTTCCCTTCCAAGGGAAAGGATATTGGTGTCTATCCAATGGAAAAACCGGTTGGTCAGATATTGTGCTTGTTGTTTTATTACCATTGACGGAACGACTGGAAACCCTTTATGTCGACCTTTTGAGTATACAAAGGTTCATTGCGGGGTTTTAAGAAATGTGTACCCACTGTTGCTTTAGATTCGACAGAACAATATTGTGTAGCTTAAACCATTGAACAACCTAACGAGGTTATGTGATGGAGTACCTGCATACAATGATTAGAGTGACTGATATTGATGAGTCAATTGATTTCTTTTGTAACAAACTCGGTTTGATCGAAGTTGATCGATACGAAAGTGATCAAGGACGATTTACCCTTATTTTTCTCGCTGCGCCTGGTGACGTTGGACGGGCTGAGGCCGTTCGCTCGCCATTGGTAGAGCTAACCTATAACTGGGATCCGGAGGAATACACGGGCGGCAGAAATTTTGGTCATCTTGCCTACCGTGTAGACAATATTTACGAGATCTGTGAACGGCTGATGAATGCCGGTGTCACAATAAACAGACCACCGCGGGATGGTCACATGGCGTTTGTTCGCACACCGGATAATATCTCCATTGAATTGCTACAAAAAGGGGATGCTTTACCCCCAGAAGAACCATGGGCATCGATGGAAAACATCGGAGAATGGTGATAGCCAAAAAATGCATTATGACCAGTAATGAATGAAAAAAGGGCATAGCGTGTCGGTAAATTGGATATACACGCTGGTTTCGGTAAAGCCGAAGGAGGGAAAAGCTCTGGCTTTATCATTTGCGTATTTTTTCTGTCTGTTGTGTGCGTACTACGTGCTTCGCCCAATCCGCGATGAAATGGGAATCCAGGGCGGTGTCGACAACCTGCAATGGCTGTTCACCGCAACTTTTATCACTATGCTTTGCGTGGTGCCCATTTTTGGTTGGGCTTGCTCCCGTTACGCACGGGCCCAGCTCTTACCCATAGTGTATGGTTTCTTCATTCTTAACATTCTGCTGTTTTATTTTTGCTATCGGTTTGACCTTGTACCGTCGCAATATCTCGCCCGCGTTTTCTTTGTCTGGGTTAGTGTATTTAACCTTTTCGTAGTCTCTGTCTTTTGGTCTTTCATGGTGGATATATTTGACAGCGAGCAGGCAAAACGTTTGTTTGGTTTTATTGCGGCGGGGGGCAGCGCTGGTGCGATCACCGGCCCGGCGTTGACAACGTCGCTGGTCAAATCACTCGGAACCACCAATCTATTGCTGATTTCTTCGTTGTTTTTGGTGTTCGCTTTAGTTTGTATTTACCAGTTGAAGACTTGGACGCGAAGTTCCCAGGGACAAGAAACAGAGGCGATAGGGGGTGGAATATTCGATGGCGTGAAGCTCGTGGTACGCTCGCCGTATTTGCTCGGGGTTTGTTGTTATGTGTTGTTGTACACCACACTGGCGACATTCTTGTATTTTACACAGGCGGAAATAGTGCAGGATACGTTCGCCGATTCTGACGAACGAACTCAAGTGTTTGCAATTATGGACCTGATAACAAATGTACTTACGATAAGTATCCAGGTCTTTGTAACCGGCCGCATCGCTATGCGGTTTGGTTTGCCCATCACTCTAGCTTTGGTACCGGCGATTGTAGTGGTTGGTTTTGTCGTTCTCAGCTTCTACCCAGTATTGATCGTTTTGATTCTGGTTCAGGTGCTGCGTCGAGCCGGAAACTACGCCATCGCCCGCCCTGGTCGTGAAATGTTGTTTAGCGTCCTGGGGCGAGAACAAAAGTATAAATCGAAAAATTTTATCGATACCGTAGTATATCGTGGGGGCGACGCGGTAAGTGCATGGATCCATGCCGGCTTGACGGGGATTGGCGTGGTGACATCTGGAATCGCGGCTATAGGTGCTGCCCTAGGCGTTTTGTGGCTGTTAGTGGGGTGGAAACTTGGTCAGGCCCGGGAGCAATTGGAACGGATTACCACTGAGCCCGAAACCCAAACTGCTAGAGTAAGCGGTAGCGTGTAACAAGAGGTGACAATGTACGACACTAGTAGACGCCGTTGGTTGAAATTTTGTTTGGCGACCGCCGGTATATCGTTTATCCCTAAATTGCCGTTAGCGATGACACAAACGAATGTGCAAAGACAAAGGGTCATCCCATCTAGTGGGGAAGAAATCCCAGTTATGGGGTTGGGTACCGCGCGAACGTTTAACGTCGGACGAAGTGAAAATGCATTGGCGCCGCTTATGCAAGTGATGCAGTTGTTTATAGAGCGGGGCGGAACAATGGTGGATTCCTCTCCAATGTATGGTCAAGCTGAGCGTGTAGTGGGTGATTTAGTTTCGAGTTTGGATATAGCAGACCAGATATTTTTTGCCACTAAAGTATGGACCCGGGGAAAGCAGGAAGGCATGGAGCAAATGGAAAATTCATTCAAGCTCATGGCCACAAATCACATTGACTTGATGCAGGTTCACAATCTGGTTGATACCCGGACGCAACTAAAATCAATACGGGATTTAGTCGAGCGCAAGAAAGTTCGATACATTGGGATTACACACCATACGCCGGGAGCTTTTGACGAGCTAGAGTCGTGGATAAAAAAGGAAAAATTGGATTACGTGCAATTTCCTTACTCTATTGTTAATCGACAGGCGGAAACTAGATTATTACCGGTGGCCGAAGAATACGGTGTCGCAACTATTGCCCACCGCAATTTTGAACGAGGCCGCCTGTTCGGCAAGGTTCTAGGCAAAAAAGTGCCTGAATGGGCGAAGGAGTTTGACTGCGAAACGTGGGGAAACTTCTTTCTCAAGTACATCATCGCCCACCCACACATTACCAATGTCATTCCCGCCACCAAGAAAAGTAAGCACTTGATCGACAATATGAACGCTGGACTAGGTCGGCTACCTGATCCTGAGCAACGTAAAAAAATGGTTGCGTATGTAGAACGGCTTTAGACTGCCGTTGCAAGTCCAGATAAAATTACGCACTTCTAAGCCCTGTTTTTTCGATGCCTTCGATGACTAGCTGCCGGGCATTGGGTGCCGTGATAGGTAGGACATTCATGAACGTATCGGGGTCGAATCTGGGATGTTTGGCTTGCAAAGCGAGGAGACGTTCAGACACCTCTTCCCGCCTGTCAAGCTGTGCCAGCGACAACAGTTCGAACACATACGTCGGTAAGAAGTCGGGACCGTTTTTAGCGTAGTCAACCGACCGTTCGAAATCCTCTGCGAAATAGGACACCCGCGTTCCAGTCAGGTAGTGCCACCTCGGCATCCTCACTATCATCTGTAGGCCTTTATCCAATAGTTGCTTGGCCCGCTGAGGGTCGCCCAACAGCATAGCGACATAGTTTGAAGCCGCAATCAACAGATCTGCTTGGTTGCTTCCGAGATCGAGGGCTCGTTCTATAGCATCGCGAGTCCCAGCCTCATCGCCATCGATGGCCCGTACTGCCGCCAATTCCATAAGTATCACCGGATCGAGCGGATCAAGCTTAGCCGCCTTGGTAAACGCTTCAAGCACGAGTTCCCAATAGCTGTTGGTATCATCCGCCCAGTTATCCACAACAATCTGCCAACACAACCAACCCAGAACAAGCCAGGCCCGTGCGAAGTCGGGCTCCAGTTGTACAGCGCGCTGTACCAGCTCAAATCCACGTAATGCACTTTGCTGCTCAAACTTGTCTTCAAGCTCGTAACCAAGCAGGTAGAGTTCGTACGCATGGAGATCAGCTGGCGGTTTTCGCCCAAGCCTTAAAGCCTCCGCATGTGGTATCTGCCCGCTGAATCCACCGACAGAGGATGCGACGTGGCCGACAATATCACTTTGAATGTCGAAAAACTCACCGAGCTCTCGATCATATCGCTCGGCCCATATGTGATTGCCGTTGCCTGCTTCAATCAACCTTACATTCACGCGAACCTGTGAGTCAGAGGCTTGAACGCTTCCGTTGAGTACATACTCTGCATCGAGGTTGCGAATACTACTGTTATCGGACCCATTTCCCGAGTCCGCCAACCCTTCGTCATGGGTAATGACCATGAGGTCGGGATAGCGCGCCAAATCTGTCACGAGGTCATCGCTTAAACCCCGACAAAACCGCACCCAGCGCTCGTCTTCAGTTAGATTGGTGAATGGCACCACCACCACGGATGGTGGATGAGAACCTGACCTCATAGGGATCGTTGTGTCAGTGGTGTTTTTGCCTTCTTCCACGCCACCTAGAAACCGGTAACCCCGTCCGTGTACGGTCTCTATGAATCGGGGTTGTTTGGGGTCGTCATCTAGGGCAGTCCGGAGGTCGTGCACGTATTCCTTGACCAGCCCTTCAGATACGCACAACCCGCGCCAGACTCCCTCTAGGATGTGGTCTTTGGTTAGCAGACGGTTCGGGTTGCTGACGAATAAACGGAGCAATTGAAAGGCCTTGTTGCTGATTTGGACGGGTTGATTTCCCTTCCATAGCCTTTCGTCACCGACGTCGAGCCGGAATTGCGTTTTCTGTACATCAGTCACGAAAAACCACCTGGCTGTAGATCAATCGTATTGACAGGGAGCCGAGCGCCCCCGTACCTCAGAATCCACCAAAACTCCACAGCCATTCCACAAACTCTATCGCAAACGCCGTGATAATAACAAACGAAGGGTATAGCCGCCATGACAGGGCAGTTTGAGTCGAACGTTTCATTTAGCTGTATGGAGGACTGGTAATGCATTCAACACCTGCGACAATTGCCATGCCCGTTGAGACCTCTGGCAATTTCCTCGGTTATCTTTGGCGTAATCAAGAAAGCCGTGCTGTCATCATCCAGGTTGTTACCATAGCAGCCCTATTTGCGTTGATAGCAATGATTGCCCGTAACGTGGCAATCAACCTGGAGGCAATCGGTAAAGAGTTCAGTTTTGATTTCCTTTGGGCCACATCGGCCTACGACATTACGTTCTCTCCATTTATTGAGTACAGCTCCCGTGACACGCATCTACGCGCCGCTGTAGTTGGTATTCTGAATACATTGCTGATCGCGGGGTGTGGCATCGTGCTCGCCACGATCCTGGGATTCCTAATGGGGATCATGCGACTCTCCAGCAACTGGCTGGTCAGTCGTATCGTGTATTGCATCATCGAGTTCACCCGCAATGTTCCGG
Source organism: Arenicellales bacterium (assembly GCA_030066885.1). Classification (GTDB taxonomy): domain Bacteria; phylum Pseudomonadota; class Gammaproteobacteria; order Arenicellales; family JAANXG01; genus JAHEKE01. The sequence goes on along the minus strand of JASJAT010000016.1, from coordinate 9,698 downwards.
TTCTGCTTCATATCCTCCTCATCCACGGCATCATTGTTACCAGCTTACCAGCACCCAAACAGGCCATCCCCATTGGTGAAAGTATTTTTATTTCTAACCGGGGTTTTTTTGTGCCCTCTCCGGTTTTCGAAGAGGGGTTCTGGTTGGTGGTGGCGGCATTTCTCACCTCTGTCGTGGCTGTCGTTTTCTTTCGGCGTTGGGCCAAAAAAGTGCAGGATGCCACGGGTAAGATTTACCCGGTCTTCTGGATCTCTTTGGGTATCATCGTTGGATCGACCAGTACGGTCTTTATTGCTACGGGGATGCCACTGTCCTGGGACATCCCCGAGTTAAAAGGCTTCAACTACAAAGGCGGGATGTCGCTCAAGCCGGAGTTCCTTGCCTTGTGGCTGGCCTTGTCTTATTACACTGCATCTTTCATTGCGGAGATCGTTCGCGGCGGGATCCTGGCTGTCAGTCACGGTCAAACTGAGGCCGCCCAGGCCCTAGGACTGCGGCAGAACCGGGTGTTGCAACTGGTGATCATTCCACAAGCTCTGCGTGTCATCGTCCCACCCTTAGCCAGCCAATATCTAAACCTGACCAAAGACTCTTCTCTGGCCATCGCCGTCGGCTATATGGACGTGGTGGCAACCATAGGCGGTATCTCACTCATGCAGACGGGCAAAGAGATGGAAACCATGATCATCGTGATGGGTATTTACCTTACTTTATCACTCACCATCTCTACCTTTATGAATTGGTTCAACAGAAGAATGGCACTGGTCACACGGTAAGGGGATTACAGCTATGAATAGAAGTACTTCGAATGCGCAACAAGAATACGCTCCGGGTGCGCACCCTACTTGGCCGGCACCGATCCGGTCTACTGGCCCAATCGCCTGGATGCGCCACAACCTATTCTCTTCGCCGCTGAATATCGTGCTGACGATCACGGCGATGTGGTTCCTATGGACCACTATGCCACCCGTATTAAACTGGGTTTTCATGGAGTCGGTATGGACCGCAGATAGCAGGACTGATTGCTGGGCAAAGATGTCGGAGCCGGAGGCGGGTGCCTGCTGGGCCTTTATTCAACAGCGCATAAACCTCTTTGCCTATGGCTTTTACCCTGAGGCCGAACGATGGCGGGTCAATCTGACATTTGTTTTGATGGTCCTGGCGATTATTCCCGTACTCTGGAACAAAGCGCCGTTTCGAAAGTATGGCCTTGGATATACTGCTGTCTTTCCGTTCATTGCCGGTTGGTTGCTGGTCGGTGGTTTCGGTTTGACGCCGGTTTCCACTAACGAGATAGGTGGCATTATGCTGACCTTCATTATTGGTTTAACCGGAATCTCGTTTTCCCTACCGATCGGCGTACTACTCGCATTGGGCCGCATGTCGCACCTACCGGCGGTGCGAATTCTATGTGTCCTCTTTATCGAGTTCATTCGTGGCGTGCCGCTGATTGCAGTGCTGTTTGTAGCTTCCACTATGCTGAACTACTTTCTGCCACCGGGGACGACCTTCGATCTGTTGATGCGGGTGCTGATCATGGTGACCCTGTTTGCCTCTGCATACAACGCTGAATCGATTCGCGGCGGTTTGCAGGCCATCCCACCAGGCCAGTACGAAGCCGCGGATGCCCTTGGAATGACTTACTGGAAGGCTCAGCGACTCATCATCCTTCCCCAAGCACTTAAAATTTCCATACCTAGCATCGTCAACAATTTTATCAGTCTGTACAAGAACACCACTTTAGTTCTCATCATTGGCATGCTGGATCCACTGGGTATCGGCCGGGCTGCGTTGGCAGATGCCGAATGGGCAGGCCTGGCGCGGGAGGTCTACCTGTTTATCGCGTTGTTCTTTTTCCTCTGCTGTTTTGGGATGTCCCGGTATTCACTTTATCTTGAGAAAAAACTCCACACGGGGCACTAACAAAACCTGAGAGGCCGGGCACCGCTCCTTTCTACAACTGGGACGCCCATTAATCCTGGCAAACGACCGCACCTGCTTTGATCAAGTCTCCAATTTGCTGATGAGAATATCCGCACTCTTCAAGTACGGCCCGGGTGTGTTCACCGTACATAGGCGCACCGCACTGCAATTGAGACGGCGTTCTCGAATACGTAACGGGGTGACCCAGCGTTTGCATTGGACCAAGCCGGCTGTGATGTATCGATTGAACCATTCCACGTGCAAGAGCCTGAGGGTCTTGCTGCATTTGTAAGATGTCTTGAATTGGCCCCGCCGGTACACCGCTGCTTTCTAACCGCTGTAGCCATTCAGCTGTGTTACGGGTGCGAAAGATTTTACCCAGCACAATTTGCAGCGCCTCTAGGTTATTTATTCGAGCGTCGTTGCTTTGAAATCGAGGGTCTTCTTGCAGAGACTCGGCATCGAGGACTTTGATCAGCTCTATCCAGTTTTTTTGATTGGCAGCCCCCACCGTGATCCAGCCATCTTGCGTTTGAAACGCCTGATACGGTGCAGTTAATGGATGTGCTGAACCCATCGCCATGGGTGCCTGGCCTGTTGCAAAGGCAATGGCCGATTGCCAAAACGTATGTGCGATGCCGGCCTCAAACAGGGAGGTGTCAACACGTTGCCCTTCACCGGTGCGCAGGCGATGGATATAGGCACCGAGGATAGCCATGGCACCCAAAATTCCTGCGGTAATATCGGTCATAGGTGCACCGCATTTAACAGGCTCTCTGCCCGGACCTTCGCCGGTAATACTCATTAAGCCAGCCATCCCCTGGGCGATGAGGTCAAAGCCGCCACGATCAGCATAGGGTCCGGTTCGACCGAAACCGGATATTTCACAGTGGATCAGTCCCGGGTTGAGTTCAAATAACACGTCATAGCCAAGTCCAAGTTTCTCCATGGTCCCTTTACGATAATTCTCGATCAAAACATCGGCATCTCTGATCAGGCGGGTCAGTACCGTGCGCCCCGCATTGGTTTTGAGGTTTATCGCGATGCCACGTTTGTTTCGGTTCATCATCATAAACGCCGCTGATTCGCCATCCACTTCGGGTGGAACCATATGACGGGCGTCGTCGCCACCTGGGACTTTTTCGACTTTGATTACGTCGGCCCCCATGTCGGCAAGCATCATGCCGCACGTGGGACCCGCCATGATATGGGCGAGCTCAATGACTTTGATACCCTGAATCGGACCCATCTCAGCGACCTATAAACTCCGGCTTGGTTTTCTTTAAGAATGCTTGATAACCGATACGGAAGTCCTCCGTGTCGTAACAGGCGTAGCCTTCTTCGATCTCCTCGGTGGACAACGGCGTTGGATCGGCCAGTCGCGCGACGAACTTCTTGTGCCAGCGAGCGACCAGCGGAGCGCCTTCTGCGATGCGTCGGGCGGTTATATAAGCCGCGTCCTCCACATCGTTGTCCGGCACAATGCGGTGTACCAACCCCTTTGCGAGCGCCTCTTTCGCATCGAAGATTTGGCCTTCGAGTAATATCTCTAGGGCGGTTGCCCGGCCCACGATATCGATCAGCGCTTCAAGCTCTGTCGGTGCCATGACGAGGCCCAAGCGATTTATGGGGATACCGAAACGGCTGGACTCACCGCAGACTCGTATGTCGCATACCGCCGCAATTTCCAGTCCTCCACCTACACACACCCCTTTGATCATGGCAACTATTGGCACCGGACAATTTCGAAACGCTGCCAGAGTACGGTTCATGATGGCGCCGTACGCTCGCGCCTGATCGACATTGGATCGTTCGTCTTCGAACTCACCGATATCGTTGCCGGGTGAGAAGGATTTATTGCCAGCGCCCCGCACAACTATACAACGTACCTGGATATCTTCCGTCGACAACTGTTCAATGGAATTCCCCAGGTGTTGCCACATCGATTTTGTCAGTGCATTGAGTTTATCGGGTCGATGGAGCTCGACGGTGGTAATAAATCCGTCGCGTTCAATGCGGATCAAATCAGACATAGGCTTTCTCCTAAAGCAACATTACGCGCATTCTGGCTAACGGTAGAAGAGCTCAACCAATCCCACAGGGATGACTGGGACATAGGTCACCAACAGCAACAGCACTAAAGATACCGCGATGAAATAGACGTTAGCTCTGGTGACTACCAAATATCGGCAAACTTCTCTCAGTAGTACCTTTTTCCCGGACTGTCCTTGTTATGCGACTTCAGATGCAACTTTATTCTTGTTGTGTGTTGCAGCTGTCTTAGCCAGGAAATCCAAGGCAGCCTGTACACCGCCCTTTTGATGCGGCACCGCCGCTAATTCTAATCCCATCTCCACCCCACTCAAACTACCCGCCAACATGAGTTCATTGAAATCGCCCAAGTGTCCAACACGAAACACTTTACCGGCGAGTCTGCCCAAGCCATTCCCTAACGACATATTGAAGTTATCCAATACAACGCGGCGAAATTCATCTGCATCGTAACCGTTCGGCATTAACACCGCGGTCAGTGAATTGCTGTATTCGCTTTCATTCAGACAGAGGATATCTAAACCCCAGGTACGGACAGCACAACGCGTCGCCTCAGCCAAACGTGCGTGACGAGCGAAGACGTTATTCAAACCCTCTTCCAGCAACATGGCGATCGCTTCACGCAGACCATAAAGCAGGTTGGTCGCAGGGGTATAAGGAAAAAATCCATTCTTATTCGTTTGTACCATGTCTGCCCAGTTCCAATACGACCTTGGCAGTTTGGCCTGTTCGGAAACCTTTAACGCCTTGTCGCTTACCGCATTAAAACTGAGCCCGGGCGGCAGCATCAGACCTTTCTGTGATCCCGCAACAGTTACATCCACACCCCATTCGTCATGCCGGTAGTCAATGGATGCTAGCGACGAGATCGTATCGACCATAAACAGTGCGGGGTGGCCAGCTCGATCGATAGCGGCGCGGATATCGGCGACGCGTGAAGTTACCCCGGTCGAAGTTTCGTTATGTACGATGCACACTGCCTTGATCTGGTGCGCCGCGTCCTCGGAGAGGCGGCTCTCGATCTCCTTTGGGTCAGCACCGTGGCGCCAATCACCTGGGATGAAAATCGGCCGCAAGTTGTATCGCTGAGCCAAATTGCACCAGCCAGTCGCAAAATGGCCGGTTTCGCACATCAAGACAGTATCACCAGGTGACAGGCAATTCACTAGTGCGGCTTCCCAAGCGCCGGTGCCCGACGCGGGGAATATGACAACCGGTTGAGAGGTTTTAAAAATTTTACCCAGACCATCGAGCACTTCCATTGTCAGTTGTGAAAAGCCCGGCCCTCGGTGATCTATGGTGGCGGAGTCGATGGCCCTGAGAATCCTTTCCGGAACGTTGGTGGGTCCTGGTATCTGTAGGAAGTGACGTCCGCTCATTATTCCTTCAACTGCTGTATCCTGTTGTGTGGTAGTGGGTTGCATTCTGTATATGAATTTGGCGTAATGTCAAGGCACCGATCAGGGCCCAAAAAACTGCTATAGAGCCTTACCTCTGCCCCACCGAGACGACGCAGCAAGATGATCTTGGACTATTCGACAACATCGGTCTTTTTAGAAATTCCCTCTGTGACGGGTTTGCGGTGTAGTTGAATTGAATTCCGCTTCGCGCGCAATGCGCTCCAGCATCGGCGATCCCCAACTAGCGGCTCGCCTAAGTCAAGAACTACAAGGCGAAGTCTTATTCGATGCATTCTCCCGTGGCCGTTACAGTACAGACGCGTCAATTTATCAAATTGAACCCGTCGGTGTGGTAGTTCCACGCACTTGGCAGGACGTGATAAGTGCGATCCAAATTGCGGTGGAAGAGGGCGTGGCCATTCTTCCACGTGGTGGTGGTACGTCGCAATGCGGACAGACCGTGGCAGAGGCACTGATCATCGATGTCAGCAAGCACCTGAATAGATTGCTGCAGGTGGATATCGACCAGCAACAAGCTATTGTTGAACCGGGTATTGTGCTAGATCACCTTAACAATCAACTCGTGCCCTCGAAACTGACCTTTCCAGTGGACGTTTCCACCGCCAGTCAGGCTACGGTGGGCGGTATGGCGGGCAATAATAGTTGTGGTGCCCGGTCCATCCGTTACGGCACCATGCGTGACAATGTACAGGCCATCGAGACCATCATGGTCGACGGTAAACGCGCGGTGTTTGGCCTACTGACCAAAAGCAACGTTTCTAGTCCATTGCTGAGTGCGTTGCTGGAGTTGGGGCGGAGAGAAGCGAGCGAAATCGATAGTCGGTTTCCTCAATTACAACGTCGAGTCGGGGGTTACAACATAGATGCACTCGTTGCCGAGGACTCGGATATCAACCTGGCTGAGCTTCTGGTGGGCTCAGAGGGAACACTCGCCTTTACCGAACGGATTCGCCTGCGACTCCACCCAATTCCTGAACATAAAGTACTCGGTGTGTGTCACTTCCCAAGTTTCTATGCGGCGATGGACGCCACCCAGCATATAGCCAGGCTCGATCCAAGTGCGGTAGAACTCATCGACCGAACCATGATCGATTTATCAAAAGATATCGCAATGTTTCGTACCACCATAGATCTATACGTTAAAGGCGATCCGAAGGCTTTGCTGTTGGTGGAATTTGCCGGCGATGATCATCAAGCCCAGTTCAATAAGCTAAAGCAGCTGGTTGAGTGTATGGAGGATTTGGGATTTGCCGATGCGGTGGTCGAAGCCATTGATCCCTCTCAGCAAAAAGCGATCTGGGAAGTACGTAAGGCGGGTCTGAATATCATGATGTCGATGAAAGGTGATGGAAAACCCATATCGTTTATCGAGGACTGTGCGGTGCGGCTGGAAGACCTCGCGGAATACACGGATCGACTTACCAACGTGTTCCACAAGCATGGTACAACAGGGACGTGGTATGCCCATGCGTCCGTCGGTTGTTTACACGTGCGGCCGGTGTTGAACTTAAAGCAGGAGGCTGACACAGTGAAAATGCGTGCCATCGCTGAGGAGGCTTTCGAAATGGTGCGTGAATATAAAGGCTCACATTCCGGCGAACACGGTGACGGGCTGGTACGGTCTGAGTTTCATCAAGCGATGTTTGGCCGGCGCATGGTTCGTAATTTCGAACAGGTCAAAAAACTGTTCGACCCAAAGGGTCTGATGAACCCTGGAAAAATCGTAAACCCGGCCAAAATGGATGACCGTATCTTGTTCAGATACAAACCCGGGTACAAAACCGTCGAAATAAAGACTGCGCTCGACTGGTCAGGTTGGGGAGGCTTTGCTGGAGCGGTTGAGATGTGTAACAACAACGGTGCCTGCCGGAAGTGGGATGCCGACGTGATGTGCCCCTCTTACCGGGTAACCCGAGACGAACAACACCTTACACGGGGCCGCGCCAATACACTGCGATTAGCACTGTCGGGACAACTAACCGATGATGCATTAACGTCAAAAGAAATGTATGACACTATGCAGCTCTGTGTCAGTTGCAAGGGTTGCCGGCGGGAATGTCCGACCGGTGTCGATATGGCCAAGATGAAGATCGAGTTTCTTCATCATTATCGGCTGCAACATGGCCTGCCCATGCGGGATCGTTTGGTCGCTTACCTGCCACGATATGCCCCGAACGCATCGCGTTTTCACGTTCTGTTGAATTTGCGCAACCGCAGTCGGTTGCTGGCGAATGTAGCTGAACGTTTTCTGGGTATCAGCGCAAAACGCTTATTGCCCGTTTGGCAAGCCAAGCCGTTTGTCTACCCCGGTACAGGGGTTGGAGGTGGTGGGTCGCGAGGTGAGGTAGTGTTATTTGCTGATACGTTTAATCGCTACTTTGAACCGGACAATCTGGTCGCAGCGCTGGATGTACTGCAAGCGGCCGGTTATCAAGTTCATTTGCCGACGGCAGTAGACGGTACAAGCCGACCGTTATGTTGTGGTCGTACGTTTTTGGCTGCAGGTCTTGTCGAAGAAGCTCGCAGGGAAGCGAAGCGCACATTGGCTGCTCTCAAAGCCTATACGGGTGTCCCAATAATCGGCCTGGAGCCTTCCTGTTTGTTAACTTTCCGTGATGAGTTGTTGAGCATGTTTCCGAAACAGGAGGTCGAGTGGCTTGTCGCCCAGGCAAAGCTGTTCGAAGAGTTTCTAGCAGAGCACGTAGACAATGGGTCACTGGACCTCGAGCTGCAAGAGACGGATCGGAGGAAAGTGGTGATACATGGCCATTGTCATCAAAAGGCGTTTGGCGCGATGGATGCGGTTACGGCGGTTTTGCGGCTGATCCCCGGCCTCGAGGCAAAACCCATCCAATCGAGTTGTTGTGGTATGGCAGGTGCGTTTGGATACAGCGCTGAGACATACGAGGTGTCGGTCAAGATGGCAGAGTTGAGTTTGCTGCCCGCGATCCGGGCGCTGGATGCCCAGACTCATATCATCGCCAACGGGACCAGCTGTCGGCATCAAATAGTCGATACGACCGGCCGTCAGCCCGTGCACATTGCACGTGTTTTGCGTGATGCCCTAAACCGGGGATAGATTTAAACGGCGCGGGGGTGACACGGCGATTAGTGAAAAATGAACTGTTATTTCGCCACATATCTATTCATGGACATACTTCGAGCAAGAGCAAGTTCCTACAGTAGGAGCGGCGCCCTCGCCGCGATTCGAACAGGGTTTAACTACAGTGCACCAGCGGAAACAACGGATCGTGCATCGGTTCACCGGGTTTAAGTTCTAAGTCCGGGAAAGGAGGTGAGGTAGTCCAAGGACGCGTTGCGAACACTGCATCGTCGCCGAGCCAGCGGGTCGTAAAGGCGCGCCGACGGGTGGTTATCCCGACCGTTCCTGGTGCGTCGTGCAGAGTTAACATGTGAAAAACAACACAGTCACCGGGCTCTAAGTCCCAGGCAAGAATACGATATTGGTCGCGCTGTTTGTCGATGTCGGGAACCAGTTCGTACTCGTCCTGGGCCGTGGTGTACTTTTCGTGATTGACAAAAAATCTCGGGACATAGCGCTTGCCAGATCGATGGGAACCGGCAATAAACTCTGGACAAGCAGGTTTTGCCACAGGATCCAGAGGCAGCCAAATACTGCAAACCTGGTCCCCATCGAGGCCGTAATAGGGTAGGTCATGATGCCAGGGCGTCACTTCTTTGGTGTTCGGTTCTTTTATCAATACGTGCTCGTGATAGAAGCGAACTTCGTTACTTTGCATTAGACGCTTAGCGATACTCGCTGCTGGGGACTCGAAAGCAAACAGACGGTATTCTTCGATGCGCTGCCAGTTACAGTAGTCTCCTAAAAAGTTTCCAGATTCATTTTCAGCGGTGTATCCCGCTGTATACGGCCCCGGCGTTTTGAGGTTCTTTTCCATACCTTGGGCCAGGGAATCAAGCCATTTGCTACTGAATACACCACGCAGGCACACCACGCCGTCTTGTTCGTACTTGGTAATAACAGAATCGCTGATGAAATTACTTACACCCACAAGCTTAATAGTCTCTTCGCATTAAACTAAAACTTTGCGCCATAGGTCCGTTATTCGGCTGCGTCGCTAGAAATAGTGCTAACTGTATAACATCTTCAGGGGCCTTTATCCACTCGTCGGATCCCCACAGTTGATTAGCGAGGTTTGTATCCAAGCCTTTTCAATCGTGCTGTTCACTGAATTTTTTTCTCCATAAATACGCTCAAAGGATCACTGGGATAATCTCCAAAGTGATCGATTTTGATATACCCGTTGGCTTCGAACAGCC
>JASJAT010000015.1 GCA_030066885.1 Arenicellales bacterium | reverse complement strand
AATATTGCTATGGGGTCAGGTTCGATTGATTTATAGGACCGTGACCTTAGTCGCACCTACATTTATTAAAATCAATCGAACCTGACCCCATAGGCTAGCTCCGCTCCTCGCTACTACTCTTGAAGCGTCGGTGGGTCCTGGTCCTCGCGCCAATCTTCATCGGGCTCAGGATACTCAGCCAGCCATTGCACGAGTATTGAAATGTGTTTGGCCTGCTCTTCCTTGAAATCCTTCGCTGTTTGCCGGGTATCTTCGTCATGGTGGTTTTCAGACAAATGCAAAAAGAACTCGACCAGCCGTTTCTTACAGCGCAAGGCAAGTTCAACCGCATGGTAGGGCGTCATCAGATAGTGCACGTCGCTGGTGTTATCGGATCGCAGTAACTCGATGCATTCGAAACGATAGTCCCACGGCACAATGTCCGGCAGCTCCACACCCTTGCTCGAGCTGATGTAGTGTTCCTTCAACTGATTGCTGAGGTCTGAAAACTTGCGGAACAGTTCAGCGACTTCCAGATTGTTATGCACTTCCATCTGATCGGCCAGCTCTTGGTAATGATTGGCGGCTTCCAACTCCATGGCACAGGTGTACGCAATGAGTTCCTGTACGGTTTGGATTACATCACTATCTGGTACATGGGTCGCGTTCATATTATGAATTCCTGTTCGAGTTGCGACGGATCCACCTTGGTGGTTTCAAAGCGCGGGCGGTAAGTTTCACGATCGCCATGGTAGAGAACACCCAGGTACAAGTTGTCGTCCGTGAGCAAACGGCGTGCGGCTCTGCCTGCATCGGATGTTGCCTCAACTGGTGCCGGCCTGACCAGTTTTTTCCATTCGCGTTGTTCCGGCTGATAGGTAACGCACGGGCTCAATACGTGTACAAAGGAGAAACCAGGATGGCGTATCGCTTCGACTATCGTCTTGGCAGTCCCGTTGGGGTCGTGACTCGATACGCGGGCGATGAAGTTGGCGCCGGCACCCAAGGCGATGATCAGCGGATGGAAAGGATTGATACCCGGACCGTGCGGGGTCATTTTGCTGCGCGCCCAGTCGGGTGCGGTAGTTGGCGACGCCTGCCCTTTGGTCATGCCGTAAACCTGATTGTCCATCACGATGTAGGTCAGATCGATATTGCGTCGGCAAGCATGTAGGAAATGGTTGCCACCGATGGAGAAACCATCGCCATCGCCACCGGCAACCAGCACGGTCAAGTCTGGCCGGGCGACTTTTAAACCGGTAGCCAAAGGTAATGCACGTCCATGCAGGCCGTGGAATCCGTATGTATTGAGATAAGCTGGAATTCGTGATGAGCAGCCTATGCCGGAAACCACGGCGACATCCTCAGGATTGAGCCCCATGTGGGCCAGAGCTTTCGTTATGGCGGATAGGACGCTGAAGTCACCGCAACCGGGGCACCACACGGGCTTGACTGATGACTTGTAGTCTTTGGGAGCCAGGGCGGTGGTGGATGCGGCGTCGTTCATATTCATTCCCATTCAGCGAGTTCTCGGTGCACTTCAAAGGGTCGTATGGGCAGCGGCCCTGGACGATGAAACGCCTTAGACTCCGCCGGTAAATCATAGTGAGCACGCAAATAGCGATAGAACTGACCACTGTGGCTCTGTTCGACTACCAGGATTCGCTCGACCCCTTCCAAGGCGGCCTCCATTTTCTCAGGTTGCTCAGGACTCAGCAAACGCATGCAGATGAGTCGAACATTTCTTTCCTTGTTATGACGTTGTGAAAGAGCTTCACGAACAGGACCCGAGCTCGATCCCCAAGTGATTACCGCGATATCACCTTCGCCTTCTATATCAGCCCAGTGGTCACCGAAGTTGTACCCGTGTAGTTTGGTGTGCCTTTTATCAAGTTGAGTTAGATGGTCTTCAGCCTGGCTGGATGGCGTGCCCGCTTCATTGTGTTCGAGACCATCTGCCGTGTACTGTCCACCAGTCGTGCCGGGTAAGGCCATAGGTGAAATGCCCGAGGGGGTAACTGCGTAACGCTTGTAGTCAGGCCCGATCTTTGTTGGGACATTACGCCGCTCCATCAAGGCCAAATCTGCCGGCCGGTCGAGCACCGCGCGGGTTTGCCCTAGTGATTGATCCGATAACACGATGGCTGCGGTCTGTAAGGCTTCTGCAAGTTGCACTGCCCATTGGGTCGTAAACAAACAATCCGCGACTGACGTGGGTGCTACTACCAGATGGGGCGCCTCGCCGTGCAGACCATACAATGCGATATTGAGATCGGTTTGCTCCGACTTGGTCGGGATACCGGTGGAAGGCCCGCCGCGCATGACGTTGACAACGACAATCGGGACTTCAGCTGCCACCGCCAAGCCGATTGATTCCATCATCAATGCCAGACCCGGACCGGATGTTGCCGTGAGTGCCGGCACACCACCGAATGAAGCTCCGATTATCTGGTTGACTGAACTTAATTCATCCTCCGCTTGGACTAGAACACCTCCGACCTTGTCCAGCATAGGTGCAAGCCATTCCAACACCTCCGTTGCCGGCGTTATGGGGTAAGCCGCGACAAACCGTACTCCCCCCCTTAACGCGCCTATACCGACAGCTTCGTTGCCGGTAATGTTCAAACGCTTTGCAGCGTGGGGTTCTGGTGGGTTTAACGATGGGCAGGAGGGAAGGCTGTCACAGGCACTGATCCCTGCCTGAATCGCCTCCGTGCTTGACGTTATCACCTCCTCACCCTTGTTTTTTAGAACCTTGGTCAACACATCGATCAGCGATTGTTCCGGTAGACCAACCAGCGACGCGATGGCACCCAAGGCAATCATGTTCGGGCGCCCACCGGTGATATTCTTGCAGAGCGCTTTCATCGGTAACTCACAGCAGCGGGCCCCCATCGCGTTTATTTTGTCTGGTATATCGCCACCATCCGGGTCTGCGACAATTAAACTGTCACTATCCAACGGGATTTCACCGGCAAAGCGCTCCGCATTCCGCCAATCAATCGCCAGCAGAATGTCGAAACGGTTGTCGTGCGACTCGATCGGTGTATTGGAGATGCGGATCAGTGCAGCTGCTTCACCTCCCCGGATCTGGGGTCCGGACGATCGGGTCATATAGGCGTACCAGTGAGATCGTCCCGCTGCGTCGAGCAACATGCTGCCGGCAGTCATCACACCCGAGCCGCCGCTACCGATCAATGCGATGGAAATCGACGAAGGCGTTCCGGTGGTCGTGTCAAGGGTCATATTTGCTATTTATTACCTTATCTGCTCGTGAAGTTGATCTAAATCAAGTTTTTCACATTCTCAGTGGGGCGCTCGTTGACGTTTACGTAAACGTGACTATAGACTGCTTTTTCAACGCCATCGACCATAAAAAAGCATGAACTCCACACCCCACAGCTGGATGATGAATGCCCCGGGAGAGGCACTGGTGAAGTCAGAACTGGAGCCATTTTCGCCCGGTCCAGGAGAGGTTACTGTGAAGGTAGCCGGATGCGGTGTCTGCCATACGGACTTAGGATACTTTTATGATGGCGTTCGTACCACCCACCCACTGCCCCTGGTCCTCGGTCACGAGATAAGCGGATACGTGACCGCAACAGGCGAAGGGTCGGCATCGTGGCAAGATAAAGCGGTGGTAATCCCGGCTGTCATACCCTGTGGTAACTGCGATCTTTGTCGTCGCGGCCGCCAAACCATCTGCCGCAATCAGAAGATGCCGGGTAACGACATCCACGGCGGTTTCGCCACCCACGTGACTGTTCCCGCAAACGGGTTATGCGAGGTGAATGAACAACGGTTGTCCGCTGCCGGACTCGATCTCGCTGACGTCTCGGTTCTGGCCGATGCGGTAACGACACCCTATCTGGCAGCCCTACAAGCCGAAGTACAACCCGGTGACCTCGCTATAGTGGTCGGGGTCGGTGGCATAGGTGTCTATGCAGTACAAATCGCTTACGCAATGGGTGCGAGTGTCATCGCAATCGATATCGATCCCGCCAAGCTGGTTCAATTACACGACTATGGCGCCAAGTTGACTATCAATGGCAACGAAATTCAGGGACGCGAGCTGAAAAAGGCTGTACAGGAGTTTGCCAAGGACAACAACTTGCCGCCGAACGAATGGAAAATCTTCGAATGCTCGGGCACTCCTGCCGGTCAGCAAACGGCCTATGGACTGCTCACATTCGGCGCGACCTTAGCGGTTGTGGGCTTTACCATGGATAAGGTCGAAATACGTTTATCAAATCTAATGGCCTTTCATGCCCGTGCGCTTGGCAACTGGGGATGTCCTCCGCAGTACTATCCACAGGCACTGGACTTGGCGCTCGACGGCAAGATCAGTATGAAGCCTTTTATTGAGACACATCCGCTGGCAGAGATTAATGCAGTTTTCGAGGCTGCGCATGCACACAAACTGACCAAACGCGCAATTATGATTCCGGAATCGTGAGGTAGTAAGCAATGTCCAAATCAACAGCTTCCATTGTTGAACAGATTGCCCCCGAGTCGTTGGTGGATCACAACCTGGTGCCCAACGCCTCGACCCCTGGTGTGTTGTTCGAAAAGCGGCCTGCACGGACTCCAGATGGGAAGACGGCAGACGGCCTGTATAACGCATGGATCACACTGGACAACCCCGAGCAATACAACTCCTACACCACAGAAATGTGCAAAAGTGCCATTCTGGCTTTTAGAGCCGCATCCAACGCCCGCGATGTCAACGCGGTCGTTTTTACCGGTAGCGGTGATAAGGCTTTTTGTACCGGTGGGAACACTAAAGAGTATGCCGAGTACTACGCCGGCAACCCACAGGAATATCGACAGTACATGCGATTGTTTAACGACATGGTTTCGGCCATCTTGGGTTGTGACAAACCGGTCGTTTGCCGGGTCAACGGCATGCGAATCGGCGGTGGCCAAGAAATCGGTATGGCCTGTGATTACACGGTGGCCCAGGATCTAGCCAATTTCGGTCAAGCGGGCCCCAAACACGGTTCTGCGGCAATTGGTGGCTCTACGGATTTTCTACCGGTAATGATCGGCTGTGAACAGGCCATGGTCTCGGGTACGTTGTGTGAGCCCTTCTCAGCACACAAGGCTTACAGACTCGGCATTTGCCACGAGATCACCCCCGCGCTCAAGGTGGATGGCCAATTCGTTCCCAACCCACTCGTCGTCACCGACCGTTTTTTGGATGAGTTTGGGCGCGTCGTTCACGGTGAATTCAAGACCGGTGATGAATTCAAAAAAGGCCGTGAATTGATCAAACAAGGTGAAGTCGACCTGTCTTTGTTGGACCAAAAGGTGGATGAATTGTGCGGAAAACTCCTGCTCACTTTCCCCGAGTGCATGACCAAGAGCCTAGAAGAGCTCCGCAAGCCCAAACTCAATGCCTGGAACCGCAACAAAGAAGGTTCGAGGGCTTGGCTCGCTCTCAATATGATGAACGAAGCACGCACCGGTTTTCGTGCCTTCAATGAAGGCAACCGGGAGATTGGTCGTGAGATCGATTTCGTCGCACTCCGCCAAGCGTTGGCCAAGGGGACGCCCTGGACACCGGAACTGATCGAAAGCTTGATTCCCAAGGCGAATACCTGACCGTGGCTGACAGCCCAGTAAAGGTTTGGTTAGACCGAGACGGTAGGTTGTTGCGATTGCGCCTGGCACGGCCGAAAGCCAACATCATCGATGCCGAGATGATCTCCGCGCTCAGTAAGGCGCTACAGGAATACTCCGTTAACACGGGCTTGGCCGCCGCCCTGCTCGATGCCGAAGGCCCTCATTTCAGTTTCGGCGCCAGTGTCGAGGAGCACCTGCCCGATCAGTGCGCTGACATGCTAAAGGCGCTGCATGGATTGATCGTGCAGATGCTGGAAAACCCGGCCCCCATTCTGGTCGCGGTGCGGGGTCAGTGTCTCGGTGGCGGCTTGGAAGTTGCTTGCGCGGGTGGCCCGATCTTCGTTCACGGTGAGGCCCGTCTCGGTCAGCCGGAAATCAAACTAGGCGTTTTCGCGCCTGCTGCCTCCTGCTTATTGCCCGAACGGATCGGACAGATCCAAGCTGAAGATCTGCTGCTGAGCGGGCGCAGCATTTCTGGGGAGGACGCTTTTCGGATGGGGTTGGCCAGTGCAGTGGGTGAAGATCCCGAGGGACTTGCCCTGGGGTGGTTCGATCAACACTTGGCCGGGACCAGCGCAAGCTCTCTGCGTTTCGCCCTGCGCGCCGCTCGCCTGCAGCGAGTGGCTGGACTCAAAGCGAAGCTTGTAGCAGTTGAAGAACTGTATCTTAAGGGATTAATGTCGACCCACGATGCGACCGAAGGTCTTAACGCGTTTATCGAAAAACGCCCCGCCGAGTGGAAACACAATTAAATAATCTTAAGCCAACTGTTCAAGTGGACGAAACTTCAAAATTAATTCTCGCTAAGACGCAAAGCTCGCCAAGAAATAACTTCGCGTCTTGGCGCCTTGGCGAGAGAAAATCTTTCTTCAATCTTGGGCCGGAACAGGATCCCACTCGATTATGAGTACCGCGTCAATCATCGAAACGTGCACAGCGCTCTATGAAGACTTGAACTTCGAATCGGTACGGGCGTGGAAAGCGCAGAATGAAACGCGTAAGGTCATCGGCTTTATGCCGGTTTATGTGCCGCGAGAAATCATCCATGCGGGCGGCATGTTACCGATGGGCGTGCTCGGTGGTGGTGATCAGCTCGAGGTGATCCATGGCGATGCGTACTACCAAAGTTACATCTGTCGAATCCCCCGATCGACTATAGAACTGGGACTTACCAATCGGCTCGATTTTCTCGATGGCATGCTGTTTCCCAGCATCTGTGACGTGATTCGCAATCTGTCCGGGATGTGGAAGCTGATGTTTCCCGATCAATACGTGCGGTATTTCGATGTGCCACAGAACTATCAAGACGATATCGGAGGCACCTACTATATCAATGAGCTCAAGGAGCTCAGGCAAGGATTAGAACAGGTTTGCGGTAACGAGATCACCGACCAGGCAATTCGTGAATCCATAGCCTTATACAACGAGAATCGAAATGCTGTGCGTGAAGTCTATCGGCTCCGGGCCGAGCAACCCTGGAAGGTACCCAGTTCGGAGGTCTACCTGCTCATGCGGGCCGGGATGCTGCTACCGGTCGAAGACCATAATAAAATGCTGGCTGACTACCTGGCAGCCGCAAAAGAAGAGGACAGGCCTTTGCGGGATAACTGCCGGATCGTTGTTAACGGATCGTTCTGTGAACAGCCCCCGCTGAATCTGATTAAGTCGATCGAAATGGCCGGGTGCTATATCGTGGACGACGACTATATGCTGGTGAACCGTTGGATGCTAAACGACGTATCGACCGAGGGCGATCCTCTGCAAAACCTCGCGTCGTCTTTTCTTCACGACTCGGCAGATACCGCGGCCAAGTACTGCACCAGTGATGATCAAGTCGGTCAATTTTTGCTGGACTCGGTAAGAGAAACTGGGGCAGAAGGCGTGATATTCGCCGCCCCCAGTTTTTGCGATCCAGCCCTGTTGGAACGGCCTATGCTGGTTGATCGTATGGCGGAACACAATGTTCCCCATATTTCGTTTAAATATGCAGAGAATTCGGGTCAGATGCAGCCGATACGGGAACAAGCTGGCACTTTCGCCGATTCCATCAAACTATGGAGTGAGACATGAACGCGACAGCCGCCCAAACAGAGGTTATCAAAGAATCGTCCATGCTCAAGCAGAAATCGATGATTGCTGCGAACTACGATGCGCTTACCAGCACGGCTGACACCGGTCGCAAGGTTGCATCCACGTTCGTACCCGGCAATCTCAATGAGCTGATTATGTGTTTTGACATGCTCAATAACCTGCCAGAGATCAATGCCATCAACAACGGAATGAGAAAGAAGAGCGGCGCCATGATCATGGACGCGGAGAAGCGGGGCCATTCCGAGGACGTGTGTACTTATGTTAAGGCCGACATCGGCTTGATGTCGAAAGGTAATATGGCCCCCAACGGCAAGCCACTGCCGCCGCCCGATTTGTTGCTTCTGTCTTACACCGGCTGTTTTACTTTCATGAAGTGGTTCGAGCTCCTGCGACACGAATATGGCTGCGAGACGGTGATGCTGCAGGTGCCTTACGAGGGCGACGGTAAAGTTACCAAGAACATGCGTGATTTCGTCGTCAAGCAGTTAAAGCAGGAAGTGATACCGGCGCTGGAGCGAGTCAGCGGCGTCAAGTTCGACATCGATCGCCTGCGGGAATACCTCAAACAGTCTGCAGAGGCGGAAGACAATCTTGTTTGGGTACTGGAAAGCGCCAAGAATGTGCGCTCGCCGATCGACGCTTATTTCGGCGGTGTTTATTACATCGGCCCCATTTTTACTGCGTTTCGCGGCACTAAAGATGCCGTCGAATACTATGAGATCCTGCGTGGCGAGATCGAACAGCGCTTACAGAAAGGGCAGGGGCCCATCACTCCAGAAGGCGATATGGCGGAGGAAAAATATCGCCTGGTGGTCGAAGGGCCGCCTAACTGGACCAGTTTCAGGGACTTCTGGAAAATGTTCTACGACGACGGGGCTGTGGTGGTGGCCAGCACCTATACTAAGGTCGGCGGTGTGTACGATCTGGGCTTTCGCCACGACCCGGACCATCCGATCGAATCGCTCGCCGACTATTGCCTCGGTTGTTATACCAATCGCAATCTACCGCAGCGGGTCGATCTGCTGGAGAAATATGTCAACGAGTATCAAGCCGACGGTCTGTTGATCAATTCCATAAAGAGCTGCAACAGCTTCTCCGCAGGCCAGCTGTTGATTATGCGCGAGATTGAGAAACGCACCGGCAAACCAGGGGCGTTCATCGAGACCGATCTGGTCGATCCACGTTACTTTTCTGCCGCCAACGTAAAAAACCGATTGGAAAGCTATTTTCAGATGATCGATCAACGTCGCAAGAGCAAGAGCGCGGCATAAGCTCAAAGAGGCGCACAGGATGAAATGTTTTGTCGGTATTGATCTGGGATCAACCACGACCAAAGCGGTGGTCATGGACGAATCGGGTGCGGTGCTGGGTCGCGGTATCACCAACTCGAGGTCTAACTATGACACCGCCAGCCGGGTTTCCAAGCTCGATGCGTTTCTCGGCACGCGGCTAACCTTGTTTCGGCGAGGCCTGGAAAATTTGCCTGGCCTGGAAGGAAGAGTGGAAGATCTGTTGGCGGCCATGGAGCGGAATTTCCGCCTGGAACTGTTTTTGGAGCAACTGCAGGATTTACACGCGACCTGCGTTGAAAACGCCAGTGGCGTGAGAGATACAGGCAAGCGTGCCTCGATAGAGGCAGCCCTAAAAGAGATGTTCGCGCGGATGCAAGGCGAGTTAGTCGGGCTGTTTGCACCGGGGCAAGTACGCAAGTCCGATTTTTTTCGGGATTTAGCCGGTGCGGCATACATGCATGTGGCTGAACAAGTGGCTGAAGAGATGAAATTGGATTTCGATACACTGCTCAACCTCTACGACAAATCGATCATCGTGGTAGAGAATCGACCGCCGAGTGAAGACATGGCTGGTAAGCTCATGCGTGCGCTGGAACGGGTATTGAAAGAGGAGCACGATGATCATGTCAAAGACGAAAACGTCCGTGATCAAATCAAGGACACCCTCGATATAGAATTGGAAGAGGCCTACGTGGTCGGCACCGGCTACGGGCGGGTGCGCTTGCCCTTTCCAAAGGAGCACATCCGCTCGGAGATACTCTGTCACGGTTTAGGGGCGCACTTGATGTACCCCGCTACCCGCACCGTGCTCGATATAGGAGGACAGGACACCAAAGGGATACAAGTCGATGAGCAGGGCATAGTGGTCAACTTCCAGATGAACGATCGATGTGCGGCCGGTTGTGGCCGCTACCTGGGTTACATTGCGGACGAAATGAATCTAGGTTTGCACGAACTCGGTCCCATGGCCATGCAAGCCACTAAAACCGTACGCATCAATTCCACCTGCACTGTTTTCGCTGGTGCAGAGCTGCGGGATCGACTTGCACTGGGTGAGAAGCGTGAGGACATCGTAGCGGGTCTTCATCGCGCAATAATTCTTCGCGCCATGTCCATCATTTCTCGTTCGGGTGGGATATCCAACGAATTCACCTTCACCGGGGGTGTGGCCAAGAACGAGGCGGCAGTGAAGGAGCTCGGTGCGGTGGTGAGAGAAAACTATGGCGACGTAACCATAAACATCAATCCGGATTCCATATACACCGGTGCGTTGGGCGCGGCGGAGTTTGCTCGCCGCGCAATGGAGAACTGAAATGACGATTACCGCAGGTGTTGACGTAGGTACAGGCGCGGTTAAAACCGTGCTGTTCCGGGTCGAGGACGATAAAACTGAGTGGCTAGCCAGGCGAATGGACAAGATTCGCCAGCGGGACCCGTTGCGTCTCGCGGAGAGCGGTTACGACGCCGTCCTGGCTGAGGCTGGAATGGGTCGCGAAGACGTGGACTATGTCGCCACTACCGGTGAGGGTGAGAGCGTCACATTTCGTACCGGTCATTTCTATTCAATGACCACACATGCACGGGGTGCCATATACCTCGAACCTGAAGCCCGCTCGGTATTGGACATCGGTGCATTGCACGGGCGTGCTATCAGTATCGATGGTCGCGGCAAGGTATTGAGCTACCGGATGACCAGTCAATGCGCCTCCGGTTCCGGTCAGTTTCTGGAAAATATTTCCCGCTATCTTGGTATCGCCCAGGACGAAATAGGCACCCTATCCAAACAGGCGGATGATCCAGAAACCGTGTCCAGTATATGTGCTGTCTTGGCTGAGACCGATGTGATTAACATGGTATCCCGCGGAATTACTGCCGCCAATATTTTGAAGGGGATTCATATGTCCATGGCTGGTCGATTGGCCAAGCTACTGCGTGTAGTCGGTGCCGGTGAAGGCATTACTTTCCTAAGCGGTGGGTTGGCTCGGGATGAAGGTTTGCTGGCAGCGCTGAACGAAGCCATGGAAAAACAGAAGTTAAAGCTCACCGCCCGCAATCACCCAGATTCGCCCTATGCAGGCGCGATCGGCGCTGCGCTGTGGGGGGATTTCCGTTACAAGAAAATGGCCAAGCTGGAGCAGTTTGCTAAAGCATCATAAATGTTATTTTAAAGGAGTCATCAAATGGCGCTGATGATCAATGAAGATTGCACTATGTGTGATGCATGTGTCTTAGAATGTCCCAACGATGCCATTGCCGCCGCTGAGCCGATTTACATCATAGATGCGTTCAAATGTACAGAATGCGTAGGCGCTCACGACGAACCCCAATGCCAGCTAGTGTGTGATCCCGACTGTATTGTTCCACACCCGGATTTTCCTGAGACACAGGAAGAGCTGCAGGCTAAATACGAGTCGTTACACAACTGAAAACTAATCTTATTACTGGCTTGATTCCACGCGATGGCAAAGAATAGCACCACAATACGTGCGCTGACCGGCGGCGACTTCGAACGGATCATAGAACTGGACCGCATAAACAGCGGCAGTTCGCGCCGGGGTTTTTTCGAGAAACGTCGGCGCGCCATGGAGCGAAATCCCGAAGTGTTTATTGGCCTGGCGGCCTGTGCCGGGGAATACTTGGTGGGCTTTATTATGGCTACTATTTTAAACGGCGAATTTGGTGGCCCCCGGCGTGTTGCAGTTCTCGACACGCTCGATGTCGATCCAGATCACCGGCGTGCCGGCATGGGCCACGACCTGATGCATGAATTGATCGCTGAGGTTAAACGGCGGGGCGGGCATGAACTTCGCACTCAAGTGGAATGGAATCAGCCTGGATTGATGGATTTCTTTAGCAGCGTGGGTTTTTCGCTTGCGCCGCGTCTGGTGCTGGAACGGTCCACCGAAGAGATTGCGTTTTAATAAATAGCGGTCGGCGATCTCCCCGAGATTATGTTAAAAGGTTGAAACTGATAGTGAACGAGCAAACACAAAACGAATCCTCAGGGGAACGCGACTACAGTAAACCGGTCCATGACGATTTTGACGCACTTTCCCGTGACCTTGTACCGGTGCGTTCTTTAATCGAGACGGATTTAGATCAGATTATTCGTATCGATCGCCGCATCACCAACCGGGACCGCAGTGCTTATCTGCAGCGCAAGACCGATGAGGCGCTACAGGAAACGGGCGTCCGGATTTCTCTGGTGGCGGAAAAAGACGAACGCGTCGTGGGTTTCATTATGGCCAAAGTGGATTACGGTGAATTTGGACAGACCGACACGGTTGCCGTGATCGATACTATCGGCGTAGATCCATTGGAGCAATCGCACAACGTGGGTCGTGCACTTGTGTCTCAACTACTTCGCAACCTGGCCTCACTGAGGGTCGATACGGTACGCACCGAGGTGCGGTGGCAGGACTTCGGTCTCAACCGTTTTCTGGCGCAGTGTGGTTTCAACCTTTCACAACGGGTTGCTCTGTCCCTCGACATCGATTGAATGTCTAGCCCGCATATTGCGACAGGCGGCCGTGTGTTGTGTATATCATGAACCATGACAAGACTACCGTCGTTGCGAGTGCAGAGAAATAAATACAGTCGAAAGTGCATGATCCACAGGAAGCAATCCAGTAACTTAGTTAAAAGTATAAAGTTGAAAGCAAAAAGTGAAACACTGCAAAGAAAAGTAGGTTCTTTTAACTTTCACCTTTCATCTTTTAATTGTCTAGATTGCCCTGTCCCCCGGATCAAGTCCGGGGTCCTGATGCAAACTACGGGCTAGTCTGAATTGAGTACGGATATCTGGGATTTTAGTGGCAAGGCAGTAGTAGTCACCGGCGGCATGCGGGGTATTGGTCGCAGAATATGCGAAGAGTTAGGCTTGCGGGGGGCGGAAGTGCATGTTTTCGATGCTGCGTCAGCCACCGATGGTGGAGCTGGCTGGACCTGTCATTCGGTGGACGTATCGGATTCGAACAGCGTGGTCCAAGCGGTCGCGGAGTTACCGCCCCATACGAGTCTGCTTGTAAATAATGCCGGCATCGCTCGTGACCGCAGTCTCGTAAAAATGAGTGATGAGGAGTGGCAGGCGGTCATTGCGGTTAACCTCACCGGGGCCTTTAATATGATTCGTGCTATGGCCCCGTTGATGCGCGCCGCCGGCAGCGGTCGCATTGTTAATATCGCTTCCATTAACGGCCTGCGGGGAAAATTTGGTCAAGCAAACTACGCTGCTGCCAAAGCTGGTCTGATCGGACTTACTAAAACGAGTGCCCGGGAGCTGGGTCCAAAGAACGTTACGGTCAATGCGGTAGCACCGGGTATGGTGTTAACGGATATGACGCGGAAGTTGCCAGAACAAATAAAGCGAAAAGCCTCGGAAGAAGCGGCGTTGACTTATTTGCCGGAGCCCAAGGACATCGCCTTGGTGGTATTGTTTCTGCTGTCGGATGCCGCGCGGACGATCACCGGCGAGGTCATCAAGGTAGACGCTGGGCAGTACATATAAACCGGGGACAGTATACTTTTTAACAGGGTATTCCGAGTTAAGCGCTCCAGAGCGAGTTAAAAAGTATACTGTCCCCGGTTTAACTCCCTAGATAAGCAGATTTAATTTGCTCGTTGTTCAGAAGGTTTTGACCGCTGTCGCTCATAACCACTTCGCCTGATTCCAGCACGTAACCCCGGTCAGACAATGAAAGTGCGGCGTGAGCATTTTGTTCAACCAAAAAAATCGTGACATTGGCATCCTTCAGGCTGGAGGCAGTCTTTAAGATTTGTTGGGCAATAAGCGGAGCCAGTCCCATACTCGGTTCGTCGAGTAGCAGTAGTCTGGGTACAGCCATCAACGCCCGGCCTATAGCCAGCATCTGTTGTTCCCCACCGGACAAGGTGCCGGCGGTTTGTCGTTTGCGTTCCCTTAGCTGTGGGAACATCGTGTAGCAACGCTCCAAGCTCGATTTTATTTCCTGTCGTTTACGCGTGTAGGCACCGAGCATCAGGTTGTCTTCCACCGACATGGGACTGAACATCTGTCTGCCTTCGGGGACTTGTGCAATGCCCAAACGGACGCGCCGGTGTGACGAGGCACGGGTAATGTCGATGCCATCGAAGTACACGGAACCGTCGGTCACCGGTTGTACACCGGAGATGATCTTTAACAAGGTGGACTTTCCCGCACCGTTGGCGCCGACCAACGCAACGATTTCACCCTGCGCCACGTTGATATTGATGTCACGCAGAGCTTGTATGCGTCCATAGCTGCTGGATAGACCTTTGATTTCGAGCAGCACTTCTTCAGCCTCTACATTTTTAGCAACAAACTCGTTAGTCCCCCCGGCCTAAATATGCAGCCACGACATCGGGATTTTCTCTGACTTCGGCGGCGGTGCCTTCAGCCAGTTTTTTACCGTGATCCATCACTAGAATGTGGTCGGAAACGCCCATTACCAAACGCATGTCGTGTTCTACCAGGACTACAGTAATACCGCGTTCCGAGATCTGCTGAATAAGTTCGTTGATTTCCTGTGTTTCTTTATTGTTTAACCCTGCCGCCGGTTCATCCAACAATAGTAGCTTTGGCTCACAGGCTAAAGCTCGCGCAATCTCCATCCTCTTCAGCGCACCGTAAGGGAGAGAATCGGCATGATCACCGACGTAAGCCTTGAGACCGACCCACTCCAATAACTCTGCGGCCCGGTGTCGCGCGCCCTCGTCAGAGCGGGTGATGGCTGGAGTGTGGAGTAACGACTGCAAAAATTCCCTTCGACAATGTAAATGCCTGCCAACCATAACGTTTTCCAAAACCGTCATATTGAAAAAGACCTGGAGGTTCTGAAAGCTCCGTGAGATGCCGAGAGCGGCAAGTTCGTGCACAGGCAGTCCGGTAACATCCTGACCATTAAAATGCACTTCGCCGCTGGACGGTTTGAATATCCCAGTTACCATGTTGAAGAGCGTTGTCTTGCCCGCCCCGTTCGGACCGATAATAGAATGGATCTTGCCGCTTTCCACGGTGTACTCGAGTTCTTGCACCGCCTGCACACCGCCGAAGGATTTTGATAGTCCTGTTATCTCCAATAAACTCATGACGTACGCTTGTTGATCCAGTTACGCAGGCTCGGCAGCAAACCTTTGGGCATAAAGATCATGGTCAACATCATCACCAGACCGAACATGACGTGCTCATAGTCGTGGAACACGGTTAGAAACTGGGGTAGGGCAGTCAGGATGGCGGCACCGATGACAGAGCCAAACACAGAGGCCATCCCACCCAGAACAACCATAGTGACGAACTCGATCGATCTAAAGAAACTCCCTTCCGACGGAGTCAAGAACCCTGTGTAGTGAGCGAAAAGGCTGCCAGCGTAAGCCGCCAAGACGGCGGATACCACGAAAATTAGTATTTTGTATCGTGTCGTGTCGACCCCGGCTACTTGGGCTGCAACTTCAGAGCCGTGCACCGCCCGAAGCGCTCGCCCCACCGCAGAATCAATTAGGTTCAATGCCAGCCACACCGTGATGATTAGGCTGCCACCTACTATCCAATACCAACCGAGTTCAGAGTCCACTTCCTGGCCGAGGAGGGAAAACGAAGACACCGGCATGCCGTCCGGTCCCCCGGTCAGATCTACTTCTTGATTCAAGACGATGGAAATGATGATACCCATCCCCAAAGTGGCCATCGCCAGGTAGTGGCCTTTTAGTCGTAGGATGGGCCTAGCGATGGCGAATGCCAGCAGCGCCACGACCAGCAAACCGGATCCCAGCGATACTATGGGCGGCCAGCCGAGGTTGTCGGTGAGAATGGCGGAGCTATAGGCGCCGAGCGCGAAAAAACCTGCATGTCCGAGACTGATCTGCCCCGCATAGCCAATCAGTAGATTCAACCCGACACAAACGATGGCTGCGATGCCGCTGTTGATGACGACGTCAAAGTAAAAACTATTGGGAAGAAACCAGGGTAGTACGGCAACAATCACCGCCAGCACGAACACGCCGCCATAGCGCGAAGCGACGGTTGCCCCCTTCATCCAGGCCCAGGGCTAAACCCGTTCACTGGCGCGGCTACCAAAAAGACCGGAGGGCATAAAGAACAAAACAAGAAGAATAATGACGAAGGCAACCACGTCTTTGTAATTGGATGAGATATACCCGGCAGCCAGGGCTTCGGCGATACCCACCAACAAGCCGCCCACCATAGCACCGGGTCCACTGCCGAGGCCACCGACAATAGCCGCTGAAAAACCCTTCAGACCAAGCATGATGCCTACCTGGTAGTGCGTTGGTGCCATGGGCGCGATCAAGATACCGCCGATCGCACCAAGTGCGGCGGCCAGGGCAAAACTCAAGATCAAAATATTATTGGTGTTGATCCCAACTAGTTTCGCCGCAAACGGATTGTGCGCTGTCCCCAACATCGCCTTGCCGATCATGGTGCGGTTGAAGAAAACGAACAAGGCCACGGCCACCGCGACGGTCACGCCGAGTATCCACAGGCTCTGGGGAACGATAACTGCACCTGCAACGTGAATGGGTTGCTCACCGCTGAATGCCGGTAGTGAATGGAAATCTCTGTTCCATATGACTCCTGCGAGGCCTCGTAAAAATATGGACGCGCCAATAGTGATGATAATAATGGTTACCACAGAGGCGTGGCGGGCACGTTCAATAGCCAGTTTTTGCAGGCTAATGCCTATCACTACCGCGAGTAATACCGCACCGATCATGGCTATAGGGAAGGGCGCGCCCGCCGAGGCGATGAATACAGTGCCCATTCCCCCTATCATCACGAACTCCCCCTGGGCAAAATTGATCACGTGGCTGGCGTTGTAGATGATGGAAAAGCCCAAACCCACGAGCGCATAAATGGCCCCGACGGTTATGCCGGAAAGCAGAAACTGTAAGAGTTCGGAACTCATCGGACTAAGATATTTAACCGCTGCAAGTCGGATCCTTGAGGCTTTCCTCTACTGTGGGAGCGGCACTCTCGCCGCGATTAATCAGAGTTGCCTTGACTTGCATGTTGCTACCTTAGGGTACAGGCCTATAAACCTGTACCCCAAAACAAAAGCAGTGTAGCAACTTTGAGAGGTCAGATCAGGTTCAGTACAGGTACTTCCAGTTCCCGTTCTCAACCTCCAGCATTTTGAAAGAGTCTAAGCTCAAGCCCATGTGATCGCTCTCGGACATATTGAATATCCCGTCGACCCCAATGAAGTTCTCAGTGGCTTCGATCGCATCCCGAACCTTGGCTTTGTCGGTGGTGCCCGCTTTGGTCAACGCCTCTACCGCAATAAACAGCGCGTCATAGGCATGGCCGCCGAAGGTCGACACATCACTGCCATATTTATCTGTATAGGCCTTGATGTAGTCCATGCCGATGGTTTTTTGCGGGTCATCGTCTGGTAGCTGGTCGGCTACCAGCAGGGCCGCACAAGGCAGACGCACACCGTTTGCTGCGTCACCCGCACCTTTTATAAAGCCCTTCGAGCAAGATCCGTGTGTATGATACAGCGGGCCCTCGATTCCCAGCTGGGCGTAGTTCTTGGTGACGATGGACGATGGGCCGCCAAAGCCACAGAACAGGGTTGCGTCGACACCTGCATTCTTAATCTTGGTAAGTTGCGGGGTCATGTCGTTGTCGCCCTTCCCGTAGGTCTCGGCGATAGCGATGCTGATTCCCGCCCCCTCGGCAAGCGCTTGCGCGTTTTTCATACACGATTTATCGAAGCCGCCGGCACCCGCGATCAAACCGATTTTCGAGATACCTTCTTTTTTCATGTCGTTGTAGACCATACCCACTGCCATTGCATCCGTATGAGGTGTCTTGAACACCCACTTCTTGGGAGGGTCGATGATCACCGATGCTCCAGCCAGGGAAATAAATGGGATACCTGCTTTTTCGATTTCTTTTAGCACCGCCATGGTTTCCCCGGTCGTAGTCCCGCCGACAATAATATCGACCTGATCTTCGCTGATCAGCCTTTTAACAAAAGTAACCGCTTCTTTAGCATCGAGGCCGGTGTCGTAAAGTGTGAGCTCGACCTGTTTGCCGTTTATACCCCCTTGCTCGTTTATTTTGTCGACATAAAGTTCAAGGGTTTTCTTCTCAGGGTCGCCGAGAAAAGAGGCGGGCCCGGTGACGGCAAGAAATGATCCAATCTTTATGGTGTCCGCCACGGCGATTCCAATGAAGCTGCACAACGCCAAGGCGGCGCCGGCAATCAGAGTGCAAATATACCGAACAAAGTTCATAGTATCTTCCTCCGAAGTGATTATTGAATTGGTTTCCTCTCTTTGGTTTGCGGACACAGTATTGATTGGCCGCACAGAGCAAAAGAATAGCAGTATAAGGTACCTGTTTCTTGACTAAGATCAACTATTTGAAGAGCACGACGAGGTAAGAAGCTGATATCTGGGGACAATGAGTGGAACAAAAGACGGCTATAAAGTGGCCCTGGGTTGACGTGATTCCCTGATTGAGTGATATTGGGCGACAGACGTCGGGGGGCGTGGACAGGTCATTAGTACAGGTGCACCTAGCATGGTGACGGTGTGACTTGAACTAGATCATGCGGAGTTTTGTTTATTAAGTACTCTGATTGTAAGAATTTACCCGAGTGTAAAGATTTTGCGTGCTCTAAAAATCTTCGGATGACCTTAACAGCTTCCCTAAAATACTCAACATCAGGGCTAAAGACATGAATAAAGGCACTGGCTCCATAGCGCGGATTCATGAAGCTAGAACAACCACGCCTCGGATCGATCCCGAAATCAAGTCACTTATGGGCAACGAAGCGATCGCACGGGGTGCTTGGGAAGCGGGGGTAAAAGTCGGTGCTGCATATCCGGGGACGCCCAGTACGGAAATCATGGAAAGCCTGGGTACATATCCCGCTGAAGACTTAGACGCGCAGTGGTCCACCAACGAAAAGGTTTCCCTAGATGTCGCCATCGGTGCCTCCTTAGCGGGTGTGCGTGCCATGTGTGCGATGAAACACGTCGGTTTGAACGTGGCTTCCGACTCGTTGATGTCGCAGAGTTACATTGGTGTGAATGGTGGACTGGTTTTAGTTGTTTGTGATGATCCTGGGATGCACAGCTCGCAAAACGAGCAAGACACACGGTTGTTCGGCCAGTTCGCCATGGTGCCAGTACTCGAGCCATCAGACGCACAAGAGGCAAAAGATTTCACCAAACTGGCATTCGAACTGAGCGAGAAATTCGATACACCGGTGATAGTCCGTAGTACCACACGTCTGTCCCACTGCCGTAGCCCGGTCGTGGTAGGAGAACGCGAACAGATCGAATCGAGGGGCTTCAGAGACTCACCTGCCAAGCACGTTGCGCTTCCGACCAATGCCCGTGTGCGCCATCCTATCGTGCTAGAGCGGGAGCGAAAACTTAAAGAATACCTGAACACGTCGGATTTAGTTCGCTGGGAACCGGGCAGCGATGAACTCGGTGTGATAACCCTCAGCACGTGTTATACCTACGTGCGTGAAGTAATACCGGAAGCGAGCGTCCTCAAGTTGGGTGTCTCGTATCCGTTGGCCGAAGACGTAATCCGGCGTTTTTGCGATTCAGTGGAACGAGTCATCGTCGTGGAGGAACTCGAACCCTTCATTGAGAGAGAATTACGGGCCATGGGTATCGAAGTGGAGGGGAAGAAGTACTTTCCACGGGTCGGTGAGCTTTCGCCAGAGAACCTGCGGGAGGGGCTCCATAAGGCAGGCATCATCAGTGAGCTGCCCAAAACGACTGATTTGGGCATCGAGCCGGTGGCCAGACCGCCTGTGTTGTGTGCAGGATGCTCGCACGCCGGCACTTACATGGTGTTGCGTACAGCTGGTGCTCGGGTCATGGGAGACATTGGCTGCTACACCCTGGGTGCGATCGAACCTTTGAAGGCTATGGACGCCTGCGTATCGATGGGCGCCAGTATCGGTATGGCAGTAGGAATGGCGAAAGCTGGTGCTACGGATAAACCCGTTGTCGCGACCATCGGAGATTCTACGTTTTTGCATGCCGGTATTCCTGCATTGATCGATGCGGTCTACAACAACGTCAATATTACGGTGTTATTACTCGACAACCAGACTGTAGCGATGACGGGTGGTCAGGACCATGCAGGGACCGGTCGTACATTGCGTGGGGACGAGACTCATAGAGTCGATTTCGAAAAAGTAATTCGTGCTATCGGGGTCAAGTGGGTCAAGACTGTTGATTCCTACGACATAGGCAGCCTGTATCAAACCTACCGTGAGGCGACTCAGTACGACGGTGTCGCTGTCGTGATTTCCAATCGCCCCTGTGCACTCGATCCGGTCAAGATCAAGGGCACACCGTTCTACGTCCGTTCCGAAGGTTGTACCGCATGCCAAGCATGTATGAATCTGGCATGCCCGGCTATATCTTGGAGCGACGAGCTGTTTGATGGCCACCATAAGGTAAAGATCAATCAAACCACTTGTATAGGTTGTTCGATGTGTGCACAGGTTTGCCCCACTGACTGCATCCAGTTGAGCGAGACGGGTACAGCGTGAGGGTATCCACTTCCAGCGCAGTCGAACGGGAGCCGTCACCAACCACCGCTGCCGAACCGACCAATGTGCTCATTGTCGGGGTTGGCGGTCAAGGTGTTATTACGGTGTCGAAGGTACTGGCGCAACTTTGCCTGCAGAACAAGCTAAAGGTAAAACAAAGCGAAATCCACGGCATGGCTAAGCGCGGTGGTGCTGTGTTCAGCCATGTGCGATTCGGCCGTGAGGTCTATTCCCCAACCATCCCGCTAGGTCAGGCGGATATCCTATTGGCACTTGAGTGGGCCGAAGGACTGCGTTGGTTGCCCTATCTCAATCCCGAGACCGGGACCTTCATTTCCGATACGCAGCAGATCATTCCACCGTTTTCCTGCCGGAATCGAAAGCGGGGGGCGACCTCGAACTACGTCTTTAGGTCGGTAGAACAAGTCAAACAGCACGTGCCCAATTCCTATGCGGTAGATGCCACCGGGATGGCCGAGGGACTGGGTAATCCGCGCGCAGCCAATACAGTATTGTTAGGTATGTTGTCGACCGCGCTGGATTTCTCGGTGGACGATTGGCAGGCAATCATCGCTCAATCCGTGCCGCCAAAAACCGTGGAGGTGAATCGGCAGGCTTTTTTACTCGGCCGAGAATGGATTCAGTCCGACGCTCACAAAGAAGAGCGTGAGCAAGTTGAGGTTGCCAAGCCACCGCCCGCACCTGTAGTCGACGATGTCGTTATCGATCTCGAGATCACCGAAGCCTGGTGCAAGGGCTGTGATATCTGCGTCAAGATGTGTCCGGAGCGCTGTTTGGCGTTGAACAGCAGTGAGATAGTAGAGCTAGCGAACCCGGATGCCTGTACCGCATGCCGACTGTGCGAATGGCTGTGTCCTGATTTTGCTATTGCAGTGCATGTGCATAAAAAAGAGACCGCTATCGCATAGTATCGGCGAGCTCGATTACGATCCAACTCACCTAAACCTAGAGGTTTATTTTTTGCCGCCCGCAATTTCAGCAGACTTTAACCGTAACAGATTGAGTGTACAGGGCAATCACGCCTGTGCCCTGGCCGCTGTTGCGGCAGGCTGCCGTTTCTATGCGGGCTATCCAATAACTCCTTCGTCTGAAGTCGCGGAAAAGATGTCGGAGGAGTTGCCCAAGGTAGGAGGTATCTTTGTTCAGATGGAGGATGAAATTGCGTCCATGGGAGCGGTGGTGGGCGCATCTATGGGTGGGGTTAAGGCGTTGACCGCGACAAGTGGTCCGGGTTTTTCGTTGAAGCAAGAAAACCTGGGTTACGCGAGTATGACCGAAACCCCCTGCGTCATCGTCAATGTCATGCGCGGCGGTCCGAGCACAGGCATGCCTACCCGCCCTAGCCAGGCCGATGTGATGCAGGCGAGATGGGGTTCTCACGGCGATCACCCAATTATCGTGCTGACTCCCGCTTCTGTGGATGAAATCTATATGGAAACGGTTCGTGCTTTCAATTTGTCTGAGTTGCTGCGGGTGCCGGTCGTTTTGTTATATGACGAAGTCATCGGCCATCTAATCGAGACCATAGAAATAAGGGAGCCCGCAGAACTCAAGTTGCTCGAACGAAAGTGGACACGAGCACCACCGGAAGAGTACCTACCATTCGCCGCCACCGACGATGGCGTTCCCGAAATGGCACGACCCGGCGACGGATACCGCACTCATACAACCGGGCTGACCCATGGCGAGAATGGCTTCCCCACTCAGGATCCCGAGGAAGTCGATCGAGTCATGCGCCGGTTGTTGAGCAAACTGGACCGAAACCGGACAATCGTAGAGAGCTTTGAGTTGCTGGAATGCGGCGACGCGGATATTGTCATTGTCGCCTATGGCATCACATCACGGGCTGCGCGTCGGGCAGTAAAACTCGGGCGGGAACACGGCATCAAAGTCGGACTATTTCGCCCCATCACTCTGTGGCCATTTCCCCAACAACCTTTCGCGGAAGTCGCGGCCTTGGCAAGAAAGGTGCTGGTACCCGAGATGAACGCCGGTCAGCTATGTCTGGAGATAGAACGACTGTGTTCTCCGCCCTCCAAAGTATCACGCATGAATCGAATCGACGGTGAAGCGATAACCCCTATTGAAATCTTAGAGCGCGTCAAAGCGTTGGAGTCGAATGACTGAAGCCAGCATGCATACCTTTGAGATTCGCGACTATCTGCGTCAGGAGTTGATGCCGCATTTCATGTGCCCGGGATGTGGGCACGGCATTGCTCTACGTGCACTGCTGTGGGCAATCTATGAACTGGATATCGATAAAGACCGGTTAGCTATAGTATCCGGCATTGGTTGCTCCGGGCGGGTCGGTGCCTATATCGATGCGAACACGATGCACGTCACACACGGCCGGCCGTTGGCCTATGCCACCGGACTTAAACTGGCACGACCGGACCTGGAGGTCATTGTCATCACCGGCGACGGCGATTGTCTAGCCATCGGCGGCAACCATTTGATCCATGCCTGTCGTCGCAACCTCAACTTCACGTGCCTTATGCTTAATAACGAAGTGTATGGCATGACTGGAGGCCAGGTTTCACCAACAACCACGGTGGACCGTTTTACAACGACCACACCGCTTGGAAACCACGAGCCAGGCTTCGACTCTTGCAAGCTTGCTGCGGCAGCGGGTGCTGGATTGGTCGGAAGGGAGATCACTCTGCAGGTGCCAGCTCTAAAGAACCTTATCAAAGAGGGCATCAATCACCCCGGCTTCGCTTTCCTAGAGATCATTTCTGACTGTACCGAAATCTACGGCCGCAAGAACCAGCTCGGCGAATCGCCGGAAATGATGCTGAGTCAAAAAGCATCGACCCGATCCGATGTTTACAGAAACACAGTCGATCAGCCGTTTCGCCCGAATGCCTTTGAAACCGGCGTGTTGGCACGCAACGACCGTGCTGAATATGCCGATAACTACCGTAAGCACGTAGAGAAAACAATGGATGTGTTGAAATCGGGGGACTAATAGAAGGCGTAGGGGATTGTCCGCGTCAACATAAATTCAGACCATGGCAAAAGAGATAGAAATACGACTGAGTGGCAGCGGCGGACAGGGATTGATCTTGGCTGCGCGTATTCTTTCAGCGGCACTTACAGCCAGTGGCCTCAATGTCGCACACTCCCAAAGTTATGAGCCCACTTCCCGCGGTGGACTGAGTCGGTCCGATTTGGTCATAAGCGATGGCGAGGTCGATTATCCGCTGGTCACCGAGTTGGACTATCTGGTGATTATGGATCAGGTCGCGGCTCACGCTTCGACTGGATTGTTGAAGGCAGATGCCGTCTTAGTTATCGACAGCAGTCGCGTAACATCACCGCCAAAAGGGACATTTAAAACCCACGCCTTCCCGTTGACTGAAATCGCCCGCAAGTTAGGTAGCGGGCGAGTAGCGAATATAGTCGCCTTGGGTGTATTGAATGGTATAAGCGAACTTTGTACATCAGAGTCATTCGAGCTGGCGGTGGACGATCAAGCACCCAGAGGTTTCCGTGAGCTTAATCTGAAAGCCTTCAAGGAAGGGTATACACTTGCAACTACAGGTAAAGCAGTTTCGGCGCCTGTTGTATCTCTTGCCTAATCTGCATCGCCATGTCAGATGCCTTGGCAGTATTTACTCAGGCTATGCCGTAAACGATTGTGTTTACGCATAATCCTTACGTAGTCTAGCTCCTGTTTGCCACCCTTGGCGCGGATGAGCTTTAGCAGATTATGGCGTTCAGCCCTGGTCCATTCACCCAGATCCGTCAAAAAACCTAATACCGGAGCTTGTTGCAGCAACGCCTGCTGCTCTTCTCTTGACCAGTGGCTAAACGATTTTTGTCCGAGTAGTTTTACCAGCTGAATAGCGGTTTCTCGTGCTGCAGCGGTTCGATCTATGGCCTGTTGTCTCCCTAATACCTTCGTTGCACCCGCGGCGCAAATTTCCAACCAGTGTTCCTCGAAGAAATGCCACTTGCGTGTTCCATCCAAACAAAGGTACATATCGCACTGGGTGAGCTGCTTGAGGGTCTGGGTATTTGTCCGGTAGTCTTTCTTCTTTCTGATCTTCATATTTTCAGCGGACGCCAGACGGGCTATTTCTTTCACTACTGGCCTGAATCCCAATTTGTAATAGAACCAGAAAGCACCGCTGCGCAAGGCTTCTCGATTGTCACCGCCGATCTGGTAAGGATTGACGACAAAATATTTACAGCCAAACAGATGATGAAACGTACGCAATACCTGGGCCCACAGATAAGTAGCCTCACTGCCCCGATATTCATCGAAGATATTAATACCTGTGTTGGCCTGGTGAAAAACCACACTGGCACCGCCATAGCCAACTGGCATTCCGTTGGCAACAATAAGGTAACCCATGGTTGTTTCCAGGCTAAAACGCTGTTCAGGTAGCAGTCCATAGACAAAGATCTGTACGCCTTGCCCAATATCGGCTGCATACACCTCTTCCGGGTTAGCGTGGTTGAAGTGATAAGTTTCGCGATGGCGAGCGACCAAGGCTGCCATTGCTGTTTTGATCGCCTTTGCGGCTTGAGGTCGGCTCAAACGCTGCACCTTGCGTAGGGGCCGAGTGATTGTTTTGATAACGTTTCCCTCTAACTTTCGCATACCGCGGGTGCGGGCCCTTGGTGGACGGAGCGGAAGTGTATTGCGGCCTTTGGCGAAATCCGGTCCGACTTGCCAGATCAAAGGCAAATCGGCAGCGTCGTACATTTCCGTCCAAAATCTCGCGGTGCGTCGATTTCCCATTTGCGCCATTAACCAGGTGAAGTCTGTAACCCCATGGTTTCCTTTTGCTTGTGATATCCACTGCCGTTCCGAAACCTGGCCGCTGGCGTAATAGTCGTATTCGCCTGGTAGTACAATTTGACGAAGAATTTCGTCGAGTCTTCCGGGGTTCTCAAGCTCCTCCCAGTCCATTTCTACTGCACCGGGATTGTGTCGCGCCAGCCAAAGTGCCACCGCATAGGAAAATCGGTAGTAAACACATGTCCCTTCGATACCTGTATCCGCGAGGTTTTCACGTGTCTTGGCGTTCAGCGATTCGATACGTTCACCGAAACTATCTAGGCCGTGCCGGCTCAATCTATAGTGCGTGAGGCCGTCGGGAAATGCACAAATGAAACACAGGCTGTCGTGAAGTGACTTAAGTAACGAAGGTTGTGAAATCGTTCGTTCCTGTAACGATGTCAACAAGTCCAGTTTTGCCGCTGCTGCAGCTGGCGTATAGGTGTTGCGGATTCGCTGTAATTCTCTTACCTGTATTCGGGCCGAACCAGATCCCACACTTGGTACCCTTGGTCGGGACAAATTATCGAACGTCTCTTATGAGAGCTATGTTTTGGGCCGTTTGTCGACTACACGCTGTGCCTTTCCCTGGGAGCGTGGAATTTCGCCTTCGCCATGAACTTTGACGTCCGTGGTCACCCCGATAAACGCTTTTATGCTTTGCTGCAGCTCGGCAGCTTTTTTTTCAGCTGCAGCTGGATCCACACTGGATTTTAGTTCGACATTGACCGTTAGTGAATCAAGGTTACCGCTACGCCCCAGTTCCATCTGGTAGTGCGGCCCCAGCTCATCTTGTTTGAGAATAAGCTCTTCGATTTGTGACGGGAAAACATTTACACCGCGGATGATCATCATGTCGTCACTGCGCCCGGTGATCTTGTCGAACCGACGCATGGTACGAGCGGTGCCAGGAAGCAGACGGGTAAGGTCACGAGTACGGTAGCGGATGACAGGGAAGGCTTCCTTGGTGAGTGAAGTAAATACTAACTCGCCATGTTCCCCATCTTCCAGTACGTCACCTGTTTCCGGATTGATGATCTCGGGATAAAAGTGGTCTTCCCAGATAGTGGGACCATCTTTTGTCTCGACACATTCATTAGCGACACCAGGACCTATTACTTCGGACAGGCCATAAATATCCACAGCATCGATGCCCATGCGTTGTTCTATCTCATCGCGCATTTCATGGGTCCATGGCTCCGCACCAAAAATGCCGACACGTAGTGAACAGTTTTCGACATCGATTCCCTGTCTTTCCAGTTCATCTATGACATTAAGACAGTACGATGGCGTTACCATGATAATGTCGGGCCTGAAGTCGACAATTAGCTGAACCTGCCGCTCAGTCTGTCCTCCCGACATAGGAATGACCATGCAACCCAGCCGTTCCGCCCCGTAATGTGCACCAAGCCCCCCGGTAAACAAACCATAACCGTAAGATACTTGGACTTTGTCACCCGGCCTTCCACCGGATGCATAAATGGACCGAGCCATCATCTCCGTCCACATATCGATATCGTTTTTTGTATAACCTACGACGGTGGGTTTGCCGGTGGTTCCGCTGGAAACATGCACACGCACGACCTTGTCTTCCGGTACTGCAAACATCCCAAAGGGATAGTTTTCGCGCAGGTCCTGTTTGGTCGTGAAGGGAAGTTTAGTCAGATCGGACAGATCTCGGATATCGTCCGGGTGTATTCCAACTTCGTTAAACTTCTTCTTATACTGTTCGACATTGTCGTAGGCGTGTTTGACCGACCACTTCAATCGCTCTACTTGCAAAGCGGTCAGTTCGTCAAGGCTGGCAGTCTCAATTGGA
>JASJAT010000138.1 GCA_030066885.1 Arenicellales bacterium | reverse complement strand
CCTGCAAATCCCATATGGACGACAGACACCGGTGCGTATTGTATTTCCCCTAGTAACGTGCCCAATTCTACATCCAGCGGAGCCACCAAGGATGCCGCAGCTTGCGCCGGTGTGCATAAGATAATGTGGCGCGCCATTAACGTGTGGTGTTTGCCAGACAATAGTCCGACAGCTATCCAACCGTTTTTTACGGGTACCAATTCGGTCGCCCCGCAGTCCGTTCGCAATCGAATATTGCGACTACCACCCAGCACGTCGATTAATCTCTTCATACCACCGTCAAAAGAGAACGCCTCAGTTTCCGTCGCGGTCCGACGGCGCCAGAGTTTGTTCGACAGCATCCCCCAGGTGATGCTGCCATATCTCTGTTCAAGCCCGGTTAGTCGAGGCAGGGTTGTCGCGGCGTTGGCACGATCGGGGTCCGACGCCAAGGGGCCCGCCACGAAGGGTTCTATCGCTCGTTCCAGTAATTCTCGGCCGAGCCGACGCGTTATAAATTCAGTTACAGTTTCCCGTTCGCTATCACCAGAGCCCGCGAAAGGTTCCAGCAACAATCGCAACTTTCCGGAAGTGCCCCAGACCTGCGATCTGGCCATGGCACGGAGGGTCAATGGCAGCCCAACCAATTGACCATCACGCAACAGGTAACGGTGTTCGGTATGCGCGCGCTTTACTCTATGCCGATCCAATTGGGTTGTGGCTAAGAATCGATTCACTTCCGGCCGAAAATTCAGCACCATGCTAGCTGACTCTTCGAGCAGATATCCGGACTGCTGCCGTGTTTGGATCTTCCCACCCGGGTGATCACTTTGTTCCCACACTTCAACGCTCACACCTTTACGCGCAAGCAGCCCGGCTACACTCAAACCCGAAATACCGGCACCGATAACTAGGACATCGGGGTCACTCATTTTGGCCATATATCAACGAAGGGTAGGTTCTGGGTGTTACAGACTACGTCTGTGCTTTTTGTTCTTGTTTCCTTTCAGTTCCGCTTTCATTTTTTCTATAAGATCCCGATCCATAAGGCCCAACCCACCTCCCCCGGGTTGTTGGTGCTCCTCAACATAGCTCTTGATGTTGGAAAATCGCTGCGCCGCTTGCTCGTTGCCCTTCAGCCGTGGGACACGTTCGCGGGCAATTTCAAAGGCGTCGAAACTCAACTCTGACATGCCGAAACTCTTCATCCGGCGAACTGCCCTCATCATCGCTCGGTTGCGGAACCGGGTGAGATCATCGTCGGTTATTATGGCCAGTCCCTCACGACGGGCATTGAACTCAGCGGCCTTCTTGATACCAGCTCGAACGAACTCCGGCGCCGACTCAACTCGACGTAACGTCTGTGGGTCCCACTTCACTCCAGCGCTTTGCGTGCGGACAACGTTTTGCACATCGTCAACTGATACCGTTACCGACTTGCGACGCTTCGCCTCACGTTCGGCGGCGGATTCCATAGTCGGTAACAAGAACATTCGAATTTGCGGAGAACGGTCAACCAGAGTTTGATGCAAGAGTTCTTTCGCCTCCGGATCCCAGGGTCTTTTACTGTCGTGCTCGATAGGCTCATCCTCTTCCAGTCTCCGGATCAGCTTCATATTGACTTCCAAACGCCCTTCCTCGCGAGCCACACTTTCAGCGACCTCCTTAATGCCGTCACGCATAAATGAAGGGATCTCCTCGAGATATCGCGAGGCTTCTTGCGTCCAGACCAGCGCTGATTTCTGTTCCGCTCGGGGCTGCAACTTCCCGAATGCGTTGGTGTTACCGGCAAAACGCCGAGCGGCTAATGCGCTCAAGTGTTCTGGTGTCACTAAGTTCTGACCTTGTTCGCGCACATAATCCTCTGCGCGTTTTCTGACCATCTTGCGCAGGAAAGCCGGTACCCGGTGTAACCTTTGCTCCGCTTCGGCTGACCATCCCACTTCGGTTTTCTGCACAACGAGAGGCTGAATGACTGGTGCCCCCGTGGGCTCATAGACACACCACGGATCCGCATCCATCAGTTTTCCTCCCAGGGCTTTGGGCCGCGCACGACAGCCCCCACATAGCACCCGATACTCACATTTACCACATTTACCGCCGAGTTGGGGGTTGCGTAATCGCGCGAACACAGGAGATTCGTCCCAGATATCCCAAAACGGTTGCGCGCGTATGCTCCCTTCTTCTTCCGGTAAGTAAGGGCATGCGGTTATCCCCCCTTCCGGTGTGATCCGGCAATAATGGATGCCGGCTAGACAACCTCCGCCCTCGTAACCCTCGGCGCGTGTCAGGGGAGACGCCGGGTTTCGCTCATAGGCCACGCGTTTGAAATGAGGCGCACACCGCGCACGTATAATTAAATCGGTACAATTCTCTTGGGCAACGATTAATTCCTGCAGGACTTGTTCATAGCGCTCGGGAGTGATATCCGACATAGACTCGCCGCGTCCAGTGCAAATCAGAAAAAATACGTTGAGCACCCGGGCACCCACGTTCCGGGCGAAATCGATCATGGCAGAGACTTCGCCCGCATTGTCGTTGGTCACGGAGAAATGCACTTGAAAAGGAAGGTCATGGCGCCGACATGCTTCCATACCGGCGAGGGTTTTCTCCCAACTCCCTGGGCAGCCTCGAAACTGGTCGTGGTGATCCGGATCCAGCGAGTCCAAGCTGATTCCCAACCCCATTGTTCCCGCTGTCTGCAAAGACTTCACCCTTTTCTCAGAAAGTAAAACCCCGTTCGTACCGACCACCATTGCAAGTCCCTTACCGCTGCCGTGTGTGACCAGTTCCTCAAGGTCACGTCTCAACAGGGGTTCACCACCGGTGAGTACCACCATGGTTTCAGCGCTGCGCTCTGCCACTTGGTCGAGCAGACCTTTAACTTCAGCCGTGGTCAGCTCATCTTTTCCTCCCGTTTGCCGGGTACTCGCATCCATGTAGCAATGGGCGCACGCCAGGTTGCAGCGGCGGGTAAGGTTAACGGCAAGGAGGTAGAGATCGTTCACTGGAAGCGGGTCATCTATTAGGTACCGTGACTTCTTGGATCATCCGGAGCGAGATGAAAAACGCCGCGTTGTTGCCACTGTGCTTTGACTGCATCCACTGCATCGGTGGTCACCCGCGTCTGACCGTTGCGCCGGGTCCATCCTTCGATTTCCTTGACCAACATACCACGTACCATTTCAGGCGCCCGACCAATTCGTATACGAGCGTCGAGCTCCCAATCCATGGTTTCGCTGACCGCCTCAGCACCGGTCTTAAATACATCCATGACCCGCTCTAAGAACTTTTCGTCTATCTGGGTTGTTCCCGATTGACTGGCGATCGTATTTGCCGCCTTTGAAGTCATATCGCGACAAAAGCCCTCCGGGACACGGGTAAGCGCAAGCAGTGCTTCTGGTGTCCATGCCAGATTCTGAAATTGCATGTCTGAGCTTGGTTGTGGATTAACCAAGTCAGCAAACGGGCAAACCTTTTGTTCATCCTCCAGTTTCCCCTGCTCATCTTTTTTAAAAGCGCCCATCTGAGCTTCCATCGCCTGGCGCGCCTCGGCCAGTCCAGCTTCCACTATTTCCAGAGTCACTTCGGCGGCACCTGCCCTGTAGGCATATTGTTCAATACGTTGTCGCGATGCGTCCCGCATAAAACCTTCCGGTACCCGCATCAGCCGGGCCAGCGCAGCCGCTTGCCAATGTATGTTGCGAGTAGCGAGTTCCGAGTCGCTGGGGCTGGTTTGTTGTATTTCCTCTTCAGCGTGAGAGGTTGGGATGGTGTTGGGGGCAGTTGTAGAAAGAAATGACTGCACGTGAGCAACCTCGACGATATCGTCGTTTCCGGTCAATACCTTTTTTTCTACTCGTCTTTTCAAATTGTCACGCAAGGCAACATCTTCTACAGTGTTTAGCAAAGCTGTAGCTTCGTTGGTCCACATCACAATCCGGTCGCTGACTTGCCGGCCCAGCTGACCTGAATCGTGCGCTCGCACAATCTCTTGCATCGCTTGTTCCGCATGGCCGGGCATTAGCTCAGCCGTGGCTTGCTCCACGATACTTTCAGTAATCACCGTGTGCCCACGCTCTTGGGCATAACGCAGGATTGCCATCCTGGCCATGTTTCGAACGAAAGAGGGAACGTTCTGCATGCGGCGCTCCGCCTCCTTTGTCCACGACGTTGAAATGTCCGCAACTACATCCACCCGCGGCTGATACTCGCGTTGACTGATCAGCGCGGCACAATCCACGTTGTAGAGCAAAGCCTCAGTGTTGCCGCCGATATCCAATTCGGGATCGGCGTGGATACCTAACTTACCCATAACGAGCAGAGATGGATCGATCTGCTTCACATATTTCTGAATGGCGTCTTGCGGTTTGCCGTCGAGCAGTATTGTTTTGATCTCGACGCCGTGATCCGCTGCGATCGTCGCCGCTACGTCCAAGTGCCCCTGGTAGATCTTGGCCAAACCGGAATCAATGATCTCTTCATGCAGTTTTTCTTGCTCTTTAAAGCGAAACACCTTTCCGGCTTCTTCCGAAAGCACGTTAGCGATCCTATTGAACGCGACGTAGTGAAAATAAGGATCAAATGCCGCTACGACGTGAACATCGACGTTCCAATATTGCGCCAAGCGCAACGCTGTGACCAAACCACCGTACGATTTTCCAGATCCATCGACTGCTACGATGAGGGGGCCGGCGCTGATCGCACGCTGCGGATCTTTGACGACCAAGGTATCGATATTCGAGCGGCGCACTAACCGCTGGCAGACTGTACCCAAACGACTGCCTTCGACTGCCCCCAATCCTAAAGCGCCCATGACCAGCAAGTCATAGTTTCCGCCATTCGTTTCTTCCACTAAGGCGCGATAGTTTTTGCCTTCCAGAGAGCGTCGAGAAAAATTGATACCGGTTCTGACACACTCGCTTTCAGCCTGATCTAAATAAGAATCAGTGATAATGGACAAACCACGAGTAATCAGGTCGTCGTGAACGTCCCGTTGTCGTTCGAGTTCTTGTTCCTCCCTAAATTGTTCCGGTAAGCCCCCTTCCATCTGTCGAAAGCGGACATCGTGCAGTTTGGCAGCGTAGGCATGGACACCGAATACACTGGCTTCCGGCGTGAGCTTGGCAAGATCGATCGCCAAATCGAGTGCTCGATTGGCATAGTCCGAAGAGTCAAGCGCAACCAGTAAACGCTTGTACAAATCGGACTGAACAATGGGCGTCGAGGCGACGTTTTGTTGGGCCGGCATTGTTGTCCCTCTGGCTTTTTATTCAAGTTACACCGGCGATACGGTGTGTATGTTGAGCTAGATCAACAAACCAGTGGATTCAGTATTCAATGTGAAAGGGTAATCTCGCAAAGACAAAGATATTATTAGCTCGTCGTTGCGAGCGCTAGCGAAGCAATCCAGTAAGTGAGTTAAAAGCACAAAGTAGAAAGTAAAAAGTGAAATCTCAAGACCTGAGGCAACCTAAGACGATTCCTTTAAGCTTTAAACTTTCGTTCTTTAAACTATTTGGATTGCCGCCTCGCCCGGAACAAGTCCGGGGTCCTCGCAACGACTCAATCTATTTTCGGACGAGAACTGGCTATTCGTCCAAGTGTTGCAAGATTCCGGCTACCAAATTATCCACACTAGTGCCGGACTCAAATGCCGTTCGAAATCGACCGTCTGTACCCAACAGATATATATACGCGGTATGATTGATTAGATAGGACTGTGGATCCTTGCTACTCCCTTCCCTGACTTTAACAAAGTAAGCCCCGTACGCCTGCGCGGCAGCGGCGACTTGTTTGGGTGTTCCACTCAGGCCCACCATATTTGGGTGAAAATGTGTCACGTATTCTTTCAAATTTTCTGTATCTCGTTCGGGATCGATCGTTATGAATATCGGTTGAACTTTTTCACCTACTTTTCCCAGCGATTCCATAGCGCGACTTATGCTTTGTAAATGGATAGGACATACGTCGGGACATGAGGTATAGCCAAAGAAAACCAACATAAATCGACCGCGAAAATCTTCATCCGATGTAGGTTGCCCGTCATGATCAACCAGCGAAAACGGTGCACTCATGGTGGTGTCAATTTCAATCTGTCCCTGTGACCCTGTTGTACCGCTATAGGATATCACCAAGAAGACCACAAATATGAGGCTAATGTTTATCTTGCCCCTTTTCCGTAGGTCGATCATTTACAATGTCGTGGCGAGGGCGCCGCTGCAATGGCGACGAACCAAAAGGTGAGTCCTCATTCGCTATCAGAGCGCTGTCGCACTATTGATCCGACCGCATATAGAAGCAACCCGGTTGCGATCAAGATAAAATAAAATCCATGGCCAACCAGGCCGCCCCGCCATAGCAGCATGCTGTCCAATATCCCGACGAAAAGAAACACCACGCCGCACAACCTGATGATCGATCCTTTGTGGTTGTTCAGAACTTGCACCTGCTTCTCCCCTGTCTAAACGTCTTTGGTCGCCCGTTTGCTGGAAGCACTCCGCTGCCACCACAGTAAAACACCGAAAACCAAAAACCCTGCGAAAGCGGCCGAAACAATGGGCCTTGCTCCGATATCCGGTTTTAGCAATAACCAATACCAAGCGGTCATGGTATGGCGTGATCCTTGTTCACTGTTGCTGCCGTCCCAAGCAGCGAAAGCAATCGGAATAGCCTTGCCTTCTATCAGCTCGATGTCCTTTTCTTTATCTACCCCACTGCGGGGACGTTTCATGATCACTCGCCACGTACCATCTTGATAAAAACCTTGGGCTGTAATACTCAAACTTGCAGCATCCCGTTGTTCAATATTTTCAAAACCGGTGGCATTGATGAGGTTCACACTTTGCGGGGTATCGGTGGTCCCGCTTTTCCAATGCCATATCGTGACCGGGTTGGTGGCATCACCCATTCCAAAGTAGGGTTTTTCACTACCTTCGGGAATCTTTACGGGCAGCTGAATCGCGACACCATCTTCTGCGATTTCCGGATCTGAGATTTTCTCCGCCGTTTCATCACCCGGAATACTCTTAGTACGATCATCCCACTCAAGTAAAATAGCGAACTCCGTATCGCTGTATAGTGCTCGAGCCGTGATGGTGTCATTGGAAGGTGTGAAGAATCGCTCCTCGCCGATGAGCTGTGGCACGAGGAAAAACGTACTCGGCTCTGTTTTTTCCCAAAGGGGATCGTCGACAGCGTCTGGTAATTC
Source organism: Arenicellales bacterium (assembly GCA_030066885.1). Taxonomy (GTDB): domain Bacteria; phylum Pseudomonadota; class Gammaproteobacteria; order Arenicellales; family JAANXG01; genus JAHEKE01. The sequence goes on along the minus strand of JASJAT010000138.1, from coordinate 3,065 downwards.
ACCGTTAACGTGGTCGGCCTTCACCACGGTGTTCTCCGGCCTGACAACTCGTTCAGTTTTTGCTAACGAGTTCACGTAGTTGGCCACATGCCAACGTTCTTCCGCAGTGAGTTGTTTGTCACTTGTCGGGTCTGCAAACGCCGGCATCTGCGTCCCCGGTATACCGGTGGAGATACGGGTAAAGATGTCTTTCGGATCATTACTGGCCCTGAAATTCCATGGTTTCGTCAAGTTACGTGGCCATGTTCGAAACCCGGCGTCATCTTTTAATCCTTTGATGGCGTCACCCCTGCCCTCCTTACCGTGGCATTCCGAACACCGATCACCCTCGTGAAACAATCGTTTGCCTTGTTCTATGCTTTCAGCAGAGATGGCGATCTGCTCGCCATACTCCATGCTCGGGCCAAGTTCTTCTTCCTCAAGCCCGGCAAAGATCTTAATGTACGCGACCAGGTCAAAAATCTGTTGATCAGAAAGAACATCAGACCATCCGGGCATGGCGCTGCCCGGCATGCCATCCCGAATCATGCGAAACAAATCGAGGTCGTTAGGGAAGTCGTCTTCAAAATCAGTGGCTTTGATCTTATATTGTGCAGTGGTGAAATCCCTGGGCGGCGGGTTGAGACGATCCGCAGTTTCGGTAACGGCATCTCCTTCCTCGCCATGACAATGAATACAGAATTGAGTATAAATTTCCGCGCCTGCATCGGGATCACCGGATTTCGCCGCAGCCGGCGCGACAAAACCGGTCCATAACGTAACAACAAGAATGAACAGATTTCGCTTCTCAATCATGCTGCCAAGACCTGGGCTGGTGCCCGGTGTAGTCATACAGATATAAGATCACTTTCCAGATCTCATCCTCAGTCAAAAATTTCTGCCACACCGGCATCGACGACGACCACGGTGTAGCTTCTTTCGGTAGACCGGGACCGCCGGTGGCGATACGCCAGAACAGAAAAGACTCTTGTAGTTGTGCAATGGTCCCCACATCTTGAAAGTTCAGCGGTACGGGATTGAGCCCCTGAGCATAGGGGCCTTTTCCATCCAACTTATCGCCGTGACAAAACTGGCAGTTGCTGGTGTAGACATTGCCCCCTTCCACCACCAATTGTTTGAATTTTTCGGGATCTTCTTTTTCATATTTGCGAAACGGATTTTCCAAGGTCAACAAATCGTAGCGCTTTTCAAAGGCACGGACTGTAGACGGCGGTGCGGGATGGATGCTACGAAGCTCAACCGGTGCTTGGTAGCTCGGTAGCGTGCTGAAATAAGTGTACGCTGCCACTGCCAGGGGCAATACCGCAAATACGATGTTGCGGATTGCCTTTCTACTCGGGTCCTCGACCAACGCCTTAATAGGTGCCACCAGTTCACGTGTGCTTTCCTCGGTGAAGGTAAACACCATAAACACACCGGCGATGACGAAAAACATATACATGGTCAACAGACTGGCGGGGATTACTTGCTCAAGGAAAACGTCGAACACCACGACAAACGCAGCGTACACAAAACCGATTACCAATACTGCTTGTAACAGTCTTGGGATTTTTCGCATGGAGTATCCGCTCCCTCGCCTACTTTAGACCAGCCAGATAGGTGACCAAGACTTCCAACTCTTTCGCATATAATTGCTCGCCGTAAGTATTCGGCATGATGTTGGGTTGGAAGCCCTCAGGGATATCGGCGTTGGGATCCAAGATCGCCCGGCGCAGATACGCCTCGTCTCTGTTCGCTCCAATTTGAGTCAGGTCAGGTCCGAGGGCTCCGACCTGATCGGCAACCTTATGACATGCACCGCAAGCGTGTTTAACGATAATCGCCTCTGGGTCTTCTAGTATCACCGGCTTGGCATCACTGTCAGCCACAGTCTCGCTCTCACTCTCTGCAGACGAAGCCATGTCACCTCCATCGATGGGGATCTCCACGGTCACTTCCTCTCCGGCAAGGTTCTGCAGGTAGGCGATCACCGCTTTAGTTTCCGCATCAGACATGCCGATTCCACCGCCGGCGACGTCCGGCATCGGACTCTCCGTATCATTTGTCCCTGCTTTACCAAATCCCGACACAACATAAGCCGAAGGCTTAACCATCGATTCGAACAGGTACGCTTCCGCTGTGTCTGCCTCGCCTTGATAGCGCTCGTCCGCCAGACGTTCTTTCGCTGTTGTGGCTATCGTATCGAGTAACGGAGCACGCCCCCCAACGGCGCTGTGACATAAGGTACAGGTCCCCTTCCCGTTAAAAACCCGTTCTCCCAAGGCAATAAACTGATCCATAGTCATGCTTTCCAGATCAAGCTGTTCTTCCACCGGGGGCAGTGCCGGCTTGATAACCGGTATACCAAAATTGGAGTAACCGGCAAACGCCGCGATGGTCAGCAGACTGAATGACATGACTTTAATGAGGTTTCTCATGCCGGCAACTGACCCCAATATCCCCTGACCTCAGTCGTGCGTGAACTGACTTGGCTCAACCAGAAAACAAAGATCACCATAATCATGAACATGATTGTGCCGATGGATACAACATTGGCCGCATATCCCAAGGTTGGGGTAAAGGCGTCTATAGAGTGATCACGAAATACGTCCGTTACGTGCCAGTGCTGCCGGATACCGGAACGGATATAACCCATGAGTCCCATGAGCCAGGTAAACGCAACGGCCAATAGAAACAACGCGTACTGCGCCCGATCGGGTATTCGACCCCAATGCAACGGGCCCACCTCCTTCGAACCTCTGTACATAAACGCATCGATTACCGAACTCATCACGATGATAATCAAAGTGGTCAACACCTGCGGAATAGAAGCTGCTACTTTGTAGACGGTGTTAGTAAAGTAACCGTGATAGATTCCAAGGAATAAAATATTGAGAATACCGGCGGTAAACAGTGCGATCTGGATGGCGTTACCAGCTTTTACCCAACTAACGGTCGGCACTTTGTTGGCGCGTCGATAGATTAAAAAGCTCAATGCGGTAAACAGGATCATGAGGTTAACCGCCGTGTTTTTAGCCGGCATAATGCCAAGCGGGCCCAGATACTTGTGGTAAGGACCCCCAAGC
>JASJAT010000014.1 GCA_030066885.1 Arenicellales bacterium | reverse complement strand
CTTTCTTTCGGCGAATGTAAAATAGGCCACCGCCAAGATCAACGGGATTAAGATAGCGACTATTTTCAGTACGCTGATAACCGAAACCTGAAACCACGTAGGTGTGCTGAACCAGACCTGTGCCATCCAGTCCACCGCGCTACTCCTTAACTACCTTGACTACGGGCGTACTACCGAGTTGCACCGTTTGTTCATAGCCAGAGGGAATGTACACGCAACCGGTGGGAACCCTGGAGTCGATCTTAACCGTTAATCGACTCTCACCCCCATTAGCCCGCACACTGACCCGGTCACCGTCTTGAAGGCCGATGCGTTGGGCTTGCCCTATCTCCATCCAGGCCATAGCAGGTGGCGTATCCGTGGTCGCTTGTAACGCGTCTGCACGTCTGACCAGGCCATCTACACGATACAACGGGACATCACTAATGCGTTCCAGACCAGTGTTTGCCTCCGTATTTTTACTGGGAGCGGACAATTGGAGAACGTTTTCAATATCGAAATGGGTAGGTGCTTGCCAGTTAACTTCCTCCCTCACCTGTTCGGCCGTGATGTAGTCAAATCCCTGGATGTCAAATAAATTTCCCAGGACGCGCAGCACTTTCCACGCCGGCCTGGCCTCACCTAGTGGCGCCACCGCGGCAGCCACATTCTGTGCACGGCCCTCGCAGTTGACAAAGGTACCCGCAGTCTCGCTGAAAGGTGCGATCGGAAGGAGTACGTCTGCACTAACCTGATCACGTATATCAAAAGCCGACAGCGCTACCACGCAGTCTGCTCCTTCCATGGCCAGGGATGCGGCGTGTCCGTCGATGCAGTCCAGGCTCGGCTCAACCGACAGCAACAGATATGCTCTTAATGGTTGCCTTACCATATCCAACGCGTTGCGCCCTGGTTCCTCAATTACAGTATCCGCGCCTGCGCGGTGCGGTACACACCCCGCAACCCAACCCGCCGTTCCATTGCCCTCACTCACACAACCCCACTTGGCTTTGGTGCGCTGGGCCAGAACTTGCGCCAACGCTCTCAATACAGAGGCCTGTGTATGACTATTCGCAGCGCTGCCCAAAATAATCAACACATCCCCTTCGGCCTGCATCAGTGCCTGACCTATAGCTTGCACCTTTTCAGTCTGATTAGAAGCAGACCAGGTGGTAATTGCAGGAGGAACGTCCGATCCGTTTGAGATTGATTCCACTACTGCAGCCAGTTCGTGTGCAAGCTCAGTGGGGCGGGCAATCACTTTATGGCTCAACTCAAAATTGAAATCGTAGTCGAGTGTATTGATCGCCATCACGTTGGCACCGTTTAGCGCCGCCTTTCGAACCCGTAAACCGAGCAGCGGTTGATCTTTACGGATATTAGAACCGACCAGCAGGATCGCCTTCGCCCTTTCTATTTCCTCGATACGACAACCCAGCCAAGGACGCATCACTTTCGCATCGTCGTCGGAAAAATCCTGCTGCCGCAATCGATGATCCACGTTGTTGCTGCCCAATCCTCTAACCAGTTTTTGAAGTAGATAAAACTCTTCCAGTGTTGAGGTGGGAGAAGCCAAAGCGCCTAGCTGATCTGCGCCGTGGGTATTGATAACTTGTTTTAGCGAGGACACCGCTTGCTCGAGGGCACTTTTCCAATCGGTTTCGTTCCATTGCCCGTCGCGCTTAACCAACGGCGCGATCAATCGATCCGGACTGTTCAACCCCTCGTAGCTGTAGCGGTCCCTGTCGGCTAACCAACACTCGTTAACGGATTCGTTAGTTCGGGGAAGTACCCGTTTGACGCGGCTACGTAAGGTCTGAATGTTAATGTTTGCGCCGACGCAATCGTGTGGGCTAATCCCGTCGTGGCTGACCAGCTCCCAGGCACGTGCAGTAAATCGATACGGTTTGTTGGTCAAGGCCCCGACCGGACATAAATCGACCATGTTGCCCGACACTTCTGAATCCACGGTATGGCCGAGAAACGTAGTGATCTCGGAATGTTCTCCCCGACCGGTCATCCCCAACTCCATGATACCTGCGATTTCTTGCCCAAAACGCACGCATCTTGTGCAATGAATGCAACGGGTCATTTCTGTCTCTATCAGGGGCCCTATGTCTTTGTCTTCTACTACTCGCTTTTTCTCGGCGAATCGCGAGATATCCTTGCCATAACCCAATGCCTGGTCCTGCAGGGGGCATTCGCCGCCTTGATCACATACCGGGCAATCAAGGGGATGATTGATCAAGAGGAATTCCATTGTTCCCTTCTGCGCCTCTACCGCAAGCTCAGATGCTGTGAATACCTTCATACCATCAGCGATGGGGGTTGCGCATGCAGGTAAAGGCTTGGGGGCTTTCTCCACCTCGACCAAACACATTCGGCAATTGGCAGCGATGGACAACTTTTCGTGATAGCAGAAACGCGGAATATAAATGCCCGCGGCATCCGCCACTTCGATAATCATCTGCCCCGGTTCAGCTTCCAGGGTTTTTCCATCTATTTCGATCGTTGCCATGGTTAGTTAGATTAAAGTTGAGAGGTTAAAGACCATAAGGTGCGTAGTCATTGCAGAATAGGTCTATTTTTAACTCTTAACTTTCTTACTTTTTACTTTTTTACTTTAAACTTTTTACTTTTGTTTTACGCTGCAACACGTTCTTTCGGCGTCTCGATCATGGCCTCGAACTCGTGCCCGAAATGCTTGAGGAAGCTCTGCACCGGCCATGCTGCGGCATCCCCTAGCGCACATATCGTGCGTCCCTCTATTCTATTAGCGGTATCGAGTAGCAGCCCTAAATCTTCGGGGCGGCCTCTACCCGTACGAATACGACGAATAACTCGGTACAGCCACCCGGTTCCCTCACGGCAAGGCGTACATTGACCGCAGGACTCCTCATAGTAGAAATAGGCCAACCGTTCCAGCGCACGAACCATACAAGTGTCTTCGTCCATCACAATGACCGAACCTGCACCCAAAGCTGAACCAGCCTTGGCTAGAGAATCGTAGTCCATGTTACATGCCATGATCTTATCGGCCGGCATCACGGGTACTGAAGAGCCTCCAGGGATAACTGCCTTCAGCTTCTTATCGTTCAGCATACCCCCCGCCATCCCCAACAACTCTGCGAATGGCGTACCGAGTGGAACTTCATAATTTCCCGGCTTGTTAACATGACCGGACACCGAAAAAATCTTGGTGCCGCCGTTGTTTGGCAATCCCAAATCGAGAAACCACTGACCGCCTTTGCGCATGATGGCCGAAATGGATGCCAGCGTCTCTGTGTTATTAATAGTCGTCGGTTTTCCAAACAACCCATATTGGGCGGGGAAAGGAGGTTTGAATCGGGGCTGCCCTTTTTTTCCTTCCAGCGACTCTAGCAGCGCAGTCTCTTCACCGCAGATGTAGGCCCCCGCTCCACGATGCACGTGGATGTCAAAATCAATATCTGATCCCAATACATTACTGCCAATTAGGCCGGCGTTTCGTGCTTCCTGCAGCGCGCTTTCGAACCTTTCGATGGGTTCTATGAACTCACCTCTTATATAGTTGTAACCCACAGTGGCCCCTATGGCATAACCTGCTATCGCCATTCCTTCAATAAGGGCATGGGGGTTGTAGCGCAAAATATCGCGATCTTTGAATGTTCCCGGCTCCCCTTCGTCTGAATTGCAGACCAGGTACTTTTGTCCGGGCGCTTTGTTTGGCATGAAGCTCATTTTCAAACCGGTAGGAAACCCTGCCCCACCGCGACCTCGCAAAGAAGAAGCTTTCACTTCCTCTATAATGGTATCGCGCTCAACTCTCTCATTGATGATTCGCTGCCACGCTTCATACCCTTCAGCTTTTCTATAACTTTCCAGCGTCCACGGTTCTTCTGCGTTCGGATCCGGCAAGCAAATACGTACTTCAGGCATAGTAGCTACTCCAGTTCCGCCAGAATTTCGTCCACCCGTTCGGGGGTTAGATTCTCGAAGTATTCATCGTCAACCTGCATCATGGGTGCGCCGCCACAGGCCGCGAGACACTCCACTTCTTTTAACGTGAACTTCCCATCTTTCGTCGTCTCCCCCATTCTTATATCCAACCTGTCCTGCAAGTGTTTAACGATAGTGTCCGAACCTCGCAACATGCACGATATGTTTGTGCACAAAGATATTTTGTGCCTACCGACCGGTTGCAGATCATACATGGAGTAAAAAGTAGCGACTTCCGCCGCACGGATAGATGGGATTTCCAATCTATCCGCAACATAATCAATAATCTCCTCACTCAACCAACCCCTCTCAGATTGCGCTATTCTCAATGCAGCCATTACCGCAGCCTGTTTTTGTTCGGGGGGGTATTTCGCGATCTCTCGATCGATCTCATTTTGTGATTGCTCGGACAACATTGCTACCTCAGCGTACACTCATCGGTCTATTTCGCCGAAAACGACATCCAGGGTGCCGATGACGGCAACCACGTCGGCCAGCATGTGGCCCCGGCACATCTCATCAATAGCAGACAGGTGAGCGAACCCTGGTGGCCTTATTTTCAACCTGTAGGGTTTGTTGGCGCCGTCGGAGATCAAGTAGATTCCAAACTCGCCCTTCGGTGCTTCCACCGCCGCATAAGCTTCTCCTTCCTTAATACAGTAACCCTCGGTGAACAGTTTAAAGTGATGGATAAGGGACTCCATATCTCCTTTCATTTGTCCACGCCCGGGGGGAGTGATTTTGTGGTTTGGACTGATTGCAGGACCGGGATTTTCCTTCAGCCAACTTACGCATTGGCGAATAATCCTGTTTGATTGCCGCATCTCCTCAACGCGAACCAAGTATCGGTCGTAACAGTCTCCGTTGGTACCAACCGGGATATCGAATTCCATTTGATCGTAAACCGCGTATGGTTGCTTCTTCCGCAAGTCCCATTCGACGCCGGAACCTCGCAACATAGGGCCGGTAAAACCCAGTTGCAGAGCACGCTCATCCGATACCACGCCTATACCGACCGTTCGCTGCTTCCATATACGATTGTCTGTCAACAGCGTCTCATACTCGTCCACCCTTTGCGGAAACCTTTCGGTAAAATCCCAGATGAAATCTAACAGCGAACCCTGGCGTGCCTCATTCATACGATCAACGTCGTCCTGGTCGTGCCACTTTGAAGGCTCGTATTTGGGCATACTGTCGGGGAGGTCACGGTATACCCCACCCGGTCTATAGTATGTGGCGTGCATCCTGGCCCCAGACGCGGCCTCATAACAATCAAAAAGATCCTCGCGCTCCCTGAAGGTATACAAAAACACCGTCATCGCACCCACATCCAAAGCGTGTGTTCCCAGCCAAAGCAAATGGTTAAGAAGACGCGTGATCTCATCAAACATGGTGCGGATATATTGGGCGCGAACAGGTACTTCGGTGCCTAGCAACTTCTCTATAGCGCGTACATAAGCGTGTTCGTTGCACATCATGGAGACGTAGTCCAAACGATCCATGTAGCCGATGCTCTGGTTGTACGGCTTACTCTCGGCGAGCTTTTCTGTTGCCCGGTGCAGCAGACCGATGTGCGGGTCCGCTCGTTGTATGACTTCGCCATCCATTTCCAACACCAAGCGGAGAACCCCGTGTGCGGCTGGGTGCTGTGGCCCGAAATTCATGGTGTAGTTACGGATTTCGGTCACCGAACTCCTCCTCTCGTATCACCCTGGGAACCAGGGTACGTGGTTCGATACTGACGGGCTGGTAAATGACCCTACCCTTGTCGGGGTCGTAGCGCATTTCAACCCGTCCGGTAAGCGGGAAATCCTTGCGAAACGGGTGACCGATAAATCCATAATCGGTCAATATACGTCTTAGGTCCGAATGGCCCTCGAATATAATTCCGAACAGGTCGAACGCCTCGCGCTCAAACCAATCCGCAGCACGCCAAATACCGACCACCGAGTCGACCTTAGGTTGGTTTTCGTCCAGAAAAACACGTACACGTAATCGATGATTGTTCGAAACCGACAAAAGATGGTAAACCACCGCAAATCGCGGTCGACTTTCCACCGGGTAAGGCGCTCCCCGGCCATAATCGGAATAATCTACGCCGCACAGATCAATGAGTTGCTCGAACCGGAACACCGGGTTGTCGTGGAGCTCGCGGCATACTTCAAGCACGGCAACACGATCAATATCTAAAGTCAGCTCACTTTTGTACGTTCGCGCCTTCGATAAGTTCCCGCCGAACTTGTTTTTGGCTTCTGCCAGGATGACCTCATTGCTCGCCAAAGAATACTCCTAACGGGCGATGGTATTGGTGCGACGTATCTTCTTTTGTAGCTGAAGAATGCCGTATAAGAGTGCTTCTGCCGTTGGTGGGCAACCAGGAACGTAAACATCAACTGGGACAATTCGATCGCAACCGCGCACCACCGAATAAGAATAGTGATAGTAACCTCCCCCGTTGGCACACGACCCCATCGAAATAACCCATCTGGGCTCGGCCATTTGGTCATACACCTTGCGCAGAGCAGGTGCCATTTTGTTACACAGCGTACCCGCAACAATCATCACGTCGGACTGGCGCGGACTCGGTCTAAAAATAATACCGAACCTGTCTAAATCGTAGCGTGAAGCCCCGGCGTGCATCATTTCTACTGCACAACAAGCCAATCCAAAGGTCATCGGCCACATTGAACCTGTACGGGTCCAATTGATTACTGAGTCCAGGTTGGTGGTGACCCAGCCCTTTTCTAGCAGACCTTCAACCGCCACTTTTTAGGATACTCCTCGATACCATCTCTATTCCCATTCCAAAGCTCCTTTCATCCACTCATAGATGAAGCCAACTACAAGTACGACAAGAAAAAGCATCATCGCCAGGAATCCAAATACACCGATCTCTTCCAGCACGATGGCCCAAGGAAAGAGAAATGCGATTTCAAGGTCAAAAATGATGAACAGTATTGCTACCAGGTAATAACGAACATCAAATTTCATACGGGTGTCTTCGAACGCTTCAAATCCACATTCGTAGGGCGACAGCTTTTCTTTGTCCGGACGATTTGGAGCAAGAACGCGACCCAAGAATAACAACAGGCTGCCCAGCAAGATGCCTATCAAGAGAAAGATCAGGATGGGAACATAGTTGGATAACATTTTCTAATACACAACCCAGAATTCGCTCAAGAAAATCACTCTGTACAGTCACCAGCCCGTGAGTAAAAACCAATTTAACGGGCTAATCAACAACAAGAAAGAATTGTGGTCTCGCCGTCCATGCTCCACCCGCAGCGCCCCGCCAGCAGTCTAGGCCGCGATGCACATTCAAGTCAAGACAGGAATCACGAACAACTATTTTGTTTTCAGCTACTTATGTCAAAAAGATTACATGGTGGTGCCGAAGGCCGGACTCGAACCGGCACGGCTCGCGCCACCGCCCCCTCAAGACGGCGTGTCTACCAGTTCCACCACTTCGGCACGTAACTCATACTCAATTTTCCGTTGGTTCGGGTACGGTCGGGATATCACTGCCAGCATCTGTCCCTGAACGTTGAACGCCCTCGGCGTCAGGTGCTTGAGGAATGTCGCCTTGCGGTTGCTGCGGCTGTTCTATTACTTGTTCGGTAACACTTTGCGGCTGCGTGGTTTTGCTGTAGAGATAAGCCAGCGTCATGCTCGTAACGAAAAAGACGGTGGCTAGCAGCGCAGTTATACGGGTCAGAAAATTAGCCGACCCGCGAGCACCGAATAGAGTCTGTGATCCGCCCCCAAAAGCTGCGCCCATATCCGCCCCTCTGCCTTGTTGCATTAGAACGAGCACGACTATAGCCACCGCTGCTAGGACATGAACTACTAGTAAAGCACTTGCCATATTTTAGAATAAACCTTTTAAAATGTTTTACGCGGCGCGGCAAATTGCCAGAAAATCGTTTGCATTCAATGACGCGCCCCCGATCAATCCGCCGTCTACGTCTTTTTGGCTGAACAGATCTTCGGCATTGTCTGCCTTCACAGACCCACCGTATTGAATACGTATCTCCTGCCCAATCTTTTTGTCGATGATCGACAATTTGTCACGAACAAAGGCATGCACCTCTTGCGCTTGTTCCGGAGTCGCGGTTTTTCCGGTTCCTATCGCCCATACCGGCTCATAGGCCAGCACAGTATCAGCAAAGCTTTCTATGCCGCAATAATCGAGCACCGTTTCCAGCTGCCGTGTCAAAACCGCTTCTGTCTCTCCTTTCTCTCGTTGGCTCAGCGTCTCACCGATACAGAGTATCGGCGTTATTCCATACTCTTGCGCCTTGGTGAACTTCTTTGCCACGATCTCGTCGGTTTCGCCATAGAGAGTACGCCTCTCGGAGTGACCAACGATACAGTAATCACAACCGTAATCTTTCAACATGCTTGCCGCCACTTCGCCGGTGAAAGCGCCAACGTTGTGTTCGGATAGATCTTGTCCACCCCATTTTACTGCTGTCCTGGTCAAGTGTTGAACAACATCGGGAATCATAATGAACGGCGGACAAATGACTATTTCAGTGTTTTCTACCTCACCGACGCCTGCCAGCACATTGTCTACCAGCTCCGCAACGCTGGCACGACTGCCATTCATTTTCCAATTTCCAGCTACGATTGGCCGACGCATGATTAAACCGGGGACAGTATACTTTTTGATGTTTTCTGCATGGTTAAACCGGGGACAGTATACTTTTTAACTCTTTGTACTGGGCTGAGGGCTCACTCCTATTCGATAGAAAGTATACTGTCCTCATGAAAAGAGGTCGCGATGTTACCCACCACAGGCGGCAATTACAACGCCTGCATGCGATTAAACGTTCGCCTATAGACCGCGTCGTCACAAAAGCATGAGTGACATCGCACATTGGCTTGAGCAGCTCGGTCTCGGCAAATACATTAAGGTATTTGCTGATAATGACATCGATTTTCGTGTTCTACCAAAGTTAACCGACGAAGACCTCAAGGGCCTCGGCGTGTCTCTCGGTCACCGTCGTTTATTGCAAACGGCAATCTCGGAACTAGACGAGCAATCCATACCTTCGATTGAGCCCGTACTCACTGAGGACGAGGGTGAGAATGCGGAGCAAAAGGGCGACGCCGAGCGACGACAACTCACAGTTATGTTTTGCGATCTTGTGGGATCGACGGCGCTCTCTCAGCACCTCGACCCGGAGGAGTTGGGCATCATCAACCGAACATTTCAAGAGACCTGCGCGGGAGCCATTCAACGTATTGAAGGGTACGTTGCTCGCTATATGGGCGATGGCCTACTGGCCTATTTTGGCTACCCCAAAGCGCACGAGGACGATGCAGAGCGTGCCATTCGCGCTGGCCTCAATATTGTTGAGGAAGTCGAGGAGCTGAATAACAGCGTAGGGCAACAAGCCGGCACGACGTTGAGGGTACGTGTAGGTATTGCGACCGGCCCGGTCGTGGTAGGCGAACTTATTGGCGAAGGTTCATCTCAGGAGAACACAGTCGTGGGAGAGACACCCAATCTGGCTGCGCGATTACAGGCGGAGGCGGCACCCAATACAGTAACCATTGCACCATCAACCAAGCAATTAGCTGGAGACTTGTTCGAATACCAAGACCAGGGGCGACAGCGTTTGAAAGGCATGCACGATCCCATTCAACTTTGGACGGTGAAAGGGGAAGCAGTCATTGAGAGCCGGTTTGAAGCCAAGCATTCGGCTGCTCTGACACCACTTGTCGGTCGTGAACAGGAGATCGCTTTATTACTTGACCGTTGGCAACAGGCGCAAGAAGGTGACGGTCAAATCGTCCTGTTATCTGGCGAAGCCGGTATTGGGAAATCGAGAGTCCTGCAAGCACTGCGGGAGAATATCCCCTTAGAGGATGCCATTCGACTTCGCTATCAATGCTCGCCTTATCATACGAACAGCGCACTATATCCAGTAATCAATCAACTTGAATGGGCTGCCCACATCACACGCCATGAGGGCGCGAGTGTCAAGTTGGATAAACTCGAATCGTTGCTGGCGCAGTCGGCGCGAGACATCAGCAAGGTTGTACCGTTGTTCGCAAACCTGCTGTCTATACCAATCGAAGGGCGCTATGAATCCGTCACCATGGCGCCGGAACAACAGAAGGAGGAAACATTAAAAGCACTGGTTGAGGAAATGAAGAACCTCAGTGCGCAACGTCCGGTGTTGATGATCTTTGAAGATATCCATTGGGCCGATCCAACCTCACGGGAGCTATTGGGATTAATTATCGAGGAAGCTCAAGACAATCGAGTGCTGGTATTGATCACGTCTCGACCAGAGTTTAGCTCACCCTGGACGGGGCATACCCACATCACCAACTTCACTCTTAACCGATTCAGCAAGGGTCGCGTCATTGCCCTGATGGAAAGCGTCACGGGTGGCAAACCCCTACCCAATGAAGTACGTGATCAAATTATTGAGAAGACCGATGGGATACCGCTGTTTGTTGAGGAGCTGACCAAGACTGTATTGGAGTCGGGTCTAATCGAAGATAGGGGCAACCACTATATGTTGACGGGGCCGTTACCTCCGTTGGCTATTCCCAGTACGTTACAGGATTCACTGATGGCTCGGCTCGATCGATTGTCAACGGTAAAAGAAACTGCACAGATTGCCGCTTTGCTTGGTCGGGAGTTCAGTTATGGACTCCTGGCCAAGGTCGCGCGCTTAACTAAAGACGCACTCACGCAAGCATTAGACCAGCTCACAGAAGCAGGTTTGGTTTTCGCCAAGGGTGCACCCCCGAACGCGACTTACACGTTTAAACACGCCATGGTACAGGAGACGGCTTATGCAAGCTTACTCAAGAGTAAGCGGCGAGAACTGCACGCAAATGTTGCCACGACTTTGCAGGAAGAGAATATTGAACCCGAGATAATCGCTCATCATTTTAGCGAGGCGCACCTAGTCGAACCTGCGGTGAATTATTGGCTGAAGGCGGGGAAACGTGCCTTGGAACGTTCGGCTAACGTCGAAGCTGTGACGCATCTGCAAAAAAGCTTGCAGTTGTTGCAGTCGTTACCTGATTCTGCGGAACACAGCTTAATGGAACTTGAACACCTGTTGGCGCTGGGGCCTGCCCTTATGGCGATAAAGGGTTATGCTGCGCCGGAAGTTGAGCCGGTATACGCCCGGGCACGAGAGCTCTGCCAACGCGTGGGTAAATCCGCCCAATCATTTGCAGCAACTTGGGGCCTGTGGCTGCACTATCAACAAGGGGGCCAACTTAGACAGGCAAGAGATTTGACCGAAGATGTTCTGACCATTGCAGAAAAACAGCAAGATACGGCCCTGCGCTTGCAGGCGCACCACGCGGCATGGGCCACTTTTCACCGCTTGGGAGAACTTTCCGTTTGCCGGCTCCATGCAGAAGAAGGCGCAGGTTTATATGATATTGAGGAACACGGATCCCATGCCTATTTGTATGGCGGCCATGATCCCGGTGTATGTGCTCAAACACATGCCGCGATCGTACTATGGTGCATGGGCTTTGTAGATCGCGCACTGGACTGGGCATCCCAGGCTCTGGCTCTAAGTGAACAGCTCTCCCATCCTTTTAGTCGTGTCGATGCCCTCTTTGGCGCTGCCCGAGTTCGACTGTTTCGAAGGGAATACGCTTCGGCACAGGCGCACGCCAAAGAGATGGTTGCGCTGTCCACACAGCATGGATTTTCCCTGTTGGGTGCTTGGGGCACAATTATCCAAGGCTCGGCAGTGGTAAACGCAGCAGAAACGGCAGAGATCATTGAGGACATGCGCCGTGGGATAGGCGTAACCCAAGATACGGGTGCGCAGGCGCACGTGCCCTATTTACTTTCGCTTCTGGTTGATGCGTGCTGGAAAATTGACCAGGTCGAAGCTGGTTTAGAAACCGCAGAAGACGCTCTTAAGCTTATAGAAAAAACAGGGGAACGGAACTGGGAAGCGGAGATTTATCGACTTAAGGGAGAACTGCTACTGAAGCATCTTGCGCCTGAGGAGACAGAAGCAGAACGATGCTTCGATCAGGCTCTGAACATTGCGACAGCTCAAAGCGCCAAGTCACTCGAACTTCGCGGTGCGATGAGTTTAGCCCGACTACGACAGAGCCAAGAAAAACAAGAGGAGGCGCGAAACCTGTTAGCACCAAGATATGAATCGTTCACGGAAGGTTTTGACACGGCCGACCTTAAGGAGGCTAAGGCACTTCTTCAAAGGCTTTAACACGTACCTTGCGGGCCGGTCCTGCTTCGTAAAAGTCAAAACCAATGTCGTTGCGCTGAGATACTAGTAGCACCGGAAGCGTATGAAATTACAAAGCGAGAAATTCCAGAAAACATACTTCCTGGACCGCGGCGGCCGCTGACGCGACCCCGCAACGATACGGGACTAGGCTTTGCGTCGAAAAAATCGGGAATTTTGCAAACAGCACAAACTGCGTTAAACCAGATTGAGTGCCATCTTAGACTAAAGCCTAACCCACGATACTTTTACCATAGTGTCGCTAGGTTGACGCCGCTCTGACCTCTGATGCCAGATCCTGACTAATGCGGGAGACTTGATGCTTGTCTTTGCCCTCTACCATGACTCGGATTACGGGTTCCGTGCCTGAGGGTCGCAGTAGAATCCGGCCTTCTTTGCCCAGTTCGGTTTGAGCCCTATCTACCGCGTCCTTTACAGATTTACATTTATCCAGGTCAAACGTTCTCGTCGCTCCGTCACTCGGCAAGCGTACGTTTACCAAGGTTTGTGGATAAATGTGCATCCCCTGCTTAATCTCGTGCAGAGACATTTGTTGGTCAACCATAGCTTGCAGTACCTGCAAAGCGGCAATGATGCCGTCTCCCGTAGTACTTTGGTCTAAACAAATAATGTGGCCGGAAGATTCACCCCCGAGAATCCAATGGTTCTGCTTAAGCAAGTTAAGTACATACCGGTCGCCAACTTTCGCCCTTTGAAAGGGTATCCCCTCAACTTCGAAGGCACGCTCCAAGCCTAGATTGCTCATTAGTGTACCGACAACACCACCGGACAATTGACCCTTACGCTTTCTGGCGATCGCCAAGATATGCAGGATCTGATCACCGTCTACGGGTTGTCCCTCGGCATCAATCATAATCACCCGGTCACCGTCACCATCGAGCGCGAGCCCAAGGTCCGCTCCGGTTTCTATTACGACCCGAGTTAAATTTCTCAAGTCCGTTGAACCACATTCCTGGTTGATATTAAACCCATCGGGTTTATCCGCAGTAGCGATGACATCTGCTCCCAATTCAGAAAAGACACTGGGTGCGATGTGATACGCGGCACCATTGGCACAATCGATAACAACCTTGATGCCCTTTAAAGACACTGCTCTTGACACCACACTCTTACAGAATTCGATATAACGACCGGCGGCATCGCTGAAACGCGTTGCCTTACCCAGTTCGGCAGAGCCTACTACCTTGATGGGCTCAGCCATCTTCCTCTCGATATCAAGTTCTACTTGGTCGGGCAGCTTCACCCCTTCTTGGGAGAAGAATTTAATGCCGTTGTCGTGAAAGGGGTTGTGTGAAGCGCTTATGACGATGCCGGCCACAGCCCTCGACGTTCGAGTGAGGTAAGCAATCCCCGGAGTCGGCATGGGTCCGATTAATGAGATATTCATGCCCGCTGCCGCCAGACCCGCCTCTAGCGCAGATTCCAATAAATAGCCGGATACTCGGGTATCCTTCCCGATCAAGACTTTACTACCCGCGCCTTTGCCCAGAACACGCCCTGCTGCCCAACCCAACTTTAGGACCGTCTCGGGGGATATAGGTTCTTCCCCTACGCGCCCTCTTATTCCGTCAGTCCCAAAATACTTTCTTTCGTTCAAGCGGCGAGTCCTCCCAGGTCAGCCATATTGTTCCTGACCATACCTTTTTGATTCGGGTAAGTATCCAGCATGATCTACACCCTTTTGTACACTCAATAATATTAGCTAAAACTGTGATCTGACCCCAGTTTTTTTTCGTATATGGCCTCGTACATCCTTATTGCGTCCCGGGTAGGCCCCACGTCGTGTACGCGTACTAGCCGGGCACCATTGTTTACGGCAACCAAGGCCAACGCTACGCTGGCGTGGACCCTTGCATCCATCGGTAAACCGAGTAACTTTCCGATCATAGATTTTCGAGAGAGTCCGACCATCACTGGATAATCATTGCCGAATTTATTCAGGTTTCTCAGCAGCTCCAGGTTGTGGTCGACCGTTTTACCAAAACCAAATCCTGGATCGATTACGATTCGCTGCATGTCGATACCACCGTCAACGCAAGTTTGGGCACGTGAAAGCAAGTAATCTCTAACCTCCACCACTACATCCCCGTATTCTGGATTAATTTGCATTGTGCGGGGCTCTCCTAACATATGCATCAAGCAGACAGATGCGTTGCTTTTCGCAGCCACAGTAACTGCACTATCTGACCGCAGTGCATTGACATCGTTAATCATCCCCGCGCCCGCTGCTATAGCTGTTTGCATCACTTCCGGCTTGGAGGTATCGACGGAGATAACCACATCGATGTTCGTGCGTAAGGCTTCGATAATCGGAATGACTCGATCTAGTTCCTGATCTACGCTAATTTTTAAGGCGCCCGGTCTGGTAGATTCACCCCCCACGTCTATGACTTCCGCTCCCTGCTGTTGCATAGATTCAGCGTGCTTCAGCGCTACACTTTTGTCCTCGAACCGCCCACCGTCCGAAAATGAATCGGGAGTAACATTTAAAATCCCCACTATGACCGTATGCGCCAGACTCAGTGATCGATCACCACACTGGAGATGGCGATGAGCTGCGGTTGGACTAGGTTGCATTATCTCTGCGCCGGAGTGATTCTCGTAATACGCGATATTAGCGTAGGAGCGGCGCCCTCGCCGCGATCAAATAGGTTATTAGTTTAATCGGCGCGGGGTGCGCCTCCCTATTAGTTAAAAGTACAAAGTTTAAAGTAAAAAGTTATAAAGGCGCTCTGTTGTGTTTTCTTTAAACTTTAATCTTTAAACTGATTTAAGGCTGATCTCCAGCTGGTTTATCCATACGGGGTTTGACTTCCGGTCGACCATCTTGATCTTCCGCCTTACCCGACGGCGTCTTCGGCTTGTCCTCAGGCTCCGCCGGCGGCCGCGGCTCCCGACCCGACATAATGTCCTCTATCTGCTTCGCATCCAACGTCTCCCACTCCATCAACGCCTTCGCCATCCGCTCCACCTTGTCACGGTTCCCCTCCAATATCGCTCGCGCCCGATCATACTGCTCCTCCACTATCCGCGTGATCTCACCGTCCACCTGCTTCGCCGTATCATCACTTAAATTCCGGTGCGTCGTCACATCACGTCCCAAAAAAACCTCCGACTGATTCTCTCCATACACCCTCGGACCCAACGCATCACTCATCCCCCACCTCGATACCATGTTCTGCGCCAACTCCGTCGCCTGCTCAAAATCATTCGCCGCACCCGTCGTCATCTGCTCCATAAATAACTCCTCCGCTATCCGACCCCCCATCAATACCGCTACGCGTGAGAGTAAGTATTCTCGATCATGACTGTACCGGTCCTCCTCCGGTAACTGCATCGTCACCCCCAACGCCCGACCCCGCGGAATGATCGTCACCTTATGCACCGGGTCCGTATTGCCCAATACCTTCGCCACCACCGTATGACCCGACTCATGATACGCCGTGTTCCATCGCTCGTGCTCCGGCATCACAATCGATCGACGCTCCACCCCCATCAATACCTTGTCCTTCGCCATCTCAAAATCTTCCATGTCCACCAACTTCTTCCCTCCTCGCGCCGCAAACAACGCCGCCTCATTCACTAAATTCGCTAAATCCGCCCCTGAAAAACCCGGCGAACCCCGCGCCAATATCGACGCATCTACATCATCCGACAACGGCACCTTGCGCATATGTACCTTCAATATCTGCTCCCGTCCCCTTATGTCCGGTAACGGAACATGCACCTGACGGTCAAATCGACCCGGCCTCAACAACGCCGGATCCAATACATCCGGTCGGTTCGTCGCCGCAATCACTATCACCCCTTCACTCCCTTCAAATCCATCCATCTCCACCAACAACTGATTCAGCGTCTGCTCCCGCTCGTCGTGACCGCCCCCTAAGCCCGCTCCCCTCTGCCGACCCACCGCATCAATCTCATCTATAAAAATAATACACGGCGCATGCTTCTTCGCCTGGTCAAACATATCCCTCACCCGGGATGCCCCAACACCCACAAACATCTCCACAAAATCCGATCCCGATATCGAAAAAAACGGTACCTTCGCCTCACCCGCTATCGCCTTGGCCAATAACGTCTTCCCCGTCCCAGGGTTGCCCGTCATCAATACCCCTCGAGGAATCCGGCCACCTAACTTCTGAAACTTCGACGGATCCCGTAAAAACTCAACCAGCTCCTGTACCTCCTCCTTCGCCTCCTCTATCCCCGCTACATCCTCAAACGTCACCTTGTTCGTGTCCTCCGTCAGCATCCGCGCTCGACTCTTGCCAAAACTCAACGCCCCGCGGCCACCTCCACCCTGCATCTGACGCATTAAATAGATCCATACCCCAATGATTAGAAGCAATGGGAACCAGTGGATAATGATTTGCGCTAAGAACGAGGGCTGCTCCTCTTCCTTGGCCTCTATTTCAACGCCATTTTCAATCAAATCTCCAACCAATCCCCGGTCGTCTGGACTTACCGTAACAAATGTCTGTCCCGAGGTTGTTTTAGCGTAGATGGTTTTTCCTTGGATGGTGACGCGCTCGATGCGCCCTTCCTTAACTTCATTCAAGAAGGTCGAGTAGTCCAGGCGCTGGCTTTGCGAGGCCCGATCCGGGGCAAAATTGTTGAATACCGCCATCAACACCATCGCGATGACCAGCCACAAAATCAGGTTCTTCGTCAAATTGTTCAAATCAACCCCTACGCTGTTGCTGTTTTACTTCGGGTGCAAAGGACTTTGGCCTCAACACTGGGCCATGCCACCCCCCTCTGCTTTTATGGGGGCCATTCTGCATGGAACAGCGCCTACAAGCAATCCTAGCCTATCCTGTGCTTCGTATGAAGCAAACCTGTCGCGATCAGATAATATTCCCGACTTTTTGACCGGGATGCAGAAGGTTTACGTGTGTATACGCGCTTGAATTCTCGTTCACACCGCCGTCTGAACTGTTGCAAATCGGGGAATTCGAAAACCTTTATCAGCAAATTCCCCCCTTTGCGGAGGATATGTGTAGAAAAATCCAAAGCGGCATCCAGTATGGCAATGAAATTAGCCTGATCAACCTCGCTAATACCACTTATATTGGGCGCCGCGTCAGATAAAACAAGATCTGCGGGTCCACCCAACTCATCAATAACTTGGGCGTGGATTCTTGGATCTGTGAAATCACCCTGTAACAACGTCACGTTATTGATGGGTTGTATATCCAGCAAGTCAATTGCGACCACTTTGCCGCCAGGTCCAACTTTTTCTGCCAAATATTGAGACCACCCCCCTGGTGCGGCACCCAAATCTATCACTTTCATCCCGCTCGCGATCAAGTGATCACGATGATCAATCTCCTCCAATTTGAACACCGCTCGACTGCGATATCCTGCCTGGCTGGCACGCTTGACAAAGCCATCTTTGCGATGATTCTGCAACCATTGATTTGTCCTTCGTTTCTTCTGACTCACGGTGTGTTTTTGAGAGGAGCGGATCTATGAATCTGCCCTCCAACAGGTAATATACTGTTCCCGTTCATTCTGCGATCTTAGTGTTGAAATCGAGCTAGCCCGCATATTGCACCAAGGCGGCTGTGTGTTACATATAGGTTTTCGATTAACGATAGAAAGAAGCTAGTTAATGGATCTTACTACGAGTACAGTTTGTTTTAGCGGTCGACCTACCCCTGCCCTAGCTAGTGCAGGCCTACTTGGACTTGGGCTTCACTCAAACCCGACGCCCAAACAACTCTGTCCTGCGCCATTATCCAGGGTTCTGATGAAATATACGGGCTAATCATAGTGGCCATTACCGGTAAGCAAAAACGTTACCTCAGAGGCCTGGCTCACAACCAAAGAGTCATCGTTACAGTCGGCGCCAAAGGCCTGACTGACGATTTACTACGCGAGCTCAATACCGCTCTCGATCACCACGAGCTATTAAAGATAAGACTGCCTGCCAGCTCCAAAGCACGGCATCAAGAGCTCCTTCAATCCATATGTTCTGCGACCGACTCCGAATTGGTTCAAGTCATCGGTCACATTGGGGTTATTTTTCGTTCCGCGGATCCCCCACAAATCAGTTTGCCTGGATAATTTTCTATGTGCTTACTGTTTATTGCTCTTAATTGCCATTCAGACTATCCGATAGTTCTGGCTGCAAATCGTGACGAGTACTACGACCGCCCAACACGTGGCTTACATGTTTGGGATGATGTGCCTAACCTACTGGCGGGAAGAGACTTGCACAAAGGTGGAACATGGTTCGGTGTGACTAGAACTGGGCGCTGGGCAGCGGTAACCAATTTTCGGGAACGCGGCCAGAATACGGAAGCAAAATCTCGCGGTACTTTGGTGAGCAACTACCTAACTTCGGACTCATCACCTTCTGAGTATTTACGTCAATTAAAACCCGAGGCTGGGAGTTATAACGGCTTCAACCTTGTAGTCGGCGACTTAGACCGCGCGCTCTATTTTACTAATCGACATAGCGAACCTAAGACCTTAAAAAGTGGTGTATTTGGACTGAGTAATCACCTACTGGATTCACCCTGGCCAAAGGTCGAGAAGGGAAAGAAGAAATTATCGCACCTCTTACGCCGTGAAGATTTAAATACCGACCCACTGTTTTCGTTGTTAACCGATCGAAGTATTGCCCCTGATGAAACGTTGCCGAGTACTGGTGTAAGTCTTGATATGGAACGCTTACTTTCACCTGGGTTCATCAACGGAGAAGTATACGGGACGCGTAGTTCGACGACTCTGCTGATAAATAAAAATAATCGACTAAAATTAGAAGAACGCAGCTACTACGGTGCTCCGGAGCAAAGCCCGGACGCATATTCTAGCATTGCGTTTGAATTCGAAATTAGTACGGAACCTTCTACGGCCGCACTCTAGAAGTGCGTCCTTACGGTCGTCGATCTATGGTTATAGTGTTATGAAATGGCGCAACCTGATACTCATAGTCCTTCTCGTGCCGGTCCTGCTGTACGGTGCACTAAGGGGTTACCTTTGGTACTCCATTAACTCAACAGTTAATCAGATACAAAGTCGTGTGGGTGGATTCGCAACCCTCGGTTATGATGAGATTCGATCGCCGGTTTTAGGCCCCATTGGTGTGACAGGGATAACTTACACACCACATGGCTTCAACGAACCGGTAAAGATCGGCTCCGTCTTTGTGCACTGGAACGAGCCCCGAGAGTTATTGGATCTGGTTCAAGCTTTTTATAAAAACACCTTACCCAAGCAACTCAGGGTTTCCATAAATCAAATTAAAGCGCCACTCAGCGGTGATATTGCCAGTTGGTTGGACGCGAATCGGCAACTAAATTTGAATCCCCCCTTCCACCTGCCGACTTCTTTGTGGGGTTGCGGCTCGGGATCATTCAATTCTGCCGATCTCAGAGAGATGGGTTATGACTTTCTCCGCGTCGATTTGCGCTTTGAGTACAGTCTTGACAACAGGTCAAAGGATTTCTCTTTGTATGCGACAATGAGAAATCAGGAAATGATGAATTTGTACCTTGAAGGATCCGCGCCTTCCAGCGGAGTCTCCTTGTCTTTAAATACCTTGTTTAACAACATGCCTAAGCTCAGCAATGTTTCGGTTACATATGAGGATGACTCTTATGTTACCCGAAAAATCGCTTATTGCTCTAAGAATTCGAATAAACCGGAAAAGCAGTATATCGAGAGCCATATCGAACAGGTCATCGCGGATCTAAGCAAGACTGGTTTTTATCCGAGTGAAGATTTGATCGATGCCTACCGGGGCCATCTTACCGAACCGTCGAAATTTACCATCACCCTCAATCCGTACGAGCCTATGGACTCTACTGCCTTCGGCCAACTAGATCAGAAGAATTTTGTCCAATGGCTGGGCCTAGAGGTTATGGCCAACGAAAAACCGATAAAAGAGTTGGTCGCACCCGAGGCGCCCAAAATTGCTGCAAAGGAACAGGCAACAGAGCCCGTGCGAAGAGAAGAATCCTTTAACTCTACCCCTATCTACAAACTACCAGACTACATTGGACAACTCGCCCGTGTACGCACCAAGGAAGGGAAGTTTCACTATGCTTATTTAGAGAAAGCAGGTACAGATCAGCTGACCCTGACCCAACACTTGGTGGGCGGGTCTGCGACGTTTGTCATCAACGTCAGGGATATTGATGACGTGTCGGTTTTATATTAGGTGAAAGTAGAAAGTTGAAAGTTCAAAGGTCGATGATTGTCTCCGGTAATCTTTAAACTTTAGTCTTCTATTCACAGCGAATCTTCAGGATTTCGTATCCTCGAATCCCGCCGGGTGTTGAAACCTCAACCTCGTCACCCTCTTCTTTGCCAATCAACGCACGTCCTATAGGCGACGAGAGAGAGATTTGGCCCCGGTTTAGGTCAGCTTCTAATTCCCCGACAATTTGATAGGTCACTTCCAAGTCTACTTCGACGTCATAGAGGTCGACATGAGCACCAAACACAACCCGACCATCCAGGTTGAGCTTGGTGGGATCAATGACTTCTGCTTGGGCCAATTGCATCTCTAGCTCGGTGATTCGGCCTTCAATGAATCCTTGTTGATCTTTGGCCGCGTCGTACTCGGCGTTTTCAGACAAATCGCCGTGCGAGCGTGCCTCCGCGATGGCCTGAATGATCCTTGGGCGCTCTATTTGCTTGAGCCGCTGAAGCTCCTGCTGGAGTTTTTCCGCCCCGCCTTTGGTCAATAGCACGCGAGTCATGTAAGAGACTCCCTATACCAGGCTTTCTGCAGACCTATCGCCACGTTGCTTACGGCAGCGTGTGGCGTGCGTTTGATATTGTATGAATCTTTCAAGCTTCTTCACTCACAGTTGATTTGAGAATTACTCCGATCCCTAGCGTCAATGATATCAACAAGGCGTTATCACCAACAAAACAAAAATCGTACCAATATTGCTTTACTTAAGACCGAGCACATCCTGCATATCGTATAGCCCATGATCGTGTTGCATAGACCAGACCGCTGCACGAAGTGCTCCATTCGCGAATGTCATTCGACTGGAGGAGCGATGAGTGATCTCAACACGTTCCCCTTCTCCAGCAAAAAGAACAGTATGTTCGCCGACTATATCTCCACCCCTTATGGTGGAAAACCCGATTGTTTTTCGATCTCTTGGACCGGTCTGTCCTTGTCGCCCGTATATAGCATACCCATCCAAATCTCTACCAACCGCTGTAGCAGCCACTTCACCCAAACGTAATGCTGTACCCGAGGGGGCATCCATTTTATGTCGATGATGTGCCTCGACAATTTCAACGTCGACCTCGCCTTTGAGGGTTCGAGCGGCAATATCTACCAGGTGGAAGCAGAGGTTAACCCCCATGCTCATGTTCGGGGCCATAACCACACATATATCTTTAGCCGCCAGGGATATTTCCTCTTTTTGCCGTTGACTGAAACCGGTAGTACCGATAACCAACCGCTTGCCTGCTCCGCGACATTTTTCAACATGCTCTAAAGTGGCTTGAGGATTGGTAAACTCTATCAGCACATCAAAATCCGTGTCAGACAAACCACCTGAGATTGGAATGTCAAGCCGTCCTATCCCAGCTACCTCCCCCGCATCTGACCCCACAGTTGCTGTACCTTCTTGTTCGAACGCAAGGCTCAACTTAACTTGTGAATTATTCTGGGATGCCTGAATGATCGACTTCCCCATACGTCCAGCCGCACCAGCTACTGCCAGTTTTATCATTGCTACCTCCTCGTTATTTCTGTCTTAGAAAGCCCCAATGGCGTCATGACATTCAGACGTATAGGCATCGCCCAAGAATGGGATGCACCTTCGCCTCAGTTAGGTTTACTTCAGTGTATCATCCAATCGGGTCAATAACCCCGGTGCGACCTCGAACATGTCAAGACACAAGTTTCCTGTTCTTCACGCGTGGAAGATTAACAGCCAACAAGCCAAACAAATACAAACCAACCTACGACGCTTGGTTATTACAGCGGATGAGATAGCCGATATGCAAACGGTGGCTGGCGTGGATGTTGGTTTTGTGGACAATAACTCTGTAGCTCGCGCTGCTGTGGTGATTTTAACTTACCCCGATCTTTTGGTTCTGGATAGCGCCACTGCTAAACGCCGGGTTCGTTTCCCATACATCCCGGGCTATTTATCCTTTCGAGAAGTTCCTTCCATATTGGCCGCTTTGGCGAAAATAGAGCACCTCCCTGACCTCATCTTGTGTGACGGGCAAGGTTACGCTCACCCACGCCGTTTTGGATTAGCTTGTCACTTGGGTGTCATTACCGGAATCCCAACCATCGGTGTCGCCAAAACCCGTCTCCTCGGTGAGCACACACCGGTAGGTGTGAAGAAAGGAGCCTGGAAGCCTTTGATGCATCAAGATGAAAGAATAGGGGCCGTCTTACGGACTCGCTCCAACACCAAGCCGGTCTATGTATCCGTCGGGCATAAAGTCTGCTTGTCGACTGCCATTAATATGACCCTTAACTGCTGCACGAAATACCGGCTGCCGGAAACGACCAGGGCTGCGCATAAACTAGCCAGTACTCTTCCTTAGTGTGAAAAAACGTTGCTCCGTAGCCCAAATCCGCATGTTGCACCAAAGCGGCCGTATCGTTGCATAGTTAAATCCATGACCCATGTTTGAACTCTAGCTGTGAGCCTTTGGGGACGGCCCACCCGGGCTGGCTGTTCCAGGCCTGTTTGGCCTTGGGCTTCGCTCAAGCCGGACGTCCAACCAAACCTGTCCTGCGCCATTATCGGCGGTCCCGATGCAATATACGGTTTAAAGCAAAAGGCAAATACGGGTAATATTAGGGACTCAAACTCAGGAGAAAAATTACCAATGCCTCGACCGGTTGAATACGAACGCAGCCAAGTGCTCGATCGCGCTATGCAGACGTTCTGGCGCAAGGGCTATAACGCAACGTCGATGAAAGACCTGACCAAAGCGACAGGGTTGCAACCCGGTAGCCTCTACAGCGCTTTCGAAAATAAACGATCCCTTTTTCTGGAAACGCTGGAGGCCTACTATGAACTCAACATGACCGGGCTCGACGAGCGGCTGTCCGGCGAGGGGTCACCGGTAGAACGAATCAGGGCCGCTTTCGAGAGAATCATCGAGCAGTCTCTTCAAGACCCGCATAACAAGGGATGTATGATGGTAAACACCCTGCTCGAAATGCCGGTGGATGACAAAGAGGTCAACAGCCGCCTTGGTGCGATGTTCAAGTCCGTGGAAGATAAACTGGAAGAAGTTATAAAGGAAGCACAGGGACTAAACCAGATTAGCCGGGACAAGGATTCTAGAGCACTGGCACAAACCCTGTTGCTTGGCATGCACGGCCTTCGTGTTTTATGTAAATCTCGACCCGATTCGAAAGTCCTACAAAGATCCACAGACAATTTATTGTCGGTGTTAAAAGAGTAGCTAGTTACTAGTTTCGAGTAGCGAGGAAGTCCGATACGGGGGCGCGTGGTCGGCTTTTAGGCGAGCTTTGCGCCTTTGCGAGAGAATAATAAGACCGAATGGCAATCGGTTGTCGGTTGTTTACTTAGCTAGACACTAGCGACTCAGAATTGTCATTAATGCATCTTTAATGGCTTTTACGACGACCTCGATACTCTCTTGTTTGAAGTCATGATGCGTAACTAGGCGCAACGTGTCAGCGAAACCGTGTCCAAGTACACCCCGATCTTTCATCTCTTTTAACAGTGCAGGCAGCATTCCTGGTTGGGTATCAGCGAAAACCATATTGGTTTGTACAGTCTTAAAGTCGATCTTCAGTTCCTCCACCTCTTTTAAGCGGTCAGCCAACAAAACTGCATTCTCATGATCCTGTGCCAGATGCTGTACTTGCTCTGTTATCGCAAGTATTCCAGCCGCTGCTAATACTCCTGCTTGGCGCATCCCACCACCCAACATCTTTCGCCAACGATGTGCTTCCTTAATGAACTCCTTGGAACCGCCAAGCACGGAGCCGACCGGTGCACACAATCCTTTGGAGAGGCATACGGAAACTGAATCGAACTGCTGACTAATATCTGCAACGGGAATACCGAGCTTCACGCTGGCATTGAAAATACGAGCCCCATCCAAGTGATATCCCAATCCGTGTTGAGTCACAAAAGCCCCCGCCTTTTGAATGTATTCCATAGGCAATACTTTGCCGCCTTGTGTGTTTTCAAGGCACAACAATCGGGTTTTCGCGAAGTGCGGATCGTCCGGTTTTATGTAGGCTTCAACCATTGCCAGATCCAGCGTCCCGTCGGACGAAAAATCCAGCGGTTGCGGCTGGATACTGCCCAGGACAGCGGCACCACCAGCCTCCCACCTGTAAGTGTGAGCAGACTGCCCGACGATATACTCGTCGCCACGTTGGCAGTGGCTGAGTAACGCGCACAAGTTTGATTGTGTTCCACTCGGCACAAACAATGCTGCTTCCATACCAAGTATTTCGGCCGCGACCTCCTGTAACCGGTTGACAGTAGGATCGTCACCGAACACGTCATCCCCTACCGACGCTTCATACATCGCTTTGCGCATAGCAGGCGTTGGCCGCGTAACCGTGTCGCTACGCAGATCGATACACTGGTTTGTTGTAGAAGGCTCAGCCATATCTAAAGCCCAACTTTAGAAATCCACTTCAGCTTTTTCTGATAATCTAGCAACCGGCTTAATCTCTTCACAAGATCGGTCGGTCATGATCGTAAAAACTTGCCTGAGGGAACCATTCTAATAATAGGTCAGTTACAAATCCCAACATTTCCTCTCTTATATCATCAGCATAAGTTATCAAACCTCCATCGTTCATCTGCATCGGACCCGCGTACAACGCTTCCTCGGGATATAGCTGTACAATGGTTTTAAAGAAATCTCTGGGCATTCTGCTGTGAGACCGTAGAGTGCCAGTGCTTAACGAACTGATCGAACCGAGGTTGGTCTTCGGACTTCGGAAGCAGCACTCAAGCCCTGCAACGATTGTGCAATATCATCGATATCATTGACGTGATCACTGACAAGGGAGGCCACGTTCCCCGCAGTTAGATCCGATACAGAAGTCGATATGTTGTCGGAGATAATTTTGTAACATTGCACAAACTCACCTGAGCTAAATCGTGTCGCCACCGAATAGTAAGCCGAGGCTTCCATCTCGCATACGATATCCACGGGATATGAGACTATTGGCGTGTCATAAGTAGTAACGTGTGCACCCATTCCAGGCATATCCACCGTTTGTGGGGGATACCAGCTCCTACCGGTCGCCTGATCTGTTATTTTCAGGGCAAACGTAGCTGTTCCCGCGTCCAGGCTTCGGTGTCCCGCAATGCCGATATTCAGCCACACCTGGTCTAGGTGTGGATCAAAGCCCGCCAGATACGCCGTTCCCGCGGCGGCAGGGACTTTACCCACACCGGTGATGACCAGACGCACATTTTCGGCAGCAAAGATGCGAAAACCATGGGTGTGATGAAGTAGCGACAGCTTGTAATACTCGATCAATGGTCGAGCCTCGCTCGCTAAAGCGACTACAAAATTAATCACTACGCATTCCTTCCGAGACGAATGCCCAGCTGCTCATATCGATCAATCTTCTTTCTATACTGCTCTACTATATTTGTGTTGTTGCGCTTATAAGCTCCCGCCAACACGAGATGTAGCTTATCAAGCAGGACGTCAATCGTCTCAAGTCTGTCCGAGTTTCCAAGTAAACCACCCTCGAGCATCTTTTCCATGGCTTTTATTCGAAAGCGATCCATGCCCCAGTATTTTTTCGAAAGTTGATCGTCGTGCCCTCCGTATTTCTTAATCAAGGGCTCGGATAGATAGAGAACGGGATAAAACGCACACATTCTGAGCCAGAAATCATAGTCCTCACAGGCAGGAAGTTCTTCATCAAAATACCCAATACTTTCGAAGACCATACGATGCACCAAAACAGACGAGGGAGAGATCACGCATAGTGGTAAGCATCTTTTATATATCCAACCACCCGACTTTTCATGTTTTCGCATTGGATTGACTCGTCTGTCTCGGCGAATCCAAATCTCATTGGTATGACAGATCCTGTGCTTTGGCTCCTTGGATAGCGCCTGCGCCTGTTTTGCCAGTTTTGTTGGCAACCATTCATCATCAGAGTCCAGAAAGGAGAGCCAGTCGCCGCTGGCAAATTTAATGCCCTTGTTCCGGGCGCTGCTAACGCCACGATTGGGTTGAAAAATATATACAACCTCTTTGTAGCCATTCTTTACAATAGTCTGGGTCGAATCCGTAGAGCCATCGTCAACCACAATAATTTCAAAGGGTTGAAGACTCTGAGCGACAACTGAATCGAGGGCGCGACACAGCAGCTTCTCACGGTTAAAGGTTGGGATAACAACAGATACCTTCATAACACGCTGAAAATATTGGGTTTGATCCATTTCCACAAGTGCATATTTCATATTCTACCGACGCGGGTTGGCTTGTGGGAATTCACTTAAGCGTTGCTCCTGCGCCAGGAGTCGGTTTTAAACGTATTGGTAGCGAAGGCTCACCTTAGTGAAAACGTGGTATTGCTTGCTCTTTGCTGCTCTCGCTCACACCATCGCCTGGTCTTGAAACGCGCCAGCGCAAGTTTTACATCGGTGAGCTGGCGACTCAATGACTTCGTGGCATATTAAATTGTGTAACGCTGCGGACTGAATTTTGATCTAAGTTTGCTGAAGATCCCTTGTAAGTATTGGGTCTCTTCCAGAGATATCACACAAACTCAAGGTATGACATGGTACAAAGGGGGAGAAAGTGCTACTCCTGATTGAAGTTAACTTGGCTCACTACCTCAGGCTCGATCGAGACGCGTCAATCGAGTTAAGTGAAAAAGAATAAAGTTGAAAGTTTAAAGAACGCCGTTCTTCAATAAATGCTTAGGTTTTGATATTTCACCCTTACTTTTAACTTACCCTTTTGACAAGGTTAACCGCAGCTAGCATCGATCCCACTGTTGATGACAGATTTGATGGATTGACTGATTAATCGCGACAAGTGCGGGTTAGAAATCCATATAGTGAATATGGAGAAGAAATGATTTAAG
>JASJAT010000013.1 GCA_030066885.1 Arenicellales bacterium | reverse complement strand
ATACCAATGACAATCAGGTTGAAGTAAAACAGATCGAGCCCGCCGTCTATCGAATGCAGCGTGAAATAGAGGGGAATCCCAAAGTCAGTATCATAATTCCCTTCCGGGATAAACCCGGTTTACTGAAACAATGTATCCACGCGGTAGTTAATAACACCGAATATTCAAACTACGAAATAGTCGGTATTTCTAATCGATCCCAGTCGCTTACTGTATATGAAACTATGAGTGAATTGGCCGACCTCGATCCCCGCATTCGGTTTGTCGAGCATAATATCCCGTTCAATTTTTCGGCGCTGGTCAACTATGGGGTAAACATCGCGACTGGTGGGTACATTGTTCTGATGAACAATGACGTCACTGTTATAAACTCGGATTGGTTATCGGCCATGCTTGAACACGGGCAACGAAAAGAAGTAGGAGTGGTCGGAGCCAAACTATTGTACCCCCATGGCACCATACAGCATGCGGGTTTGAGCATCCAGCGGTCCGGATACATAGCCCATTTACACAAACACCACCCAGCTGAATCCAAGGGCTACATGAATAGGTTGATATGCGTGCAAAATGTGAGCGCAGTGACCGGTGCCTTGTGCTTGTTCAAAGCCAGTTTGCATCAACAATTGAACGGTTTTGACGAAGGTAGATTTAAAATTGCTTTTAACGATGTCGACTTTTGTCTGCGCGCCGAAGCGATGGGCTATTCAAACATTTTTACACCTTACGCCAGAGCATATCACTACGAATCGTTGTCGCGTGGATATGAAACCACAGTCGAAAGAAAGCAACGTTTCGAACAGGAGAAAAAGAATTTCGCCGAATTATATAAACAACGACTTGACCACTCAGATCCATACTACAACCCCAACCTGAACCAGAACCGAGATGATTTCTCGTATTAAAGCCGCTTTATCGACCATCCACTTCAGGCGTCTGGACAAAAGACGTGTGGATTTAGCTATGGCGTGGGCCCAACGCCACCCGCTTCCGGCATCAATTTACAACTTGGGCAATTATATATTTCTCGGTGCGGTGAAATCGGGCTTGTTTGTCACGAGAACGCTGACAAACCTACGCTACGGCAAGACCCAAACTGAACCTGCCCCGCTTAGAGAAAAAATCCCGATCTTTGAATTTCCAAAACAACCTAGGGTTCTGTTGATCGTCGAAGCCAGTATACCCCAGTGCTTTCAATACAGGGTGCAACAGAAACTAGACATGCTAGGACTATTGGGTTGGGAATCTACTTGGCTGCCGTGGTCGGATGTCGAAAGTATCGAACGCGAAATGCATTTTTACGATGTGATCATCTTGTACAGAGTTCCCGGCTTCGACGTTGTGCTGTCGTATATTAATTACGCGTTATCCTTGAACAAACTTCTGATTTACGATTTGGACGATTTGGTTTTTGACCGCGAGCAACTAGCCAAGAAATTTGGTACAGACAGGGGGCAATTGTCAAACAAACAGTATCAAAGTCTGCTGACGGGAGCTGACCTTTATTACAAAGCCATGTCGTCCGTACCTTATTGTTTTGTGTCCACTGAACCACTGCGTCAAGAGGTCGAAAAAACAAAAGGCATATCCGCTTACGTCTTACCGAATGGAATTTCTAAAGAGTTGCTGGCTGCGGCTAGCAACAACTTGGCCGCGAAGGATGAAAACACGGTTCAAATTCTTTATGGCAGCGGTACAAATACCCACGACGCAGACTTTTCGTATATTTCCGGAGTTCTACGGGAGCTGTTACTCGAATATCCCAATGTGCACTTGATAGTTGTAGGTCCTGTACAAATTGGGCCGGAATTTGCCGGACTTGACGACCGCGTCTCTACCATCGATTTTCTGGACTATCCATCTTATCTGGAACTACTGGCCTACGCCGATATTAATATAGCGCCGTTAGCGCCGGGTATTTTTGCTGACTGCAAAAGTGAAATTAAATGGATGGAAGCGGGTCTACTTAGGGTGCCCTCCATTGTTACAACAACTCGAGCGTACAGCGAGATAATCAGACACGGAGAAAACGGATTTATGGTCGACAGCCCTGCCCAGTGGAAGGAAACACTATCACAACTGATTACACAACCGACTTTACGGCGCGAGATCGGTACTGCTGCAAAGCATTTCATCGAGAAAAAATACATGCTCGATTCCCTATGCCAGCGTTTGGATGAGCTGGTATTTGAGTGTGCGGGACGTCAGTTTGGTGACGTCTTACAAAATAAATCCTCCAGGCAGCGGCTGCTACTGGTGAACACCAAGTTCATGCCAGACGCAATGGGGGGTGCCACACGGATCGTGAAAGATTTGATCGAAGGACTTAAGCGAGAGTATCCAGACATTTATGAAATTAGTGTCTTTACTTGCAACTGGGGTGGAACAAAACCATACGCGTTCAATCAATATCTACACGACGGCGTGGTGGTAACATCTATCAGTATACCTATGCGACCGGATGTTGATATCCAGTACAAGGATGACGAGATAAAACGGGTATTTATGCAGTTCTTGGACTACTACAAACCCAACATTGTTCATTTCCACAGTATCCAAAGGCTTACCGCTTCGATGCTAGAAGCGGCGGAAGACATGGGTATACCGCATGTGGTGACCACCCATGATTCTTGGTGGATTTCGGATCATCCATTCATGATGGACGATCAGGGAATTCCGGTGGAGAGTAATATCGCCAATCCTATAGTGGCAAACCAGAGTAGCTTTGATTTGAACACCACAATCTCCCGCAACCGCTATTTGAGGGAAAGACTGAATAACGCTGACTCTATCATCGCAGTTTCAGAGTATGAGGCCAATCTGTACCGGGAAAATGGCTTCGATTACATAAAAGTTGTAGAAAACGGTGTCGATAGACCTGACGGTTATACTAAGAACACAAACGACAAATTAGTTCTGGGTTACGTCGGTGGCAAAGCTGTTCACAAAGGATACTATTTTCTCAAAGAGGCCATCACGTATTCGTCGCTTCAAAATACCGAACTCGTTATCACCGATGTATTTTCAGACAACGCGCAAGTCCGTTCCTTAAAATGGGGAGACACCTCGGTTCGGGTGTATCCGAAGTACGATTTCTACAAGACCGGCGAGTTCTACTCGATGATTGATGTATTGATCGTTCCGTCGCTATGGCCCGAAAGCTTTGGCCTTTCTCTAAGAGAAGCCTCCCTGTTGGGAATATGGGTTGTCGCAGCGTCTATTGGAGGACTTAAAGATTTTGTGATCGAAGGAGAGACCGGATTTTCTTTCGAGCCGGGTGATAACAACCAGCTAAAACGTATACTCACGACCCTGGATCGCGACTGGGAGAAGTACAAACAACCAGTGGACAAAGCCCATATCGAGAAATTGCAAATCAACTCTGTTGCACAAAACGCCAAGGCTACGCATGCGATATATCAGGAACTAGTCGCTGGTAGCTAGCAGCAAGAAAACAACCTGTCGAAAAGGCACAAAGCACGCCTAGAAAAAGAAATTCAGATTTCAGTCACTGGAATCCCGCTAGCAGCATGCGGGAATGGCGATTTGTTAGTTTGCTACGGCCCCGCTCTTTGACAATCGGCGCGGGGGTGATAGGTTGATTAGAAGGGACGAACTGTTTTTGGCTATGAACATTTGTCTTGTCGACTCGCCTTGGACTTGTTCCTACACAGTAGTTGGATCGAGAATGGATGTGAAATGATACGCAACGATCATCGTTGGATCAGCACCGCACTAAAAGTACAAAGTTGAAAGGACAAAGTAACCTGTGAAAACCTAAGTACCTCAGTAGGAAATTAGGTTCTTTAAACTTTAAACTTTCATTCTATTAACTATTGTTTTCGTATATTACGACACTGTCCCCACGGTCGTTAAAGAACCTCTTAATCGGTGTGCCATGAAGGTGTATGTTGAGCCACTCGACCCAAGGGTAATCTTTTCGACTTAGTTGAATTGCCAGGTAGTCATACTCTTTCCACTTTTTTCTCTTTACTACCGAGTGGGTGTATTTCCATGCGTAGTTATCGTGTTTGTGGAAAGCATCCTTACCGGAGTAGTAAATAAGAATTAGATTGTTGCTGTGTAAAGTAGAGTCTTCAGGCGTGTTTTCTGCCAGCCACTGGCCCGCTTCATACAGGTACTGTTTGTCCGTGAATACATCCAGGCTCTTTACTCCGACTAATATGCCTATGGCAACCACACCCGAAAACACCCACTTCATGCCGGCCCCCAATTCATTGTCACTCCATTTCCTCCATAGGTAAGTCAAAACGAACGGTGTCGCCAGCAAAATAGTCACCGTAGTGGTAAGTGCGTAGCGATCAACCACAATAGACGTGAAAATGGCAGATCCAATGAGAATTACAATATTAATGAGAATCAAAGCAAGCCAGAGGGACTTTAGGCGTTCGTCCGGAAACAGAATATTCCTTCGCAGTCCCCACACCGCTAATAGCGCATAGACGACTGCAAGCCTTCTTACCACTTCGGCCAATGTAACAAATACAATAATGAGCACATACGCTATTAAGTAGTATCGCCCGGCGAAATGCTCTTTTAGCAGGTCCAATTTGTTACCGACCGCCTCATCCAGATAATGTGAAATCCTGCCCCATATTTCCGACGGATTCTGAATGTCGCCTGACGGGCTAAACAGTGCAAAATCTCTGTGCAGCCACAACGTCAAAACCAGTAACAGTAAACATCCCCCGACAACATACAAAGCCGCCATCCACCAGCGGTTTCCAGAGGAGGTACGCGCCATGCTATACACGACTATCGGTACCGCAACTAACATGGCGACTCCCTCTACCCTAAATAGAGCCGCAATCGCCGCTAGCAAAAACCAAAGAATGAAAGATCGGATTTGTCTGGTTTTCCAATACCTAAACAAGAAGCCGATCGACCAAAGATAAAAAGCAAGGTAGCCAATGTCGCGAATGATAAAAGGTCGAAACTTGTTCAGCGTTGGAAACGCAAGTATTACTATGGCCGCGGTTATCAGGGTATTCCGGTCGCCGCCAAGCTCGAACACGACAGCTAAGAAACCGGTTACCACGACTACGCATAAGAGTGCGTTGAGCACATACGCTGCGCTAACGATTTCGACGCCCGTGAACTTGCTCAAATAAGCTATTAAAGCTGGATAAAACGGCCAAGAGTAGACCGATATCGCTTCGTCCCAATCTCCGTATAAAATCTGTTCGGCCGCCCGGAAATAGTAAACACCGTCATTGTTAACAATGGGGTCAGCCCATACCGACCATGCCGACAGAATCAGGCTGGCGAAAGCTGTTACTGAAATTAAACGAAAATACTGGCTAAAAAGGTCTGAAGCCATTGGAACGTAGCGACGATAGACATCGCTAAACTTTTCTTATATATCGGCGTCAGTCTAACCGAGTAGTTAGATCTGACTCTGCGGTTACTTTAGAAACGAGCAATTCCTCGTTAATATGTTCCCAAGGTTGGTTTTCCTCGGAAATAACTTCAGATATTTTTCTTGAAAACTTATCAAAAGGATAATCCAGGTATTCGCTAATCATTTCGCTTGTATGCTCTAGAAACGGAATCAATCCCTCGTACTTCCGTAACTTTTCTCTTTTTGCACGCATATCTTCATCATCCTGCTTAGCGTCAAAATATTCCTCAGTATTTGAGGTTATAGTTTCTACGGCTTTGTTGAAGTTATCAAAGTCCAATTGAAACATACCGCAAGCACGTTGATACAGTTTAAAGTAGTCAATGATGAAATCCTTTATCTGGTCCAGCCTCGGATAGTGCTTGAGGGCTCTGGTGAAACGCATAAAAATATCATCGTAAACTTCTACCGGCTGAGTGGGGTGTTCCATCTTCTCACGCATGTCCGGATTCATCGCCATCTGACACATGGCCTTCAAGTCAAACAAGAGATCCGAAATCTCTTTTGCTTCTACTTTCGACTTGCGTTCTGCATCGACCATGCTGGCCTTCGCGCCCGCAAAATCGAAATTACCCAGAACTTCCTGTTTCATGGACTCTTCCACTTCGCCAGTCGCCTGAGCACCAAGCTTACCAGACAACCGAAGTTTTAGACGACGGCTCGCATCTTCTGCGATACGAAACTCATTGACGCGTTTAGCCTCGTCCTCTCGTAACTCCAAATACTCCATCATCATCTGATTAAAGCGCAGTATCTTTTCTTGAAACTTATGGGTAAAGGTGAGAAATGGCGTGAAGAAATCGCTGTTTTCCTTTGGGGTCAACTGCAACCTTGTTACGTATTGCTTGAGATAGTGAATTTTCTTGCTGATAATCTCGACGCTTGTAGAAATGTTGGTGCTGATCTTAGAGATACTGCTGAACGCTTCGTGCAAATCTTTATTTACTTTCAAAATTTCAACCAGCTTACGCAGCATAGTTTCCTCGCCGCTGGTTCTGATAAAAAGCGCCTGCAAGCTTCGCCGTGCGTCGTTCAATTGAGCCTGCGTAATCAACGCATTTTGCTCAATAAACGATAACGCCGTCATGACGATGAGCATTTCCTTCTGCTTCGTCTGCATGACTTGGTTTGGCCCTTTATTCATTAAAAATCAGGAAGTTACCTACGAGCGTCTGATAAGAATTTCACACCTATGCCACTAAGTATAATACCCACCCCAAAAATAAGTATAACACCGCCCTCAGAGCATGCGACCTGCTATCGTTGGGCTCGAGAGTGGCTGCGATTATAAGGGTTTTTCGAGGTTCTGAATGATAAGTCCACCCTGGTACCGGTGAGTTTAAACCCCTTGCTGATGCTACTCGCAAGATAGCGTTTATAAGAATCCGGTACCTTGTGTAGCAGGTTTCCGTGTATAACTACGGTCGGTGGGTTTCTTCCGCCCTGGTGAGCGTACTTGAGCTTCACCGCTTGCCGCCCTACCCGTGGCGGAGGTTGCGCCTCCACTGCACGCCGCAATACTACATTGAGTTTTGCGGTCCCTAAACTGGCCATAGCAGACTCATATGCTTTTTGCACGGCTGGCATCACGCCCCCAACTCCTGAACCATGCCTGGCAGATATGAACAATATTGACACGGAATCTAGAAAAGGTAGTTCACGTTTTATACCACGGCGAACTCGATCCTTTTCATGCTGATCCAATCCGTCCCACTTGTTCACCGCCAACACCATCGATCGGCCATGCTGCCTTATCAACCCCGCGAGACTAGCATCTTGGTCGGTAATCCCCTCTCTCGCGTCTACTAAGAGAATGACGACGTGAGCCTGCTCAAGAGTTTGCAAGGTCTTGACTACGGATATCCGTTCTAATTTTTCAGTCACGCGGGCTCTGCGCTTTACTCCGGCAGTGTCGATTAATGCATAACGACTTCCATCAAACATGAAAGGGATGTAAACACTGTCCCGTGTCGTCCCTGCCTGATCGCAGACAATCATCCTTTCTTCGCCCAACAACCGGTTAACCAGGGTCGATTTGCCAACATTAGGCTTGCCAAGCACCGCTATTCTCGGTGTATCGGGCTCCAATTGCGTTTCTACCTCCTGTTTACCGGCAACTTTCTCCAGGACTAGATCAATCAAATTGCGTACCCCGGTCCCTCTATCGGCCGAAATTGCAACTATTGATTCACCTATACCCAGTTGATGAAACTCAGCCGCAGCTATCTCGGAGTCGATCCCCTCGCTTTTGTTGACCGCAACAAAGATCGGCACGTTGGAACCACGAAGTACCTTTGCGATCTCCTCATCTCCCACAGTTAAACCAACCCGGTAATCGACAACGAATATGACTGCGTCACTTTCGTCGATAGCGATTTGAAATTGACGTTGTACCAGAAGCTCCAGGCCGGATTCTCCAGTTTGCTCGTAACCTCCGGTGTCGACCACCCAATAGGGATAATCTCCAAGGTGCCCGTGCCCCACCAGCCGGTCCCGAGTCACCCCGGCGAGGTCGTCAACGATAGCATCACGGCTTTGGGTCAAACGGTTATAGAGTGTTGACTTACCTACGTTAGATCGGCCGACGATTGAGATTACAGGCTTCATGGCATCCGGTATTCAAGAAGAAGGTAATCACGAAGATTCTTGCACTGTGATTGAAACCAGGTTGCCACTGTTAGTCATCGAGTAAATCGCACCTTTGTGGACTATCGACGCACCAGCCAGACCACCCCCACCCAGTTTACTACGGCCCACAATCTGTCCGTCGGCTTTGCTTAGTACGTGTACGTAGCCCGCAAAATCACTGACTATGACATATTTGCCTAATGCTGTTGGGCCCGATAGAGATCTATACAATAAGTCCGCCTGTTCCCAAACAACCTCTCCGGTCAACCGATCCAGCGCGACGACCTTCCCTTGTTCCTCCGAGATATAGATATTGTTGTTGTCTGCGCTGATATGGGTATAGCTCGAGACGTCCTTTGACCACAAAATACTGCGGCTACCGAGGGCTAACGCCGTGACTGAACCTTGGAATGCAGCGACGTAAAGGACACTGCCCATCAACAGGGGAGTGGAGTCGATGTCAATCATACGTTCCACTTCATTTCTACCTCGTGGCTGAGCAATGGAAATGTCCCATATGATTCCGCCAGTTGCCAAGTCAGCCGCGACAAGCTTTCCGTTGGCAAAGCCGACGACCACGGCGCGGCGGTCGACAACCAAAGGTGCACTATTTCCTCTTAACGTTAATGTAGGGATCTCACGGTGAAATACCCATCGTTGCTCGCCGTCATTGCTCGACAGACCATAGACATGACCATCTATAGTACGCACGACAGCGATACCTCCATAGGCGGTGGGTGGCGCTAGAATCTCACTGCTTAAGGTTTGTTGCCATAGTTCATCGCCCGTTTCCATATTCAGGCCTTTGACTTGGCCTTCCGGCGTACCGACTAAAACGATATCACCGCCGACACCAACCGCACCCGAGATGGGTATATCCAGTTTAACCCGCCATTTCCTCTTGCCGTCGGCGGCATCGATTGCGCTCACGTCTCCATTGGGGCTCGCTGCAAACAAGATATCGCCCTGTATACCGGGCGCAAGGTTATAGAAGCTGCTGACAGGTGATCCGCCGCCGACGTTATAAGTCCAATTCCTTCTAACAGTAACGCGCTGATCAATCTCCTGCAGTGCGCTGGGTTTTGGCTTTTCTATTCTTTCTTTACCACTCAGTCTCTCGAGGGTGCTACAGCTCGATACAACCAGAGACGATAGAAGCGGTAATAAAATCAGTAGCCTGTTCATTGTGTTGACTCACCTATAGCGTGGTCTCTTTTGAGAACCAACAATTCAGAGAATCGGGAGCCTCTCGGTAAAGCATTCAGCGCATCCTCATAAGCGCTACGGGCACTCTCAGCATCTCCTTTGAGCATGGCAATGTCGCCTAACAGCTCTTTGTATTCTGACTCAAAGCCATCATACTGCTTAATGTCCACCAGTTCCTCTGCTTTACCGACTCGATCCGTATCCAGGTATACCCGTGCCAATCGTAACCTGGCAACGTGTTGGTTGGACACTTGCTTAGAATTTTCTAAGGCCCAACTGAGCCTGCGCTCTGCATCTCCGGTATCACCTTTTTCGTAGTGTATTTTTGCCAGATACAACGCCGCCAAAGCTGCGTAAGGTGTGTTGTCGTAGTCGGCCAGCAACTCGTTTCCCAACTTTTGTGCCTCTTCTCCTTGTGAAGATAACAATTGGGTAAACAGTGACGATGCGCTTTCCGCTTGAGTTTGGGTGTAGTTACGCCACAGGTTTACACCGACAATAGCACTAACGCCGATTACCACACCAACGATGACCGAAGTGCCATTCTTCTTCCACCATTCTTTAAGGCGTTCGGCCTGTTCATCTTCGCTGAAACGAGGATCAATCATATTCTTACTCTCTTACCATCTCTTGCAACTGCCTGACCAGGTCCACCGCGGGAATAGTAACTTGATGATTTTTACGACGCATATGCTTCAAAGTGACTGAATTCGAACTTACTTCGTCTTCGCCAAGTAATAAACTCACCAAAGCACCGCTCTTGTCGGCCCGCTTTAGTTGGCTTTTCATCGACCCATCGCCGCAGAACATCTCTACATCGTATCCGTGATCGCGCAGAGTCTCAGCGTACTGCCAACTCTTATCCTTGGTTTCCGTCCCGATCGCGATGACATAAACGTCGAGATCTTTATCCGGTATCGTTTCTAAAGACGCTACCAGCTCCACCAGCCTGTCTAAGCCCAACGCAAATCCCGTTGCCGGGATACGCTGCTTCCCACCCAATTGCTCTACCAGGCTATCGTACCGTCCCCCGGCGCACACTGCCCCCTGCGCTCCTAGCTCATCCGTCACCCATTCAAAAACCGTTCGATTGTAATAATCCAATCCTCGCACCAGTTTTTGGTTAATGGTGTAGGCGATATCGAGTTGTTGCAACAGGGCACAAAGCGCATCGAAGTGCGCTGAGGATTCCTCGTCCAGACACTCTCTAATACTCGGCGCACCTTCAAGAATTTTCTGTGTACCAGCATCCTTTGAGTCCAAAATTCGCAAAGGGTTCGTTTTGAGTCTTTGTCTGCTGTCAACATCCAAGTCATTCTCATAGTCGCTTAAGTAGGCGACCAGTTGGGCACGATAGCTCTGGCGTGTTTCAGTATCACCCAGTGAATTGATCTCAAGTCGTGGAGATTGCGGCAGATTAAGGCCACGCCAGATTCGCGACGACACGGCGATTACCTCGGCATCGATATCGGGCCCAACCCACCCAAATGCTTCTATGCCTGCCTGGTAAAATTGCCGATAGCGTCCCCGCTGCGGTCGCTCGTGTCTAAACATCGGACCCATGTACCACAGCCGTTGTGTCTGATTGTGAAACAAGCCGTGTTCCAGTCCGGCGCGGACACAGCTCGCGGTTCCCTCGGGTCGCAAACTCAGGCTTTCCCCGTTACGGTCTTCGAAGGTATACATCTCCTTAGCCACGATGTCGGTACCCTCGCCGATCGATCGTGCAAACAACTCAGTTTTTTCGATAACAGGTAAGCGAATTTCCCGGTAGGAGTAGGTGTGAAAAATGTTTTGCAATACCTGTTCCACGTGCTGCCATACTTGACTCGCTTGCGGCAGAATATCGTTCATTCCCCGCACTGCTTGCACCGTGCTCATAACAACTTCTCCGTTTACGGCTGGTTTAGTTGCTCTACTCCGAGCTCGAAGCGCGCGTAGATTCCATTAGTAAAAGCACTAAAATCAAAGGGCTTCCCGCCGTAGTCTATCTCGACGCCGTCGGCGTTCCCCAAGAAAATACTGAACGGCGGCCTGCCTTGTACCGAAATCTCCCGCCCTTTATTGACATTTTCATAGAGTAATCGCTGTCCGTTCGCATCTCTCAAATCGACCCAGGAAGTCGCACTGAACTTTAGTTTCACTTCGTGGCCGGGCTCGA
This sequence comes from Arenicellales bacterium, assembly GCA_030066885.1. Classification (GTDB taxonomy): domain Bacteria; phylum Pseudomonadota; class Gammaproteobacteria; order Arenicellales; family JAANXG01; genus JAHEKE01. Next base: position 14,741 of record JASJAT010000013.1, on the reverse strand, counting down.
TACCCGCAACCGTTGCCACTGTCGGCTGATCCGAATCCCTTGGAACTGGAGTTTCAGGTGACTCGGCTTCATCCACTGCTGCAACTTCTATCTCTCTGTTTTGGTTTTCAACATCCTGTACTTCCCCGGGACTGGTCTGAGGTGTGATTTCGTCGTCGGGTGGTGCTTGTTCCGTATTCTGAGGCTGGGCACCGGTGGTGGTGTCTGCTTCTGAAGTATCAACGTTACCCTGCTCATCGGTTTCGGTTTGGCTGGCGGATTCAGTTTCCAACAGAGGTTGTGCCGCAATACTTTCGGTTCCCAGCTCAACTTCGGCTTGCGGCTCAGATTGCGTTGGTATCGTTCCGCTGTTTGCTTCCCCAGGGGGCACATAGGTGGTTGGAAATTCCTCAAGGGCGCTGGTTTGTTGTCCTTTCATGTCTTCGTCCACACTTACAAATTCTCTCAATTCAGCCGTCTCTAAACCGGTGGGCTGGATCGCCATGAGGTCACCTGTTTGCTCTTCCGATTGCTGACCCAGGTCCTCAGTGACCGCCAACGGGACGACGGTGGATTGTTCCCGGCCCTGCCACCACATGAATGACAGCCCACCCAGCACCAAGATCACCCCAACACTCAACAGCTTCATATGCCTGTCACTGCTTCGAGTTTCTCGCATAACAGGCCTGATACCACTGATTATTGCGTCTTCTTGCTGGAAGTTCTGCAGGATATCGTCTTCGTCGCTGTTTAACAGTCGGGCATATGACTTAAGGTAGCCTTGAACGTAGGTCTTCCCAGGCAGGTCCTCAAAACGATTGTCTTCTAAAGCACGAATCTGAGAAACAGATAAGTTTAATTCCACTGCAACATCTTCTTCCGACAGACCAAATCTCTGGCGGGCCTGACGCAGTGCATCACCGGGTGAACTTGGGCTTTCGAGTACCGGATCAGACTTTATGTCTTCGCTCATTACAGCTCCCCGAGCTGTCTGACCTCATCAGATGACGGGAATTTTGCCTTGAGCCGTCTCGCGTAGTCCTCTGCCACATCGTGTGCCACTAAAGCGGTTTCGATCTTCGTTGCCAGTAACAAACTCTCCGGTGTCTCAACGTGCACGCTGAAAAAGCGTTCGATATACCCACGCGCAGATAAAAAGTTCCCCCTCGTGTAGTTAATTTCTGCCATGTAGTACAGTGCGGTAGATATATTCGGATTCACATCGAGAACGGCTTTAAAATAGTTTTCGGCTTGATCCAGATCCTCACCTTGGGTTATCAAGCATTCACCCGCTCGGAGATTGGTTAGCATGACCCCGGTGTATAGAGGATTGCCCAGCGCCTGCTCAAATGACTGCAACGCCTCTTCAACCTTACCCTGGTCACACAGAAAAATACCGTAGTCGTGGGCAGCTTCTGAGTTCTGCGGATCACTTTTTAGGGCTCGCTTGTAGTAGCTGTTAGCCTTATCGTAGTCATTGAGCCGGGTTTGCAGTACGGCCATCACATAGTTCGAGCGGGAATGACTGGGCACTATCGACAGCGCCTCTTCAAGCTCTTTATACGCTGTTTTCAACGCGTTGCGCTCCATGTATTCGGCTGCCAGTTGTGCATGTACGTCAGCCCGTTGTGCCGGACTCCAGTCTTCCACCGCGTCTGGATTCGTTGTAACAGTCGTCTCACAACCTATGCCGAATATGATCCAGAAGACTAATAAACATTTGAATACGACAGTTCTCAACAGATCGTTTCTCAGCCGCGGGTTTATTATTGTATATAGGTTTTTACTCATGTGGAGTCCTGATGCAATGGGCGGGCCACGCTCGATTTCTGCAGTCTCGCCGAACGGCGGGTGCGGTCTACGAACTTTCCAGCCAACTGCCCGCAGGCGGCATCGATGTCATTGCCGCGGGTTTTCCGGGTAATGGTCATAATTCCTGCCGCGCACAATAGATCTCGGAAACGTTCAATACTTTCTCGAGCCGAGCATTTGTAAGGCGCTCCCGTAAAATCGTTGAATGGTATCAAATTTACCTTTGAGGGTAGACCTTGCATTAGCGCGATCAGCTCTCGGGCGTGCTGTTCACTATCGTTGATTTCAGACAACATCACATACTCGAATGTCACGCGGGTGCGTGGCGCGTCTTCAACGTACCGCTGACACGCATCCATTAACTGATCGATCGGGTACTTTCGGTTTAACGGGACCAGTTGATCCCGTAAGCGATCGTTTGGTGCGTGCAAAGATACGGCCAGGCTTACCGGACATTCTACACGCAGTCGATCTATTCCGGGAACGACACCCGCCGTACTGAGTGTGATTCGCCGGCGCGACAATCCATAAGCAAAGTCATCCAACATTAACCTTAGAGCAACCACCACCTGGTCGAGATTCAATAAAGGTTCACCCATACCCATCAGGACTATATTGGTAATGGACCGAGTTTGACTTGAACCACAACCGAGCTCTCGTTGTGCCAACCACACTTGACCGATGATTTCAGCACTGGTCAGATTACGGCTATAACCTTTGCGGGCTGTGGCACAGAATGTACAGTTTAAAGCACACCCAACCTGGGAAGATATGCATAGCGTGCCTCGGGGTCTTTCTGGGATGTAGACAGTCTCAATGCAGTTCCCATCTTCTAGTCGAAGTAACCACTTGCGGGTTCCATCCACGGACAGTTGATCACGCTCGATCTGTGGTGTATCCACGATCGATAAATCCGCCAGCCGGCCGCGCAGGTCGCGGCTCAGGTTCGTCATCACCTCAAACGATGAGACTCCTTGCTGGTGGATCCACTTTGTTACCTGGTTAGCTCGAAACGACCGTTCCCCCAAGGTATCAAAGAATTGGGCCATCCCAGCACGATCCATTCCCATTAAATTAACGTGTGGCATTGCTTATCTCGTTCGAGGACAGATCTCATCCGCCGCAAAGAAGAAAGTAATTTCGTCTTTGGCTGTCTCCTGGCCATCCGACCCGTGTACGGCATTCTCTTCCACGGATTCTGCATAGTCGGCACGAATGGTACCAGCCGCAGCCTCCGCTGGATTCGTCGCACCCATAATTTCTCGATTTCGCGCAATGGCATCCTCGCCCTCCAACACCTGCACTAAAATCGGCCCAGACTGCATATAGGCAACCAAATCATTGTAAAAAGGCCGATCTTTATGTACCGCATAGAATCCTCGCGCCTGTTCTTCATTGAGATGCAGCATTTTGGCGGCAACGATGTGTAAACCAGCGGCCTCGAACCGTCTGTTTATCTCTCCGATAAGATCTTTTGCTACCGCATCAGGCTTTATTATTGATAGTGTGCGCTCTGTTGCCATAAATGAAACTCCAATTGCTTGTTTACTGGGACAGTATATATACATTTTAAATTTACAAAAGGCTGTAGGAGCGGCGCCCCCGCCGCGATTCGATCGGCGCGAGGGCGCGCCTCCTACGCCCACTCCCCTATCAACGCATCTCCCTGAACGGCACGGTAGTGCACATCTGCCCACTGCCCTACTTGCCATTCCTCTGCCGGTACCCAGACCTCAATATAGTTACCGGCTCGCCCCTTCTGATGTCCAGCAATGGGGCAAGGCCCTCCCTCTACTAGGATACGGCTGCCTGACCCAAGACGCGAATGTAAAACTTTTTGCCTGACCTCAGACCCCACTCGGCGCAGCGTTTTTGCACGTGATTTGCGTTCCGGTACCGGGACTTGTTTATGCGAAGGAACTCGCGCCGCTGGTGTACTGGGTCTTTCGGAATAGGGAAATACATGTGGATAGGCGATCTCAAGTTGTCGAACCATCCGTAAAGTATCTTCGAAATGTGCCTCGCTCTCGGTCGGAAACCCCACCATGATGTCGGCACTCAACACCAAGTCTGCAATGTTTTCTCGCAACTCTGACACCTTCGACAACACCTGATCACTGCCGTAGCGTCTTTTCATGCGCTTTAAAATGAGCGAGTTGCCGCTTTGCAAGGACAAGTGCAAATGCGGGCATATCTTCGGCTGATGCCCCATTAACGTAATCAGCCTTTCATCGATATGGGCTGGATCAATGGAGCTCAAGCGAATTCTAAAGTCGTGTTTCAGGCTGCAGATTTCTTCCAAAAGGTCAACCAAACCGTAGCCACGGTTCCCCTCCAGCACAAGGTCCTCTCCATAGGCACCCAAGTCCACTCCACAAATGACAATCTCTTTGTAACCCTTCACGACCAAACGTTCTACTTGTTTTTTAACCATAGTAGGTAAAAGAGAGCGGCTTGGTCCGCGTGCGCGATGAATAATGCAAAAAGTACACCCCTGGTTGCATCCTTGCTGAACTTGAACGAATGCCCGGGTTTGTCCTTCGAATCCTGTAAGTAATTGGTCCGGCAAACTCACGTGTTCATCCAGATCACCCACGATGACCCCAGCTTCCCCGGAGTCGGGCTTGGCGTTGGGCAGCAGCCTGGCAATATCAAGTTTACGATCATTGCCCACAACGAGGTCTACACCAGGAATTGAAGCACAGGCTTGAGGGGAGATTTGCGCATAGCAACCAGTAACAACTACCAGTGCGTCCGGGTTGCGGCGGACCGCACGCCTTACCACTTGCCGCGCTTGCCTGTCTGCTTCTTTAGTGACCGTGCAAGTGTTAATGATATACAGATCCGCAGCCTCCGTATCATCGTCTACGGCCCACTCGGATTGAACAAGCTTCTGCGTCAGTAATTCTGATTCGAATGCGTTTACTTTACATCCCAGAGTTGAAACGCTGACGCGCCTTTTATTTTGCACAGAATATAGTCCCCGGATCGAAAGGCAGGAAATCTATTTACGACGTCCCTCGCCGGCAGAGAAAAAGTGTACGCTCGTAAAACTCAAACGCTGAAGCTTTCGCCACAGCCGCAGGTATCTTTGGTCTTAGGGTTGTTAAACTGAAATGATTCGTTTAATCCGGTTTTGACGAAGTCGATCTCGGTACCGTCTACTATGTCCAAACTTCCTGCATCTACGATTACTTTGACCCCGTTGCTCTCAAAAATGTGATCTTCGGGTTTGATGTCGTCCGCGTAGTTCACAATATACGAGTAGCCGGAACAGCCATTGGCTTTAACGCCAAAGCGCAGACCCTCACCTTTACCCCGGCTATGCAAGTATTGCTTTACACGGTCTGCCGCTGCTGGTGTTAACCTAACTGACATCTTACTTATTCTCCGAATACTCTCGTACCTAGTGCGTGAATTGAACTTCTACTCGGCGGTCCTGCCGCAACGCCACCTGTTGTACATGGGGTTGATTCAATAGATCTGCAAGGGTCTTAGCGCTCAAAAAGGCTCGGATGTTGGCGCTCAGTTCCTCCCACAGAAAATGGGTCAGACACGTATCGTCATCAATGCAATTCTTTTGACCGGAGCACAAGGTCGCATCAATACTTTCATCTATCGCGTCGATGATGGTGGCAATGGATATTTGACCGGCTGGCCTGCTTAGGCTGTAACCCCCGCCAGGCCCGCGTGTACTCTCAACCAGTCCTCGCTTCCTAAGCTGTGAAAGCAGCTGTTCCAAGTAGGCCAAGGATATACCCTGGCGCTTCGCAATATCGGACAAAGCAATTGAGCCCTTGTCATGGTGTATCGCAAGGTCAAGCATAGCAGTGACGGCATACCGACCCCGGGTAGTTAGTTTCATAACCAGAACAACCCTCTAGACATAAACCGATTGTTGCTTACTTGACTAAAGCGGTCAACTATACCTAATTGCATAGAAATCAATGAGTTACAGAAAATAAATTAGTATAAAGATTAAAGTAGAAAGTATAAAGAAACTTATATCGAGACATTTTTGCCCACATCAACAGATATTATGCGGTTAGCGCGCTATTTGATCGTTAAGTTAGTATTTGCCCGCGAAACAAGCTTGTTTGCAGTAAGTGCGCCGCCTTTAAACTTTTTAACTTTCTAAACTATAACCTACCTTTTATTCTGTGCAGCCGACAAAATACCTCGCATGATGTTGATTTCCTCTACCGAAGGTTGCGCCCGGTTAAACAATCTGACCAGTTTGCGCATAAGTTTGGTTGGAGGTGTAACCTTGATAAAGTCCAGGTCATACAATGTCTCCTCCAAATGACGATAGAACCTGCTCATGCTTTCGCTGTCCGCCTTATCGTGCTCCTCAGTCACAAGCGTCGTCGGATTTGCCGTTAAAAACAATTCGTAAGCCATGATTTGAACTGCACTGGCCAGATTCAAAGATGCATACCTCTGGCTTGTGGGAATACGAACCAGCAGGTGGCAAAGATCGACTTCCCGGTTGGTCAGGCCGCTTCTCTCGCGCCCAAACAATACAGATACGGGGCCTTGCCTCGATTCCTTGATTATCCGTTGGGCTGCCGTCTTCGGCTCCACTACAGGCCACTCGATGGATCGAGCGCGGGAGGTTGTACCAACGACAAAGACTGAATCGTCGATGGCCTGCTCTATATCCCTAACAACTGAGGCGCGTTTCAATAAATCCTCGGCGCCTGTAGCACGACTGGTTGCATCGGGGTGTGGAAAATACTTGGGATTCACCAACGTCAAACTCGGTAGATCCATGCATTTCATTGCCCTGGCTGCACCACCGATGTTACCCGGATGACTGGTTTCAATTAAAGTGAAACGAATTTGGGTTAACATACGCATATAACCATAAGTAGAAAATCAAAGAGGCTTAACCCACGGCTCACGCAGAGTTTTAAACCGACGTGAAGTGAAACCCACTCATCACGACTCCCGCACGTCTTAGCATGTTAAGACTGGCCTTCGTAAGGAGACTTTATTGTTGCACCCGACATTAAATATAGCCGCCAAGGCAGCACGCCAAGCGGGCAACGTTATTCTAAGGCATCTAGACCGGTTAGACAGTCTTACCGTAGAAACTAAGAACAAAAACGATTTTGTCACCGAGGTGGACAAAATGGCGGAAGCCGAAATCATTAGGGTTATCAAATCGGCTTACCCGGATCACGCTATCCTTGCTGAGGAAAGCGGTGCTCAGACGGGTAACAGTTACCAATGGATCATTGATCCCCTGGATGGGACAACCAACTACGTGCATGGATTCCCCCAGTTTGCTGTTTCCATAGCCCTCAGCCGCGAAGGGGTGCTAGAACAAGGCGTAATATTCGATCCGATTCGCAGCGAGATGTTTACCGCAAGCCGAGGCCGGGGTGCTCAACTGAATGACAGGCGCATTCGGGTCAGTAATGTAAACAGGTTGAGGGACGCGCTGCTGGGAACAGGATTCCCTTTTCGAGCCATGGACCATCTGGACCCGTGGTTGCGGACCTTTCGTGTTATGTTGGTGCAGACTAGCGGGGTACGCCGTGCCGGCTCTGCGGCGCTTGACCTAGCTTATGTCGCGTGCGGTCGTTTCGATGGTTTTTGGGAGTTTGGATTACAGGCCTGGGATATGGCTGCGGGTTGCCTATTGATTCAGGAGGCAGGTGGATTGATAACGGATTTGGACAATACGCAAGAGTATCTAGCAACTGGCAACATCCTTGCTGGTAATCCGTACATCCACGGGCAAATGCTTGACGTCATTGCCAAGTACCGGTAGCAAGAGATTGGTGTCTCTACACCCTTTGCGATCTAAGTTCTGCGCCGATAGATGAGTAGCTAGACATGGGACAGCATACCCCCATGATGCAACAGTACCTAACGATCAAGGCAAAACATCCGGACGCGTTCTTGTTCTATCGTATGGGTGATTTTTACGAACTTTTCTATGAAGATGCAGAACAAGCTGCATCGATTCTAGATATCGCGCTGACCAAGAGAGGAAAATCCGCCGGAGCACCTATACCTATGGCGGGTGTCCCCGTCCACGCCGTCGATCAGTACTTATCCAAGCTGGTCAAAGGTGGCCATCACGTCGCCGTTTGCGAACAGATCGGAGACCCCAATAAGAGCAAAGGCCCGGTCGAACGCAAAGTGGTGCGAATCGTCACACCCGGCACTCTGACCGAGGATGCCTTGTTGGATGCCCGAAAAAACAACCTGCTGGTTGCCATTGCCCAGGCAGACGGCAGGTTCGGGCTGGCGGTTCTTGAGATCGCCGGTGGCCGGTTTACCGCCAAGGAACTACTCAATACGATGCAACTCAATGACGAGTTGGAACGTCTCCATCCCTCGGAAATACTTATCGCGGAGGAGCTGGTTGAATACGTACCAGCTGAGTACCAAGGTGTGGTAAATCCAATTCCCACGTGGCAATTCGATGCTGACCGTGCGCACGCCGTCTTATGCGACCAGTTTGGGACCCAAAACTTGGATGCGTTAGGCGGTCAAGATTTCCCGGTCGCCCTGCTGGCCAGCGGCGCGGTCATTCAGTATGCCAAAGATACCTTGCTCAAGGGACTGCCCCATATCCAGCATCTACGCTTCGAAACAGACCACGAATTCATGCACATCGATGCCGCGAGCCGGCGCAATTTGGAAATTGAATCGACCCTGTCGGGAACGCGCGGTGGTACATTGATTTCACTGCTTGACCATTGTTCGAATCCGATGGGCTCCCGTCTCCTGCGCAATTGGCTGAACGCCCCTCTACTGGATCAGCAACAAATTCACAATCGTTTAAGTGCGGTCAAGGCAATCATCGATGCGAACTTGCATTTACAACTTTCGGATTCATGCAAAGGTGTGGGTGATATGGAAAGAGTCCTGGCCCGTGTCGCTCTGCAAACCGCACGTCCGAGAGATTTGGTGAATTTAAGTGACGGGCTACGGGCGGCGCAAGAACTAATTCAGGTCCTGGCAGATTCAGACAATCCTTTACTCATTGAATTCCAAATGCTATTGGGTCCATACCCACAATGGTCAGGGCTACTGCAGAATGCATTAGCGGACGAACCAGCACCGTCGATACGAGACGGTGGCGTTCTTCGCGAAGGCTTTGATCCCGAATTGGATGAGTTACGCAATCTAAGCAAGAATAATTCAGAGTTCTTGCTCGAACTCGAGGCCAAGGAGCGGGAGGGTACGGGCATCTCCAACCTTAGGGTTCAATACAACCGCGTGCATGGGTTTTTCATTGAAGTTACAAAAACTCAAAGTAAACGAGTTCCCGAACACTACATAAGGCGTCAAACCCTAAAAAATTCCGAGCGCTACATCACCCCGGAATTGAAAAGTTACGAGGACAAAATACTGAGCGCCAAGGAAAGGGCGTTGAACCGTGAACGTGAGCTCTATGAGAAACTGTTGAGCGAATTGCTACCTGCGGTTGCACCGCTGCAGGAATGTGCCCAGGCTGTGGCCCAGTTGAGCGTACTGTCCAATTTCGCGGAAAGGGCACAGACATTAGGCTGGCAACCGCCTAAATTAGTTGCTGAACCTGGCATAGAAATTAAAAACGGCCGCCACCCGGTAGTTGAACACAACCAAAGCCATCGCTTCATTTCGAACGGTATCGATCTTAACGATTCAGATCGGATGTTTGTCATAACCGGTCCCAACATGGGGGGCAAGAGTACTTACATGCGGCAAGTCGCCTTGATTACCTTACTGGCCCATACGGGCTGCTACGTGCCGGCAGATGACACTCAGATAGGCCCAGTTAATCGAATTTTCACCAGAATCGGAGCATCAGACGATTTATCTGGCGGGCGATCCACGTTCATGGTGGAAATGACAGAGATGGCCCACATACTGCGCAACGCAGATAAAAATAGCCTGGTATTGGTCGACGAAATCGGCCGAGGGACCAGCACTTACGATGGACTGGCTCTGGCTTGGGCTTGTGCGCTGGCATTGGCCAAATCGGTAAAGGCTTTTACCCTGTTTTCGACTCACTATTTTGAGATCACTGCTTTGGCAGACATCCTGTCAGAGGTGCAAAACTTGCACTTGGATGCAGTCGAGCATGGTGGAGATGTCGTTTTTTTGTACGCGGTGAAACCCGGCCCAGCAAATCAAAGCTATGGATTGCAGGTCGCCAAGCTGGCTGGAATTCCGCCTAAGGTTATCGATGATGCGCGTTCGAAATTGATCGAATTGGAAACGCAATACCCGCAACCTCTTGCCTCCACCGCTCAACTCTCTATCTTTGAGCAAAGTGATCCAAGTACCTCTACTGTGATTGATCGATTGCGAGAAGTCGATCCAAACGAACTTACCCCCAAACAAGCGCTTGCATTGCTGTTTGAATTAAAAGAAACATTAGCGGGTAACTAGTACTCACTAAACACTGTGAAAACTCTCGCCAAGACACCAAGCTCGCAGAGTTTGATCTTTATGTTGTATATATATTATTTCTTTCTTGGCGGCCTTTGCGCCTTTGCGAGAAAACAATACAACCCCAAATGGCGATCGGTTGTATCGAGGTGTATCCCGCACCGATTATTGCGGTGAGGGCAAGGTACCTAGTTGGATTCGTCTGCATCCGACGGGGTGATTAACAACTGGTCGTAGCTTCCCGTTCGATCTAGCAAATACAAAGGTGATACGGTGCTTTCTTCACGTTCTTTATTATTGAGCACCAGTTTCTCGCCTGGATTGTGCATGCCTCGGGGTACGAGCAGGGACTCGGGTTGGCGCAACGCGTGGTTACCCGGCAGCAGTAGTCCCTGAAAGAAGGAAGCGGGATCAGCGTGCCGCCTTACACCAATGGGCGTGAAACTCGGAGCCAGCATTTGAATCCCAAAATCAAGCAGCTGTGGAGAAGTACTCCTCATCCAACGTATTGTGCCAACGCGCCATTGGTCCGGGCTGGGGAACTGTAGCCCAACCAAGTCACCTACCCGCAAGCGCAGCTCAGAAGGACAGGTGACCTGAATGCCCAGCCCACTGGCACTTTGGTCTTTCACGTGGCAAGGGTACAAGCGATAGTTGGTAGAATGTTGCCACGGGTCGCTTGGCATGGATTCACTAGGCTGACTAGCGGATTCTTCATCGTCTTGTCTATTACCGATCTCAGGATCAGTCAGGTCGAAGAATTCATGTGTCTGCGCGACATCATTCATAGATTGTAGTGGTTCTTCAGCCGTGGTTTCGGGGGCATCGTCGCCTGTGACTTCGAGTTTAAAATGTCGTTGCCCACTTGCAAAAAAATGAGTTGCGTTCAAACCAATGCAAACGGATATGGGTTCGTTGCAGACTGTCCGGGTAGATCGACGAACCACGTTAACGCCAGCCAATACCCGACCAAATCGACGTAGCAGATCTGCATTCGCATCCTCGCGCCCACTGAATGCCCCTGACTTTTGAGAGGAACTCTTGCCGAGTCCCTTTAACTCGGTGTGCACCTCACGCGCGACGTCGAGCATGTTCAATAGACGCAACTGCTCGCTGTTCTGCGATTGAATGTCCTGTGGAGCCATTTTGCTCATTGGCACGGGTGCGCTGTCAGCCGCCAGATTGATTAAAAAATAACCGGCCCAGTCCTTCTTCGACTTAACCAGTTTCTTGCTAATATGTACGGCGCTGTGCCATTGTGGAATCAATTTAAATAGACGCTCACAGTCTCCTTGCGACAGTCCATAGGGCGAGCACGCTCCAATCAACAGAGCCCTTTGGTAACTGTCATAGACAGTGATCTCTCCATCTTCAGAACCGTCGCCTATCATATCCTCTACTGGATAATGAAGAATCTGATGCGCTTCTGAGATTCGATACAGTTGGTGCAAATCTCTCCACACACCTTCGGGGCAAGTACGGTATATAGCGTAGGAATTCGTAATTATTAAGCTCAATACATCGGTGGCGCGCTGTACAGCCTGAACAAAATCCGCTTTGTTACCTTGTATCGTGTCCAATAGCGTCAAGTCGTTAGCGACGATCTTGTAACCGTTAGCCAACTCAAGACACAACCTTTGGACAGAAGTAGCGAGCACGTACTGCCGTTCCGACAGAGGAGCGGGAGAATTGATGTAGGTTTGATTAAGAGACTCGAAGATATCGAGCACAGGCTTGAGGTACAACGCCATCAAGCTCAATCTATTGTCGGGATCGAGTGCAGTCCGGTTTTGAACAAAGAGGGCTTGTAGAATCTGTTGTAGACTGTCTTCTGCGCTGGCTTGGGGCAAAGCGGATAACCAAGCCTCTACTCGCTTGGGTCTTACCTCTGCAGCTCGGGGACCATGCGCCCGCAGTTTCGGAACCGATACTGTTAGCATATCTTGAGTTCCCGGCCTATCACAGTACTTCCAACTATTCTATTTACTTATGCAAAGATAGTAGATTTGGGCGATTTAGCCAGGGAGTACGAACCCATTTACCCACTGGGAAAGAGCCCATACAATACCGCTCCCAAACATTTTCGGTATGGAGCTCGAATATGACCTACGTGGTCACTGAACCTTGTATAAAGTGTAAATACACAGACTGTGTCGAGGTTTGCCCCGTGGATTGCTTTCATGAGGGGCCTAATTTTCTTGTAATTGACCCCGAAGAATGCATCGACTGCAGCCTGTGCGAACCTGAATGTCCAGTCAATGCAATCTATGCGGAGGATGAACTCCCGCCAGCGCAAGCGCATTTCCTAGAGCTGAATACCGAATTATCCAAGGAATGGCCAGTTATCACGGAAATGAAACCCGCCCCGGACGACGCCAAAGAGTGGGATGAGGTGACAGATAAGCTGCAGTACCTAGAACGCTGACCGGGAGGAAGGGCGTCCTCGCTGCGATTCATCAGAGTTTCCTTAAATAATAAGGGCGGCCTCCAGCCGCCCCTGTCGTATGCGATTCGTCCCCATTGCGGGCACATTCATTCCCTTAGTCCATGAATTAACGATGGTCACTCATTAAGTTTCACGACATTGCCCCATCCAAGTCAATTGGATAGGTTTATCCATCATCCTGCTTCGCAGAATTAATATAACCCGCCGTTATTGTAAACACAAATCTTTGTTATTTATATATATATCAATAGGATATAGTTATTTTTATATTTCAAAAATATGAAAATAGGTAACCGGCAACCCGATCAAACTTTCGATTTCAATCCTTATTGACCTTCAATCCCTAACTGACTGAAGAGTTGTTCCGGGGGAACGTAACCCCCGATCATACGGCCATCATCCAGGATAATCGCGGGTGTACCCCGGATACCGATCTCCTGGCCTAGCTCGTAATGGCCTTGCACTGGGTTCGCACAATCCTTAAACGGCACTTCCCCTCCCTCTTTGGCAATACCTACCGATTCAATGCGATCTTCCGCGCACCATACACCCACGGCTCGTTTATAGCTTCTACCAGCAATCCCCGTTCGCGGGAATAATAAATAGCGGACCTGAACGCCCGCCTCGTTGAGTGTAGGCACGTCTCGATGAAATTTAGCGCAGTAGGGGCAATCCACGTCAGTAAATACGGTGACATAGTTTTTTGGATCCTTGGGACCGATTACAATCATTTGATCCTCGCCGTATTTGTCCAGCTTTTTAACGATTAGCTTGGCCCGGCGTTGTTCGGTCAGGTTCTGCTGGTTGCTGGTGTCTAACAGCTCGCCCAAGAACATATACTTGCCATCGTGTGAAAAATAAACCACGCGAGCACCGATTGAGACCTCGTAGAATCCATCTACCGGGGCTTCTTCTACGGCGTCTACTGTCAACCCAGGAGCGAAAGTATTGAGCTTTTGCTGGATCATTAGTTGAACGTCGCTAGAAGGCGCTTCAGCTTGAACTGAGCCACATGCTAACAACAATAAACCCAAGGTAAATAGACGTTTCATCAAATATCCTCGTCTAGTCTCGAAAATTCACGAATTGCAACGGAATCCCCAGCTTCGCATCCCGTAGAAGGCTGATAATCTGCTGTAGATCGTCGCGTTTCTTCCCCGTCACGCGCACTTGTTCCCCTTGGACAGACGCTTGGGTTTTAAGTTTAGAATCTTTGACTAATTTAACTATTTTTCTTGCCGTATCCTGTTCAATGCCGTGAACAACAGCAATGTCCTGTCGGGCCTTATCTCCACCGATCGTTCTGATCGGACTCGCCTGTAAGCACCCAAGGTCCACTTTTCGCTTCGCTAGTCTGGCATGCAGTATGTCAACAGCCTGCTCGACTTTAAACTCGTCGTCGGCATAAACGATCAACTGAGATTCGTCTCGCTCTACTCGTGCATCCGAGCCTTTGAAATCATAACGATTCCTGATCTCCCTATTTGCTTGGTTCACAGCGTTGGTCACCTCGACCCAATCTACCTGAGATACCACGTCAAACGACGGCACTTAGTTGACCTCCTGTGTAGTGTCTACACTATTAAGATGGTGTGAACGCACTATAAATGCCAAAAAAGTTGGATTCTATGTAAAAACCTCCAAAAATCAATCTGTTTAGACTATATTCTAAGAATGTAAACTAATTATCGGTTCTAACGTGCGATTTCAAAGCCTATTTGCTTGTTTTATTGTCGCCCAACTTTGGTTCGTGGCGCCGGTTTTTGCCGCTGAAATCTATATTTATGAGCGTGCGGATGGCTCACGCCTCATCACAGACCACGCTCGAATCGAGCCCGGCTATGAGTTGGTTAAAGTATATCCTACCGTCGCTGATGAATCGCCTAGTTTCAGAGCTTCTCAATCGCTTTCGGCGCGACACACCACTGAGTACGACGACCTCATCAAACGCGTTTCAAATGCGGTTACCCTGGACCCGGCTTTGATTAAATCCGTCATGCAAGCTGAATCCGCCTTCAACCCGAGGGCGTTGTCAAAAAAAGGCGCACGAGGTTTGATGCAACTGATGCCGGGCACTGCAAGAAAGTATGGCGTTACCCAGATCCTC
>JASJAT010000137.1 GCA_030066885.1 Arenicellales bacterium | reverse complement strand
GTGCCTGGTGAAAGGTCGCCAAGATGAAACCACTCTCCGTACAAACGTGCCTTTTTTACGCCATCTACGTAGAGATGAGCATGCCCTTCGCCGCTAACATGTTCCTTGTTGACGTTTTCAGGAGTGAAGCGAAATTCACTCGTGCGTATACGGACATTCCAACCGCCGACAGCATCGGGCGCAATTTCTAAAGACAGGCTCGGGATGTCTGCGTCTGACGACACGTCAATGGAGTCGTGGGTGTGAGTATCGGCATGAGTATGCGTAGTATGATCATGCGTCGACTCGGTACCTTCGCCGCAGGCCACCAAAGCAGTCGTTAGAAACAAAAACACGACGGCCCAACTTAATACATGTGCCAAGAAGCAGAAGGGTTTAACACTCTCAGTCATACCATCTGATAATAACTCAGTTTTTTCAATCGGGGATGACATCACAATTCCTGCTCATTTCATCGAGTCTACTATGGTCCCTGCGGCACTGGCTGGGGCCGCAACAAGTACCATACGTTTAATCGCGACCGCCGGTTCGGAACCCAGTGGAAACTGATTGAGCAAGGCAAGAACGAATGCGGCAACGATGAGTGCGATGGCATAGCCTGAAAATACACGGATTACAAACTCCAGACTGTGCGTATCCAAGCTTGACTGATAATGTCGGTGATAGCCAAACCAAGCGATGAACACGAGTGACAAGACAGCGATAAGGAGAATGCTCAGCGCAGGCAGTTCTTTACCCAGATTCCATGCTTCTTCTGTCATCGCGACTGGGAAAGCCAACAAAATCGACCCGGCGAACCACTCAGATATATCCTTGTTAGAAAAACGTCTTTGTATTTTATGCATAGCTGAAATTGTAGAAAGTTCGTTGAATGTAAACTTGCGGAGTGCCCAATCCTTTCTGATGCAGTTAGTTTACTGCCTCTGCCATGGCCATCGACCACTGATTTCCAACGCGGTTGTCCAACCTAGCATGACGCGAATTATCACTATACCCGCCAGAAGACCCAGGCCATCAATAGATGGTTCAATAGTAAATCACAGAATGCAAGTTGATTGCTTTGAGTACTGAACGGTAGCTCAGAGGTATTGCCTCGGAGGTCCGGTTTTGGCCGCATGGCCCCTTGCACCGCAGCAATATCTACTGTTTAAACCCTAATAATGATTTCCGCTTTTACCCCAAAAGCTGCCCCTTTTTTCTTATCTTGAAAGATAGGATTTGTTGCATCGCGTCAGGTAGCTTCCGGTGCCATTAGGGGACACTCAAAATATCGTTAACCCTGTATGTTGACCGGCGACTCGAATCCTGCCGGTTTCAGTGTCAAAACCGCACAGTCAACGAGTCTGAGTACCGTTTCGGCGGTGTTGCCGATGAAGAACCCTGGTACACCCGTTCGACAAACAGTACCCATGACGATTAGATCAACGTTTTGTTTCGCAGCTACCTCAGGTATGACAAGACCGGGATTACCTCGAATTAGGTGGACTTGATAATCAATATCGCCCATGGGACAACCGGAAAACAACTTTTCCAGCTTTCGTTGGAGTACTTGTTCGTGCTTGCGCAACAAGTTATCTCTAATCTCGTCAGTGATTTCCGAGCGAAGCGTGTCCGCATCCGATCCAGTCAGTTGCCAAACATGAACAATATCCAGTGCCGCTTGCTCAGTTATGGCAAGCGACGTGGCAAGTTCCATGATCTGTTTGTTTAGCGCGTCTGCTCCCCGTGCCGATGACTCGGGGTCTACCGCAGCGAGGATACGGGCGTAATGCTGGCGCTGAGTCGGTTTTGTTACCCAAACCGGGCAAGGGCATTTGCGCATTAAGTGCATTGATGTGCTTCCGAAAAGTAGGGGCTTCAGCCCCACCTGGCTGTCTGCAGCCATCATTACCAAATCATGGTCATGATTTAATACCTGGAGAATGATTTCCAAAAACGGGATTCCACTTAAAGTTTTAGCGCTGACATCGGCGACTTCGGGTTTTATCGACGCGATCAACCGTTCCAAGTGCTTTTGCCTTTCGCCCATAAGGGCAGGCTGATCCGAGTCCACAATCTCGACAATCGTTAGGCGTGACTGATTTCTCTTAGCCAAGGTGATAGCGCGGGCAAGTGTTGCCTCATCCCCGGGAATTTGATCGTAGAACACAAGAATATTCTTAAAACGTTGCATCGCGGGCTCCTCATTCGATAAACATGATCAGTTGGCTTCTTCCATTTTTTCCAACAGTGCATTTACTGTAACCACGCCGACAACTTTATGAGAATTGTCCTCAACCAAGGTACGAGCGCATCGCATTGGTAAAGTCATAACATTGCTTCCATAGCGGACGTCTCGAGACGGGCGACCGGGGTATTCTCGGATTCGACATAATCACGCAATGGATGATCTTGAATTTGGGTCAAGTGGCTACGGATCTTGTCTCGATATGATCAAACCACGGTACGTCTGGACTCGGTTTGATCGATATCAACTACATAGAACCTGTGTCCTCTGGATTACGAGGTGGGTGTGAAGATAGAGACTTTGCTTCGCTAAGAAAATAACGTCCCCTCTAACCCCAAAGCTGCCCATATTTTTCCCAAGTTAATAGAAGGAAATTGCCGCATTGTACGAGGCAGGATTCGGCCAGAAGCCGCCATTTGATAAACTCTAACGGATGGCAGGTGTTGCTCCAAAGCAGAAATTCGCGAACACAAAGATTGGCCGCAATGTATATCGAGATACGGATATATGGGCAAGTTGAAGTACCAAGACATTTATCCATCCTTGCCAATTTTGGATAGCGCGAAATCTGCGCGAGCCTCCGCGGCCGACCTGCTCACGCTGGAGTATTTCGAAGCAGAACCGGACTCTATGCCTACGCGGGTTTTTGATCAGCATCACATTCTCCTCAATTTGAAGGACGAACCACACCGAGTAGAAAACTGGCGGGATGGGGAGCACCGCGACTTCACGTACCGTAAACACGAGATTATTGTTACACCAGCGGGCGTCGAAAGCGGTTGGCGATGGCACGCCAAGTCTAAAGTGATCGTTGTGACACTCGATCCAACCAAGTTTGAACGATTTGCGCAGACCGAAGTCGGCGTCCTTCTTGCGGAAGCACAGTTGAAGTCCTTGCCACAGTTTAAGGATCCCGACATCTGTCATGCCGGAGTGATGCTGAGAGACGCATTGGCCAGTAAGGAGCAGGGGTCAGAGCTGATCTATGAAAGCCTCGCACGTGTGTTTCTTGTCAAGCTTATTCAGAAATACGGCCTGCGGGAAGAGGAATATACCTTTTCCAAGAGTTTCACCGCTAAACATTATAAATGCGTGCTCGACTTCGTGGCACGGTGTTACGGCAAGTCAATACTCGTCGAAGATTTGGCCCGCGAAGCCGCGCTAAGCTCGTCCCATTTCGCGCAACTATTCAAGCGGACAATTGGTCTGAGTCCGATGCAGTTTGTTATGTCCTATCGGGTTGAACAGGCCAAGAAGAAGCTCGCAAGAAGAGATACACCGCTGATTGATATTGCCTTGTCGTGCGGCTTTGCCGACCAGGCCCACTTTTCTCGCCAATTCAAGCAGATACAGGGGGAATCCCCCTCAAAATACCGCTCTCGTCTGCTGCCATAGGCATTCAGTCCCTCCGTAGAATCCTTCAAAAATTCCATAGACAGGTGCAAGAGCCAGTTAGTCTGTTTCTGTAAATTGGCTACCAGACTCAACAACTCATCGAAAGGTACAGCCATGAAAACACTGCTTGCTACCACGGCCATAGCCGTTGCCCTGATTTCCAACTCTGCGGAGGCAGCCATGAAGAAACGCGTTACATTCGAGAGCGCCGGCCAAACACTTGTCGGCGATCTTTACCTGCCTGACACATTCAGCGAGGGTGACCAACTGCCCGGCGTTGTGGTCACCGGCGCATGGACGACCGTCAAAGAGCAAATGGCGGGTACCTATGCCGCAGAGCTTGCGGATCGAGGTTATGCTGCGCTGGCATTCGATTTTCGAGGCTGGGGCCAGTCACATGACAGCATCCAATTTCTGGAAGATCCTGTTCGCAAGACTGAGGACATTAACGCGGCCGTAAACTATCTTGCAAACCGCCCGGAAGTTGATTCAGCTCGGATCGCTGGCCTCGGCGTTTGTGCATCTGCTGGCTACATGAGCGACGCAGCACTTCAAAATGCCAACATCAAGAGTGTCGCACTGGTCGCGCCGTGGCTCCATGATGCGGAGATCGTTGACGCGGTCTATGGTGGTAAGGAGAGTGTTTCCGGATTAATCGAGATTAGCCGAAACGCCGGGCAGGCGGACGAGCCGGTTATCCTCGAAGCGGCGAGCATGACCAATGAAAATGCCGTTATGTATCAGGCACCCTACTACACGGAATCAGATCGAGGCTTGATCCCAGAATATGACAACAAGTTCAATGCCGCCTCATGGGAAGGCTGGTTGACGTACGACGCCATCCAAACGGCAGACCAGCTTGAGAAACCAACCCTGCTCGTGCATTCCGACGCGGCCGCGATCCCACAAGGTGCAAAGGAGTACGCACGTCGCATGGGTGAGAACGCCACGGAAATATGGCTGCACGATATCACTCAGTTTGATTTCTATGATCATCCGGAGGCAGTAGAAACCTCAGCAAATGCTGTATCCGAGCACTTCGAGCAGACCCTGAAATAAGGAAGCAACCATGAAACCTGCAATAAACGGATTACTCATCATGACTCTATTTTCTGCCAAGTCCCTGGTCGCCTACGCCGAAACACCTGATGTTGCCGCCATCAAAACCATCATTGAAAGTGTGGCCGTATTGGCGGATAGCGGGAATTTTGAGGCACTGGAAAAGCTTTACGCCGATGAAATCCAGGTGGATTACACCTCGCTTGCGGGCGGTGAACCGGAACTCAAGAGTCCGCAGGCGTTGATGACTGAGTGGGCTGGCGTCTTACCCGGTTTCGAACGAACCAGGCACGATATCTCAAATATCAAAGTGAGCGTTACTGGCTCCCAGGCGGTTGCGACGGCGGACGTAATCGCGGATCACCACGTTGCAGGCCTCTATTGGCAAGTCACCGGTGATTACCGTTACGAGCTTGTTGACGCAGGCGACCGATGGCGAATCACCGCCACAACGTTCAATCTACGTGACGAGAAAGGTACGCGAGAAGTGTTTGGCCCCGCCATCGAGAATGCGACCACAAATCCGTCCTCGTATGTCATCCGTCGACAGACAGCGGAAGCAGTTCGAACCTTCCTCACTTCGTTGGAGGAAAAGGACATGGAGAAATTCGCGTCTGTATGGGCAGACGATGTAGTGCAGGATATGCCATTTTCTCCGGAAGGACATCCTAAACGCGTTGTTGGAAAAGAAAACCTCGTGAATCTCTATTCCGGCTGGCCTCAAAACACTGGAAAGGCAAACTTCACCTCTCATCTTATCTTTTATCCAATGCAAGATCCTGAGACCGTCTTTGTCGAATTTAAAGGCGACGTTGAGGTCATACCAACAGGACGTCAATATAAACAGATGTATGGTGGGCTATTTCACGTTGTGGACGGAAAAATTAAGCTGTTTCGCGAATACTACGATCCAGCCCCCTTCACATGGGCTTTCGGTTTAGACGAGCAGTGATCCTGACGATGTGTGTACGGCGGGGGTCGCATTGCACATAAAAAGTAGATAGTGGCGCACCGATATGCGGCGTGGGAGCGGTTGTTTCGGCAATCAAATGACTTGTAAAAACCGTAGATCGCGTGTTTGTTATCGTTTTTTACCTATTGGGATGAAATAGAGCACTCGTTCATTGTTCGGCAAGTCCAGTATTCCCCTCACAGCATCGTCATCAAAAGCACCCACCACCCCAGCGCTGAGTCCCAAGGCTTGAACCTGTAGCAGCATATTTTGAGCTGCGTGCCCAACCTCAATATGGATATACCTAACTCCACGACGACCGTACTTTCCGGTCGTTCGTGAATCGACGGAACAGAACGCGATTAGCACCGCGTTCTTTGCCATCCAATCCTGATCCCATGCCGCGTCTGCTATCTGACTACGACGGTCGTCGTTCGCCATCGCGAGCAGGGTATGACCTTTAGGGTGGTACCTGTACAAACCCGTCGAAAGCCCATCGACGTGACCAACCATGACATATATCTCTAATGGATAGAGGGCACCGGCTGACGGTGCGGTGCGGAAACCGCGATTATCTGTAATACCTTGTGCGGCCCACAACAATTGAGATAACTGCGAGAGTGTGATCGGATCTTCGTGTAATTGCCTGACAGTGCGCCGTTGAATCAACGCTCGTTCTAAACTGATATCGCTGTGAGTACGTGGGGGTGGCAGTTCTATTGTTTTTCTTGTTACTTCCATAGCAAGCGTTTTCTCACTGATTTTCTCATCTCCTGACAGTAGCACCCAAAGGCATACAAAAGTTGCAGCAATAAGCTGTTTCCGTCTCACTTTGTATTTTCCTTTTGAGTGGTTCAAATTCGTAAGTATACTAACAGCAGTCCAATTCAATAAAAGATAGCCCTCTAAGTAGGCTTCTCCACCTCTGACCACGGAAACTGTCGATGTGTGACTATTTCTCGGCTGCATAAAGAAAACACCAACAGTTCGCAGTAAATATAAATCTGAGAGAGGGAAAGTGGCCGCTCCCAACAACAAAGTTACTCAGGGGCTGTTTCTACTCTTTGTGCATAAATCGACTTTGCGAAAAACAGCCAGGAAGAGTCATTCGCCGTTGGGGGAGGTGTATAATCATACTGGACAATTAGGAGATTACATGTCCACATTCCCAGAGCAGCTCAAGCTAAAGGAGCGCGCCGAAGAAGATATCTATTTCGCTAGACGAGATCGGGAGCTGATCAAGGCGCTTCGTGAGAAGGAACTCGCCGAGGCGGTTGGGGCTAAAGAGAAGAAGCAAAAGAAACTCGCCAAGTCCTTCGAAAAGAAGTTCAAGCGGGTTACCAAGGCACACAAGAAGAAACCTAAGAAGCTTCTAAAGGCGTATCGGAAGTTGCTCAACAAGATATCGCGGCGTTTCGCCTTAGAGAAAAAAAAGGACAAACAAAAGAAGTAGTGTCTGCCTCTTAGTGAGGATGTGACACTGGAAAGCTGGTCCATGGTGGATTCAATAGGTTCTCCTCAGTGGATCAGGGATATTGGGCTCGATTCTTCAAAATACGGAACCCATTCCTTACGAAGACCAAGGTGTCGTTAATCTACCGTCGGACAAAGAACTTATCGTTTTGCGTGCGTCGGGGGCACTGATCTTTTTTAGAGTATGACATTTCGATTGGGATCAACTAACCATCCAGCAGTAATATCTGTGGCAAGTTCAGCAGCCCTGAGTGCCAAAAAACCGTTGAGGCGGTGGGTGATATAAGAAGCGAAGAAAATGTCACCGGCGCCTGTCGAGTCATACACATCAGTTTTCTTCGATTCCACGAAGTTAATTGCCTCAGATTGGGCTACGTAGACACCTTTCGCACCGCATGTCACTACCACCTCCATAGAGGGATGACTGCAAGCTAAATTGACTACCGCGCTTGCGGGATCAGACGTGCTTGTAATGAGGCACGCCTCTTTCTCGTTTGCCTTGATGACATCGCATACATCCAGCAGAGGCAAAAGTCTTATATCAAGCCTCGGCAACACGTGCTCGTTTTGCACAAAGCGGGTATAACCTTGGACGTCTAGAGCAAGACAGGAGGGGGGCTTTTCACTCATGAGGGATAGCGTGTTGTCACTCAGATCTGCAGGATGCAGTGGCCCCAGGTAGACCAAGTCGGCGTCAGCCAACGCTTCTAAGAGGTCGCTGGGCTCGATCGGGTCGGCCAGGGCTAAGGCGCGCTGCGTGCGTTCGTCGCTGGTCTTCGCGGTGTATTCATTTACAAAGGTCGTCGTTTGCGATGATGGCCTCGACCATACTTTAACGCCCTCCGCCTCCAACGCTTTGCCAAATTCGTAGTCTCTAGGCGCTGTGCGCGTGACAACCCGCGTCTCCACACCCGACCTTACAAAGGTCCTTCCGGCATGCCAGACGACCCCGCCAATCTGCCGCACATGAGTGCCATCGCAGATCACATGATCTTCCGTTAAAGAACCTATGACGACTACCCGAGGTATGTGCTGGTGAGCGACGCGAGTGATGCTCATAGAGATTGGTAGCAGCGGCAGCTATTGGACTAAGAGCGGAACTTTATAACAAGTATTGATTTATTCTGCTATCGACCCAAGTCAGTCACTGCCCCAACGCAAAATCTAGAGCTGCGTTTGCATGAAGTTTGGTTGTGTCGAAAGTCGGAATGTCAAAGTCTTCATGTCCGATCAATAGCCCGACTTCCGTGCATCCAAAAATCACACTATCGACCGCTTCCACTCTTCTTGCTTGATCGACTACCTCGAGGTACGCCCGTTTCGATTCAGTTGAAATCACTCCTTGGCAGAGTTCGTGGTAGATGATGTCGTGGACCGTCGTTCGGCCTTTGTCATCGGGAATCACCACGTCAATCCCATATTTATTTCGCAAATGCCCTATATAGAAGTCCTGTTCCATCGTGTATCTGGTTGCAAGTAACAGCGGTCGACTTACCGTGGTGGACTTTATTGCGGTGCCGGTGGCGTCGGCGATATGGATCAAAGGAATGTTGACCGCTGAGCTAACTTCCGGTGCCATCTTGTGCATCGTATTCGTGCATATCACAAGGCACCGGGCTCCCCCAGACTCTACTCGTCTTGCAGCGTCAACCATCATGTCAGTTGCCGCATCCCAATTCCCCGCTGTCTGATGCTCCTCGATGTCTGCGAAATCGAACGACCACATGAGAAGCTTGGCTGAATGCAGTCCCCCAAGTCGTTCCCTGGCCAGTCGATTCAGGAGCTGGTAGTACGTGACAGTACTCTCCCAGCTCATCCCACCTATTAGGCCAATCGTCTTCATACAACCGGAACTTCCACAACGAGTCTATGCCTCGAATCTATCAGACGACGTGCGAATTCCCAACCCAAAATGGAGATCGTCTAACTGCGGACGAACAGGTGAGCTACTGAATTCGTAAAAGAAGGCAACCGCGTAGGAGATGGTCAGGCGGCTGGTAGCATCCTCATGCGCTGCCGTGCTTGTGGGAGAACTCACATACTTTTTAGGATAAATGTGAAATTATTAAATCACACTTTTATCGCACTCAATTTAGACAAACTGACAAGAGGTGATGGTGATGAATAATGACGACGAAAAAAAAGCCGATGATGCTGTAGGGAAAAGCGCGATGATTGGAACTATGTTAGTTCTATTATGCGCGGTGACGATCTTGATAATTCCGCTTAGCACTTAAAACATAGAAATAGAGTATCCCGCCGTGTTTACCGCTAGACACGGCGGGTTTGTGTGGAACGAGGGTCCGCTGACAGGCCACTTCCTGGCGAAGTGATTTCATAGCGACTGGCGGCATCGACTTCTGGGAGCCTTTTTATTTAGGAGTTTCTAACCTCGGTCAACGCACGCCATTAATGATTTTTATATAATCGGAACGGGAAAAAATATGCAAAGTTCTCAGTTTTTCCCGTATTTGCCCCGGGGCACTTTTGTAGAGAAAAATATTTTAGAAAGGCTACGGGAGGCCTTGAGAATATAAAGTTGTACCTTATCTCTTTGTCAGGGGGGTGGAGGTTACTGTTGTTCTTGCTGTGGGTGCGGCAAATAAGCCTTCTAATTGAGAATATTACGGGGCGACAA
>JASJAT010000136.1 GCA_030066885.1 Arenicellales bacterium | reverse complement strand
TTTTTTCAAAAAATTGTTGTGGGTTTTGATAGTTCCTTTTTACTTTCAACTTTAAACTTTTAACTAACTTCTTGGCGAGCTTAGCGCCTTTGCGAGAGAACAATAAGAAAGGAATTAAAATTCAGCTGTAGGGCCCTCGCCGGCTACCAACGATGGTATCGCTCTCATGGGTTAAATGGCAGGCAATCAGCAACTCACAATAGAGACCGCAATTACTCTGGCTTTGGTTCGCGGCTAAGCAGGGACA
The DNA here is from genome assembly GCA_030066885.1 of Arenicellales bacterium. Classification (GTDB taxonomy): domain Bacteria; phylum Pseudomonadota; class Gammaproteobacteria; order Arenicellales; family JAANXG01; genus JAHEKE01. The sequence continues at coordinate 9,499 of JASJAT010000136.1, read as the reverse complement.
CCACCGCATCTTTCGCGGGAATGCCTTGGTAAACTACCCTGTAAACTTGTTCGGTAATAGGCATATCTACACCCACCTGCTTCGCCATGGTGTAGAGTTCCCGTACCGTTTTTATACCTTCTACTTCTTGCCCAATCTCTTGTAACAATTCTGCTACCGCCCTGCCTTGGCCTATTCCAATTCCTGCCCGACGATTGCGGGATTGATTGTCGGTACAGGTCAATACCAGATCACCCACACCGGTCAAACCCATGAATGTTTGCGGTCTACCACCTAAGGCTACCCCCAATCGATTCATCTCTGTTAGCCCACGGGTGATTAAGGCAGCCCTGGTGTTGGCACCGAAACCCAATCCATCGCTGATACCTGCGGCAAGAGCCATAACGTTTTTGATAGCGCCGCCCAACTGTACACCGGCAAGATCATTGTTGGTGTATACACGGATCCGGTCGCTGCGTAACCATTCGGCGACGGTGTTAGCCGTGGCATCGACCGGAGATGCGACGGTTAGTGCTGTGGGCAGATCGTGTGCAACCTCATTGGCAAAACTAGGACCCGATACTGCTGCCAGTTCCGCTGCTGGATAAATCTCGGTGACGACATCGCTCAACAACATCGATCGTTCGGGATCGAATCCTTTGGTGCCCCAGCTGATTAAGATATTTTTGCCATTCTGTCCTGCTTGCTTGAGACCGTTTAATGTTGCTCGGAAGCCATGACTCGGTACAACCAGTAAAAATTGGTGGGTTAGGGTAATGAGCGTTGCAAGTTCTCGTATGGTCTCAACGTTTTCAGGCAGTGATACGCCCGGCAAGTATCGTTTATTCTCTCTGGTCTGCTCGATAGCGGCTAAGTGCTCTGGGAAGAAGTCCCATAACTTGACTTGAAAACCATTCCGAGCAATCAATACAGCGAGCGCTGTACCCCAAGACCCTGCACCCAATACCGCAATGGGCAAGCCATTCATTAGTTAATGGTGACATCCTCAGCAGGGCCTTCACTGGAATCAGGAGTCGAGCTTTCATCCGCGCTTTGTTGTGCTTTGCCCTGCTGTCGTTTCGCCGCATACAAGGCCTCAAAGTTGACTGGGCTAATGAGCAACTGGGGAAAACCACCTTTGCTTACGGTATCGGTGATTACCGCCCGAGAAAAGGGTAAAAGAATCGTAGGACACGCTACGTTGAGGACTAACCCCATGTCCTCGTCGGAAAAGCCGTTGATTAAAAATAACCCTGCCTGCTGAACTTCAGTTAAAAACAATACCTTTTCGCCCGTTTTGGCGGTAGCTGTGATGGTGAGTACGACTTCGTAGTGACCCTCTTCGTCTAAGCGTTCATAGCTGACACCCAGTTGGATGTCTATATTGGGGTTGCTTTGCTGATTGGCGATTGCCCGTACACCCTGGGGCGACTCAAAGGAGAGGTCTTTCAGATAAACCTGTCTAATATCGAGCGTCGATTCTGTTTTGGTTTCGGTCATAGATCCTCACATCAACCCTTTTCTAGGGGTAGATTTTCTTTTCTCCAGGCCATCATGCCACCTGATAATACATACACGCTCTCAAAACCGTTTTTAAGAAGGTAGCGTGCAGCGGCGGGCGCTTTGTTGCCGGCGGGACAAACTACGACTACTGGTTTTTTCTTTTGTTTCTCTAGTTTGCCTAAACCGGCCTGCATGGTTTTGAGAGTCATATTGATCGCTTTTGGAATGTGTCCCTTCTTATACTCACCTGCTTCGCTTGCATCGACAATCACGCCACCATCTCGCGTCACCTGTGGCAACTCTAGAGGCGAAACTTTCTTGACACCGGATGCGTGCTGTCGAATAGGGTCCATGATTAGCGCCCCTAAAACAACCGCTAGCGCAACAAACAGATACCAATTGTTTGCAACAAATTCGAAAGTCATTGATGAGGTCCCAAATCAACGCGAGGCTCGCGATATTGGAACCGCAGCAAGCCTTCGGTCAAACTAGTTGTTAGAACAAAATGCGAGACGTAAAGACTCTATCAAACGTAAGATCCGCTCGTCACTAACCCTATAGTATACTTTGTTAGCAACTTTTCTTGAGCCCAGGATCTCTTTGTCGCGTAGAATCGATAGATGCTGAGAGATATTGCTCTGTGAGGTTCCCACCATATCCACCAGATCCTGCACGCTAGCCTCTCGTACACCACCCAAAATACACAGTATTTTGAGCCGGAGAGGGTGAGCCATTGCTTTCAAAGATCGGGAGGCGTGGCTGATGTCGGATTCCTTGGCCAGTAACTTTTGTGCCGCCTTGGCACCTGGACTAACGGTATCTGTACCGAGATCAATCATAAGGCTAACATCATTTTACAACTTCTTTATAAGATTTCTATTATACAATAATATAACCAAAAAGGAAAAGCTGTTGACTTTTAATAACTTCTGGCACGTTGGGATCGCTTCACTAGTTTGCTTGCTGTCACCGCTCATCCATGCTGCCGATAACCATGAAAAGGAGTTGGATCACGTACGTACCCGCATCAAACAAATCACAACGCAACTGAATCAAGACAAAGCCAAACAGAACACTCTACAAAATCAGTTGGCGGTAGTAGAAATTCAAATGGCCGATCTAAACCACAGGCTAAACACTACTCAGTCCGAGATTCGAACCAGCAAAGCGAAAGTCCAAGCCTCCGAAATCGAAATTGACCGGCTACAGCACGAACTGGCGATAAAGCATTCTCAGTTGAAAAGCTTGGTGTATGTCTCCTACATAAACGGACGGACCGAGTATTTGAAATTGCTGCTGAACCAAGAAGACCCCGAGCGCCTTGGCCGAACCATGGCTTACTACCGCTATCTCTCCCGGGCACGAGTGAATGATATTGTTAAAGTGCAAGAGCTTGTGACCCAATTAAACCAGCTGAGAACTCAACTCGAGGGCGAATACCAGGAACTTAAAGCCTTAGAAACGGACCAACTTTTACAGCGTGAAAAGCTGGAGGTAGCTCGCGGTGAGCGCAGCGCATTGCTTGTCAAGCTGGAACAGCAAATAGGGTCAGAACAAGAGGAACTGACCCAACTCGAACGGAAAGCAGCTCGCTTAGAGAAACTGTTAGATGATTTAAAAAACGCACTGACGGATCTGCCACCGGAAGGTACTTTCAATCAACCATTTCGAAGTATGCAAGGTCAATTGCCTTTACCGGTAGACGGTTCCATCGGCGCCCGTTTTGGACAATCCAAGGGAATGGGGGTCTTGTGGGAAGGGATATTTTTAGACGCACAGGAAGGTACTGCAGTCCGATCTATCTTCCCCGGCAGGGTTGCGTTTGCCGATTGGCTACGTGGATTTGGGCTATTATTAATACTGGATCACGGTGACGGCTATATGAGCTTGTACAGTCATAATCAGATATTACACAAGCAAGTCGGTGAATGGGTGGACGCTGGTGATACTATAGCGCAGGTAGGCGCAAGCGGTGGATTAAAGAAAACTGGTTTATATTTCGAAATAAGACACAATGGCGAGCCACATAATCCGTTGATGTGGTGTAAAGTAGAATAGTTTAATTGGAGTAGATGCGATGAATAGATCGGGACGTTACATACTGATCTTGTGCCTTGGCATGTTTTTGGGCACAGCGATAACTATGGAACGGGCCGTATTTGCGGAACGTGCCGACACACAGCCCCTGCCTCTGGATACCTTGAGAATCTTCACCGAGGTCTTCGGTAAGGTAAAGAGCGATTATGTTGAGTCGGTAGGAGATAAAAAGCTCCTGGAAGATGCCATACACGGTATGCTCGCTGGTCTAGATCCTCACTCCTCTTATCTAAATCCAGAGTCGTTCAAGGAGATGCGCATCGGGACCGAAGGAAAATTTGGCGGTCTCGGCATCGAAGTTACAATGGAAAATGGTTTTGTCAAAGTCGTTGCACCCATTGACGACACCCCAGCCCAACGCGCCGGCCTAAAAGCTGGGGATCTGATCACACGCCTTGACGGAACCCCTGTCAAAGGTATGACTCTAAATGATGCAGTGAAAAAAATGCGTGGTGAACCAGATACCGACATCACATTAACCGTCGTACGAGAGGGAGAGCCCAAACCACTCGAGTTCGTAATCACCCGAGCAATAATAAGAATCACCAGTGTTAAGGGCACAGTATTAGAACCCGGTTATGCCTATGTTCGGGTATCACAATTCCAATCGGGTACGGCAGATGCGTTACGTCGAAAGATAAGTAACCTCAAAAAGGAATCAGACGGTAAGCTAAAAGGTTTGATTCTGGATCTGCGGAACAATCCCGGCGGGGTGTTGAATGGTGCGGTTTCGGTCAGCGATATGTTTCTCACCGATGGCGTCATCGTTTCAACCAAGGGCCGACTTGAAGATTCCCGGGTTAAATACACCGCCACCCCAAATGATTACCTCAAGGATGCCCCAATGGTGGTGTTGGTCAATGGTGGATCCGCTTCCGCATCAGAGATCGTTGCCGGCGCTCTACAAGATCATGGGCGAGCGATCATCATGGGGACTAAAACATTTGGCAAGGGTTCGGTACAGACTATATTGCCCATTAATAACGGCGCAGCACTCAAGATTACCACCGCAAGATACTACACGCCCGAGGACCGTTCTATCCAAGCAACGGGCATTGTTCCCGACGTAGTGGTTGAAGATCTGCAGGTCACAAAAAGGGGAACAGATCCGGACTTTCTTAGAGAGTCCAACTTGCAAGGTCATTTGGAGAGCGAAGTAGATGGAGACGGCGGTTCCAATGCGAATGATGTTTCGGCAGATACCACTGGACCAAACATAGAGGATGATTTCCAGTTAAGGGAAGCATTGAATCTGCTAAAAGGAGTCAACATCGTCCGCAACCAAACGAATAACTGATATTTCCACGTCGCCGCGCCCCTCGCTAATGAAATAGTCGTTGCGGTTGTTCATAGCTGGATTCTAGAGGTTTAGGTCTCTAAGATTCCCACCAAAAACGTGCGGGAATAACAACGTAAAAGCAGCATGCCCGCGCTGCGACTGGAATGTTTTCTCTCGCAACGTCGCGAAGTACGCCAAGAAAAAGTAACAAAGATCAAAACTTTGCGAGCTTAGCGTCTTAGCGAGAATTATTCTTTTTAGGGTGTGGAAAGCAGGATAGCCGCAACAGAAATTAGGAATCCGCCGACTTCTTAAGACTGTTATATTCATGGTCTCTCCAACATAGTCCATGAATAGCGTGCAAACGATACCTCTTGTTCATTTAATTTTCGCTTTTGTTCCTGTTGTTATCGTTGTGGGAACCCTGCACTGGTGGTCGTTGGACAGTAAAAACGCCGTCTATGCCCTGACCCGTATGCTAGTGCAGCTATTACTCATAGGTTATGTACTGACATTCATATTTGAAACCGAAAGTGCGTCGGTTGTGATTGGCGTACTTGCCTTGATGCTGTTGATATCCAGCTGGATCAGCCTGCGTGCTTTGCGCAACAAGAACAGATTGCACTTCCTGAGTATTTTGGGATCTATAGCGTTGGGAGGTATTTTTACGCTCGTGCTTGTCACTCAGGCAGTTCTCGACCTCAACCCTTGGTTCGCACCCCGCTATATGATTCCCCTGGCCGGAATGATTTTTGCGAACGCCATGAATACTGTGAGCCTAGCCGCGGAAAGATACGAATCGGAAAGAGAAACCCACAACCATATCGAAGCTAGACAAACTGCGCTACGCGCAGCAATGATTCCTTTAATAAACTCCTTATTTGCGGTCGGTCTAGTCGCACTGCCCGGTATGATGACTGGGCAAATTTTATCGGGTGTTTCTCCTCTTGTGGCTGCGCGTTATCAGATCGTCGTGATGTGTATGATCTTCGGTTCAGCCGGGATTTCGGCGGTGTGTTATTTAATCTTAGTTGAAAGAACAAAGTTTAAAGTTTAAAGGTTTTCGAAGGCCGAATCTTAAGTCGAGGTTATCCGTTTAACTTTAATCTTTAAAACTTGATGCTATTAGTCCCATCTGTCGTCTTTGACCTGCACCATTTCGTTTTCGACCCGCACCGGCAAGGTCGCGACAGGTTCGTAGGCTGGTGGTGCTAGCACTTCCCCCGTGCGCAACGAGAATTTGGCACCGTGGCGGGGACAGACAATTGCATCCCCCTCCAAAGTACCGCAGGCCAAATCACCCCCGTCGTGAGTGCATATATCCTCAATAGCGAGGTACTCACCGTCGATATTGAACACGGCCACTTCGACACCATCGACATCGACAACCTTGTGATTACCAGGCGTGAGCTGTTCTGTTTTGGCAACGTTAATCCAGTCAGACACAATCAGTTATAAAGTATTAAAGTTTAAAGTAGAAAGTCTCTCTATTCTTTTAACTTCAAACTTTTACCAAACTCACATTAAACCCAGTTCCAATTTGGCTTCTTCAGTCATCATCTCCATGGTCCAGGGCGGGTCCCACACCAATTCGACATGAGCTTCGCTCACACCCTCTACAGAGGCAACCGTTTGCTCCACAATTCCAGGAAAGGTTTCCGCCACCGGGCAACCTGGAGCGGTTAGTGTCATCTCAAGGTTGACGATTCCATCTTCTGCGATATCAAACCTGTAGATCAGCCCAAGGTCGTAGATATTGACAGGAATCTCTGGGTCATAAACAGTCTTTAAAGCTTCCACAATGTTCGTTTCCAGTGGACTTTCGCCTGCCGCAGCCGATTGATCGTTCCGTATTTCAGACATAGCGGGAAGAGTTTAAAGTGAATGGGTTAAAGTATAAAAGCATTACACCTGCTCCTATATCAAGTGAGCATTTGTTTTGCCCTGGTCAAAGCCTCAATAAAAATGTCTATATCTTCTCTATTGTTATATAGACCTATCGATGCTCTCACCGTACCAGGTACATCGAAGTGCTGCATTACGGGCATCGCACAATGGTGCCCAGTTCGAACTGCCACTCCATGCAAATTCAGTATGGTTCCGATATCTGAAGGGTGCACATCGTTGAGAACAAATGACAAGATACTGCACTTAAGACCAGCGGTACCGATGATGCGAACACCCGGTATTTCCAGTATGCGTTGCGTCGCATATTGCAGTACACCTCGCTCATGTGCAGAAATCACACCAAGCCCGAGATTCTGAACATACTTTAGGGCGGCTTCAAATCCGACTGCACCAGCGATATGCGGTGTCCCCGCCTCAAATTTGTAAGGCAACTTGTTAAACGTCGTTTTTTCGAAAGACACGTAGTCGATCATATCCCCACCACCTTGAAAGGGAGGCATTTCCTCCAGGATACGCTCTTTACCATAGAGCGCCCCCATCCCGGTGGGGCCGTAGACTTTGTGCGAGGACATGGCAAAAAAATCGCAGTCTAAATCCTTCACATCTATCGGAATATGCGCCACAGCCTGAGCACCGTCTACAACCGTAACAGCACCAACCTTGTGCGCCATTTTGACCATCTGCTTAACCGGGTTTATCGTGCCTAAAGCGTTCGACACATACACCATGCCCACCAGTTTAGTACGAGGATTTAACAGTTTTTCATACTCCTCCAGTATCAGCTCACCATTGTCGTTCATCGGTGCTACTTTTAATTCCGCACCGGTTTGTTGACAAAGCATTTGCCAGGGGACGATGTTGGAATGATGTTCCATTTCTGTGATTAAGATCTCGTCGCCCGATTTAATGTTACGGCTAGCATAGGAATACGCCACCAAGTTAATCGCTTCAGTGGTCCCGCTGGTATAAACAATTTCTTTCACTGTGTCCGCGTGCAGAAACTGCCGTATTGTTTCCCTCGCTCCTTCGTAGGCATCCGTTGCCCGTTCACTCAACTCGTGCACACCCCTGTGTACATTGGCGTTGTCCAAATAGTAGTAACGCTCGAGGGACTCTATAACAACGTTCGGTTTCTGAGTCGTAGCACCGTTGTCTAGATAAACCAGTGGGTGACCGTGTACTGTCTGTTGCAACGCTGGGAATTCGCCGCGTACTCGTTCTACGTCGAATGTCTGCAGAGGAGCAGCGGCGGTTAACACGCTGGTCACACCAGATCCTCTAAACGATCCACCCCGAATAGTTTTTTACTTAAGACATTCTCGACGTGACGGCGAATTGGTTTAAGCGAAAAACGGCTTATGACGTCACCAGCAAAGGCATAAGTCAAGAGGCTGCGAGCTGTTGGTGCATCTATGGCCCGAGTTCGCAGGTAATACATCGCATCCTCATCTAGTTGCCCAACAGTTGCGCCGTGTGAACACTTAACGTCGTCCGCGTAGATCTCCAACTGGGGCTTGGTGTCAATCTCCGCATCATCCGACAGCAACAGATTTCGGTTTTGCTGCTCCGCATCGGTATATTGGGCATCCTGATGCACAATGACTCGTCCTCGAAATACGGCTCTCGCCCGATTATCCAATACACCTTTGTAGAACTCATCGCTTTTGCAGTTAGGCTGCTGGTGATCCACTTGAGTAAAGTTATCGACATGTTGGCGGCCGTTGGCGAGGTAAACTCCATTCAAATAACATTCGCCGCCTTCAGCGGTCAGCGTAACGGATAAATCTGTACGTGCGATTAGCGATCCAAGGGCCACGTTATTAGACACCATCTGCGCGTCTGCACTCAGGCGGACAAATACTCCACCGACGTGAAAGGCTTTGTTGCTTTCCTCTTGAAGCTTGGTGTGTTCGGTAATAGCAGACCGATGCACGATCATCTCGGTGATTGAATTTGTAAAATAGGGAATGTCTGTCAACGAAATGTAACGTTCAATAACCTTCGCTTGGCTACGCTCCCCAAAAACTAAAAGGTTTCTGGGCTGTATCAATTGCCCGCCTCGTTCCGTGTTAAAAAAAACAATCTCGATAGGGCGTTCGACCATACAGTCATCATCAACACGCAGGTAGATACCATCCTCAACGAAAGCGGTATTCAGTGCACTAAAGCCATTTTTCTGCAGCGGCGTACACGAACCGAGCAATTTTTGCACATGAACCGATCCAGACTGAATCGCTGCGGCCAACGACTGTACGTTAACACCCTTAGGCAGTGGCGCTTCGCCGGTCAACGCAGCGGAATAGCGACCATCTATGAAAACAATGCGATGCGAATTGAGCCCTTGAAGCAAGCATTGAGCGAATCTTTCTCGCAACGTTGAATCAATAGGTGTATCGACCGGGGTGAATGGTTGCTTTTGTATCTGTCGAGTGTTTGTGTAGCGCCAATCCTCATCCCGGATAGTCGGGAAGCCGTTGGCTTTAAACTCGTCTATGCCCCGTTCCCGTAAATCATCAATCCATGCTATCCCACGCCCGGGAAGAGCGTGCTCTTTTTGTATGGACAGATAATGATCTACCGCGGTGGTCAAACCCCAGCCTCCTGTGCGGCCGGTTCTTTTTCAATCCATTTGTAGCCTTCCTTCTCCAGCTCCAAAGCCAGATTCTTGTCGCCCGATTTAACGACCTTACCGTCTGCCAGTACGTGCACAAAGTCAGGAACAATATAGTCAAG
>JASJAT010000135.1 GCA_030066885.1 Arenicellales bacterium | reverse complement strand
GGTGATATCGACGCTGAGCGGTATCCATGATGTGCTTAACTATTCCTGTTGTAACCAGCGAGGGAAGCGTGCCAAGGCTTGTCAGCGGCTTCGACGACTTCTTGCGTCGCGTTATTCACGCGTTTGTGGTTCGGTCTGTGGCGGGTGATAACGCCAGTTAAGCATATGTTAATTTAGCGATAGAGTCGGAATGCCGTGGTTCCGTTTGGGTTCTGAGTCTTCTATGGTTGTAATAGATCGGTGATACTCTGATGTTGCCCTTGTTGAGCCAGCATCAAGGCGGTGTTTCCTCCCTTGTCCTTCAAATCCTTACGCGCTCCGTGTTCCAACAGCAGTTGGACAATCTTGGCGTGGCCGTGAACGGCCGCCACGTGCAACGCTGTGGTACCTTCTTCACCTTGAGTATTAATATCGATGTCTTGAATTTGTAGGAGGTAACGGGTCAGACCAATATCCCCTTTCTCGGTCGAGCGCATCAGGGGCGTCCAGCCGTGCATATCTTGTATATTCGGGTTAGCACCATTTTGTAACAGCAGATCCACCATCGATTGGTGTCCTTTCAAAACCGCGATCATGAGTGCGCTCCACCCCTTCATTGCTATGAGGTTCACCGTTGCCCCACGGGCGATCAGACTTCTGGCCGCTTCCAACTGCCCGTATTGGGCGGTATACATGAGCGCTGTTCCTTCCGCGTGATTGCGGTGATCAAGCACTGCCCCCAAATCGATAAGAAGTTCGATTAAGTCAATGGCACCTTCCGCGGCTGCAACCATGAGTGCGGTCTTTCCTCTAGCAGCCTCGTCATCAACATTTTCCACCAATGGGGCGAGGCGCAGCAATGTTTGAATGTCAGATCTCTGAATCGCTTGACGCCATTCTTCAGATTGAGCATTTGACGTAGAGACGGAGGCGGCGAGCAGTAAAACGGCATAGAGCAACCTCGACCATTTGTTAGAAAACCAACGCAAATATGCTATCGCCATCTAAAGGATCGTTGACCTTGGCTGGTCACCATAAAAAAGCGTCTGTCATATGAACAGCGTTATTATCTGCTAACATGCTACCCGAATCCGACAAAAAATGATTTATGGGTACGAAATATGTCTGAACAAGTATTAGTAAACGGTAGGGTCGCCGTTGTCACCGGAGCAGCAAGTGGCATCGGCTTGGCTGCAGCGTGCAAGTTTGCGACTCTTGGCATGAAAGTTTGTTTAGCCGACCTATCGGAAGATCTAGAAAGTGCTTTTGGAGAGGTTTCGACTGTAGCAAAAAACGGTTCGGACGACGTAATGTGTTGTGTCGTCGACGTCGGCAAACAAAAGGATATTGAAAGCTTAAAAGACCAAGTCTACAAGCAATTCGGTCAGGTAAACCTACTGATGAATAACGCAGCGACCCGGAGTCGTGGAACGGCTATTGAAGATTATGAAAATTGGCAGGAAGCGATATCTGTGAACTTGTTCGGCGTCATTCACGGTGTGCAAACCTTTGTCCCGGCCATGATTGCGCAAGGTAACCGTTGCATGGTGGTAAACACCGGGTCAAAACAGGGGATTACAAATCCACCTGGGAACTTGGCTTACAACGTTTCCAAATCAGCATTAAAGAGCTACACAGAGGGACTACAACACGAGTTGAGAAATATGAAAGGGTGCAAAGTAACTGCACATCTACTTGTACCGGGCTGGACCACTACTGGAAAAATGGAACCCAACCCAGGAGCGTGGTTACCGCATCAAGTTGTAGACCGGCTGATTGAGAAGTTAAAAAGCAATGACTTTTATATTATGTGTCCAGACAATGAGGTCTCAGTCGAGATGGACGAAGCACGCGTGCTATGGGCTGCGGGCGACCTTGTTGAGAATCGACCTGCACTGTCGCGATGGCACCCAGACTTCTCGGAGCAGTTCGAGCAGTGGCAAAAACGATTCACTGCTTAACTTCAACCAAAACCTCGTTTCTGCGAAGGAACCATAAACTGAATGGAGAATTGTAACGAGCGTAAATTGGATTACCTTCAATGCTTAGTCCTCTTTCTCTTATCGCATCTATCAGAATAGCCTCGTGCTTCCGATAGTTGCCCTCCGACCAGCCGCCTGAATAGCGATGTACCGCCATTAAGCGGCCAGGGAGAGACTTGATCTTTATTCGTGGGTCGATCGGTGCGGGTATTGTTTCCATCGTGTATTCAGAGGGCATCACAAAACTGAAAACATAGTCCATGCCGCTCTCTGATTCAGGTGTTTGTAAAACTGGGGTTGTCATCGCAATGCGCTCACCGTTTTTGACGTCTGGCTGTTGCGTAACAGGTATGGTCATCGAAATATTTTGCTTGCTGGTATTCTTACCGGATATGTAGTCGAACAATATTTTGAAAGCTTGGTCTCCTACGTTGTCAAATCGATCCTGGACCCGTACCTCGGCAACGATATGAGGTTCATAATCACGGAGTTCAAAAGCGTCGGTCTTTTCTACCAACTTATAACGTAATTCCTCATAGGCCATCGTATCCTCCATGGTCGCGATCGATGCAGAACCCAACACTAAGGCAATCAAAAGAACGTAAGCTCTAGTACTCAATATCAAAATCATTCCTCCTGTTTATCAGGTCGATGCTGTGTTTATACGAAAGTGCCTGTGAACACTACGTGAACAAGCAGTTTGAGTTCGGACAGTGCCCAAGTGTCGGCTGTTTCTTAAAACTCAACACTTAGGGTGATTGCAGCAAATGGAGCAGTGTCGAAGCCGCTGGAGGCCAGTTCATTGCCATTACTGTCCTTCAGTTCAAGCTCTCCATTTAAGATAGCGCCTGCATAAAAATCGACTTCCAGACCAGATTCTGCCTCTCGTTTCAGTCGGAGATAGCTCACGATACCTTTATTCTCACCTATACCGTTGGGAGCGACGCCCTCACGATCCAAACGGAAACGAAATGAACGGTATACCCCGCCACCGCCTAAGTGCCATCGGTCGTTAAAGCTGTAGGTTAGTTCCAAACCGGCGGGTCCCAGTGCGTCGGCTTCGAATGGATTGGACAGACGCCAACGCTCGTTGAAACGCCAATCGACGGCAATAAATGGAAAAATGCGAGTGTCATCGTCAACAGTCCTGAAGATCCCCGCGCCCAAACCCAAGCGCTTGTCTCGAGTCAAGCTCTTGAATACGAAAGTAGTTGCACCGTAGGACAGCGAATCTCCACTATCTGCCCCATCTTCCTGCAACCAATCCACCGATGGTGATATCCCCAGGGACCAATTATTCTCGAATCGGGTAAATACCGGAACGCCGATACCGAATCGACGCACGTCGTTCCACGGCTGGGCGCCGCCAAACTCTGTCGTGCCAGAAAAATCGTAGTCGTCTAAATCGTATTTCAGATTTAGCCCCACAGACGTAGTCGATGAGACTGACTGCCTGGCCTTAAAACGCAGAAATAGACTGGATAATTTGAATTCTCCCCCGCCGTCGATATTCACCTTGGATTGGTAAAGGGGACTTACGGAAACCTCATAAGACCGTTTTTTCTGTGTAGCTCGTTCTTGCGCTAGAGCGTTTAACGAAGTGGCCGATATCATCATTGAGAAGAATGCTACAGGTAGATATTTACACAAGGATTTGGTCGTCGATACTTTCGCACGGCGGCGATTTGTTATAGGAAGCATGTGATTTTTTGTTTCGATAAATATAACAATTTATGTTGCCCCGTTCGGCGTGATCAAAACGTGAAAAAACGGGCCATCAGTTTCTTTAGGGAAATAAGCCAAAAAATCTGATAGAAGGTCGGCTCAAGTCCCCTGACGAATTTCAAGTATTCTTTAGGTTGGTTCCGTTACTTAAGGAGCGATGACAACAGCGAGGCGTAAAAAGATAACTGAGCCCTCGTGTCGACCTGATATGTTTATGGGTTTACCGTAACAATGCAAAGGTACTATATCGATGAAGAGAGTCACAAAACTAGCAAGTTCACTGGCTATTATAAGCTTGTTCTTCTTTGGTCTCTCGGCATGTGCTCCACCAAAGCCGAGTATAGAGAATGCAGACAAACTCGCCAATAAAGTCGTCAATAAAATTGGTAGGAAGTACAAACTCGACAATATGCAAAAGACACAGCTATTCAACATGTACGAGGACTTTAAGCGAAGCAAGGAGTTGCGGGCTGAATACGTAGCACTGATCGACGGTTGGATTAAGGAAGTCGAAAAACCTCAGATGGATCAGGAAGCCGTGCTGAAACTAATGCGCCGTAAGCATGAACTCGATATGGAATCCGAGCCTAAAGTAGCTGGTCAGCTAACAGAACTACATGCGACGCTTAATGGGGACCAGAAAGACAGGGTCATTGCCAAACTCAACAAAGCGAAAGCATGGCTAAGTTTAGACATCGGTGAGATAAATTAGCTGATTTAACCAGTCCCCACTTGTTGCTCCATATGCACAAGAAGGGTATGCCTGAATGGTCGGGCATTGGTCAGTCTGAATTTCGACTATAGTTAGGGAAAGAGCGATCTTTGACTGTGAAACCACGAATGCTTCGACCACTCGTTTTTATGTTAAGTCTGGGGATATCTGCTACACATGCCGATACCATTTATAAATCCGTAGACGACGAAGGCAATGTAATTTATTCCGAACAACCTCCAGCTAAAGGCGAAAAGGCCAAGACTTTGGAAGCGACGCCTGAAGTCAGCGATGAGGACAAAGAGGCGGCAGCCGAACGGCAAAGAAGATTACAAACTTATCTCGATGAATCAACCGGATCCGGTGAAAAGGCTGTCCATACAGATGGGGAGGCAAGACGTGAGGCAGCAAGGCGACGGGCGATTTGGGGCAAGGATTGGCCTATACACGAGCCGCTTCACAGATAGTTTGTGAAATCACTCCGCGTTTTTAGTTGAGTATCACCTTATCTGTCCTCTAAATCAGAACACTAACGATCATGCACTATCTCGAAGGAGGTCGTGACTGTAATTAAGTTGATACCGATCGTTAGTGCACTTTGATCTATAAATCATCTATTGTACCGCTGGGGCTATTGACTCTCGATTTTCTATTAGGTTAGCTGTCCTCATGATTACAACGAGCCTTTGAAAAAACCCATGACAATAAACAAACTAGTAGAGCAACGCTTTGGTTTGCCCACGAAAATAGGTAATGGGGTCACATCTAATACAACTCTTTCCAATATTCTGGCCCGTCGCAGTTGTCGAAGTTACAAACCCAAACCCGTTCCTGAGAAATTAATTCAGGTTCTTTTTGCATCTGCTTTTTCGGCCCCTTCAAAATCAGATTTGCAGCAAGCATGTGTTATTAGAATAGAGGATCAGGACAAACAAAAACGTATCGCTGACCTGTCCCCTCATACAACTTGGATTACCAAGGCTCCATTGTTCATGGTTTGGTGTGGCGATAGTCGACGTATTCGAAGGCTATCAGAAATGCGCAACCATCCGTTTGCTAATGATCATTTAGATGCCTTCATGAACGCAGCCGTCGATGCTGCTATTGCGATGCAGACATTTATTGTTGCTGCAGAGTCGGTGGGATTAGGTTGTTGTCCAGTGAGTCAAGTCCGCGATCAAATCAAGCCCCTCTCTGTCGAACTGGAATTACCGAGATGGGTATTTCCTATTGCCGGCCTGTGTGTCGGCTGGCCTGATAGAGAAACCCGAATTAGCTTGCGTTTGCCTCTACAGACGACGATACATACAAACAGCTATGATGATAGTGAGTTGGTCGAACAAGTCACAGATTATGACCGGCGTCGAGAGGCTATTGAAAAAACCCCACCGACCCAGCAACGGATGGTCGAGAAATTTGGAGTAAGTGCTGCCTATGGTTGGTCGGAAAACCGCACGCGTCAGTATGCCATTCCGGCTCGGGCAGGCTTTGGCCGCTACGTGCGTGATCAGGGATTCAACTTATCTTAACCGTAGGCTGTCTGCATCGCGACTCATTACCATTAGTGGTGCGTACGTCAGTTCCCCACGGTAAACGAATCGCTGACCAATAGCTGGGCCGCCGCAAATGCCGTTTATCCAATGAATGGGCGGAAATCGTTTTAGTTCATCGCCTTCTGCTCAAACGGTTCGTGCGCAAGTATTAGCGACAGCGTACTAATATCATGGGTGCAATGATTTCAACAACGCAGCAGAGCGATTTAATTCTTCAAACTAAACGACTGACTGTCCGGCCTTTTTCTCTGGGTGATGCTGATTTCATTCTAGAATTGCTCAATGAAAAGGCTTTCATAGAGAACATTGGCGATAAGCAAGTCCGTAGTCTCGACGATGCCAGGCGCTACTTGCGTGACGGCCCGATTGCAAGTTATCACCGCTATGGCGTTGGCCTGTGGCGGGTTGGCCTGCAAGCCGGTGGCGCATCGATTGGAATGGTGGGTCTAATAAAGCGTGAGCAGTTAGTGGACGTAGACCTCGGCTACGCACTTCTAGCTGAGTATTGCGGCAAGGGCTATGCGCTTGAAGTAACTTCAGCAGTGATGACATACGTTCGAGAACGACTCGGGTACCGCAGGGTTGTTGCAGTGGTCAATAAAGACAACGAACCCTCGGTTAAGCTGCTAAAAAAGCTTGGTTTTGAGTATGAACGGATGGTTCAGTTGAACGAAGAGGACGAGGAAGCGCAACTGTTTGTATCTGTTCCTGAATCTGTTGTGTAGACTGTAAGTTGCAATCTTGCGAAAAGTCCAAGGTTCAATCGGTGCCTTGAAACCTGTATATTGGTTCCTAGAATAATTGTGAGAATTCGTGAACCACGGGAGCGATATGAGCAAGAACAATAGTGAATCTAAGGGTACACCGAAAAAAGAAAAAAAGCCGAAGCTCGGCCGAAAATTCTACGAAAAGGAGCTGTACAAACTTCAGGTTGAGCTGTGTAAACTTCAAAATTGGGTTAAACATGAACAATTGCGCATCATAGTTGTGTTTGAGGGTCGTGATGCAGCGGGTAAGGGCGGCATAATCAAACGAATCACACAACGAGTCAGCCCCCGTATCTTCCGTGTAGTCGCACTACCGGCTCCAACCGATCGAGAGAAAACACAAATGTACCTCCAGCGATATTTGGTACATTTTCCATCTGGGGGGGAGGTGGTCATCTTTGACCGAAGTTGGTACAACAGAGCCGGTGTCGAACGGGTGATGAAGTTTTGCACCGATGAACAATACCGTATGTTCATCCAGAATGTAGATGAATTTGAGCATTGGATCACGGAAAGCGGTATTTTTCTTATCAAGTATTGGCTAACGGTAGAAAACGAAGAACAAGAACGTCGTTTTAAAGCACGTATCTCCGATCCGACGAAGCACTGGAAGTTGAGCCCAATGGATGTGGAATCACGTCGCCGATGGTATGAATATTCACGTGCACGCGACGCTATGCTCGATGCCTCCGATAGTCGGCACTCACCTTGGTATCTTGTTGATTCCAACGACAAACGCCGCGCCCGCCTCAATTGCATTACCCATTTACTGCAACAGATACCCTATGAGGAGCTGCCCCACGATCCGCCCAAGCTCCCCAAGCGAAACGAGGAACATGCTTACGACGATGTTGCTGCATTGAAGGGTCGCAATTTCATTCCTGAAGTGTATTGAAAGATGGGGAGTAAAGTTGTTGAAATTGGGTTAACACGATCAATCGCTGACCGAACGAGCGATGCAGATCTACAAAGATAGGATCAGATAATGAGTAGACCAAACAAAGACTTGGGTGTCATCATGGCGCTTCTGCAACGGCTAGAGAAATACCGCTTGCCAAGAGCGCTCAAACTAAAGGAAAAGGTCGATCGCGGCGACAAACTAGATAAAGCCGACATGGCATTTCTGGAAAGGGCGATGGCTGACGCAAAAAAAGTCAAACCTATCGTAGATCGAAATCCGAAATATGAGGAACTTGCAAAACGAGTCATGAACCTGTTTAACGAGATCACGGAAAAGGCGCTGGAAAACGAAAAGAAACAATAGCGGACTTCTCTGCGTCTTGAAGGGAGTGTGATTTTGGATGGATACTAAATCATCTAGGAATGGCACTCTCGCCGCAATGACTCGGTGCGGGTCACACCTCCAACTTTTTCTTGACGATTACCAGATGTTTCTGAACAGAGACCAGTTGGGTTATGGCTGAACTGAATTAAAAATAGCCCCAGACAAGAAATGCCACAATAGCGGTCAAGACCATTACGACTACCCATTTCCAGATCCTGAGATTTGCGTTCATGTTCTTCGACTTTGGCACCGCATACTACAAACGTAAGTCGATAACCAGATAAAGGTGTTGATATGAGTCAATTGAAAATCAAATTCTCCTTTAGCAGGGCCGAGAATAAGTGTACGGAGGAGAAGGCAGGATAAAAACAGCCCCGGCTATTGAGAGGAGGAGAGCACACCGGGGCTGTCAATAACACAATACTTGCAGAACTACTGTAGAAGCAATCTAACTTTGTTCAAATGGGCTTCACTTCCGTTGATTGCGGATGGACTCCTATAGGGAAGGATCAACCCGTTGATTTGTTCCAATGAAATCAAATCCGGCATAGAAGCGTTGCCGTTAATTCCAAGTCTGAGTGAAAATAAGACCTTTGGGAAAAGGGAAGCGTTACCGGACAATTGCGAGTGCTTTCATCATCCACCAGATGCTTTAACCTTTACCGCAACAGAGTAGCCCCGGGCAGAGTAAGTCAGGTAATCGTAGGCGATACCGAACTCCGAGACGAACTCCTGAAACGCTTTATATTCATGTTCGCGCCAATCCGGGTAGTTGAAATACTCGTCGAACACAATAACCGTACCCGGCACAATGCGTTCTGCCAGTTGCCACAACACCAGCTTTGCGGACGAATAAAGATCCGAGTCGATGTGCAAAAAAGCGACTTGGTCGGAGTGCTTCTTTAAAAACGCCGGCAAGGTCTGATCAAACCAACCGACGTGGAGCTCCACATTGTCCAACACTTTGGGTGGCAGCCCTTTCCGACTGAACTTTCCTGCCGGTACAGCCCCCCACTTTTCCGGTAAACCCTCAAACGCATCAAATCCATGTATGGTCTGTCTAATCTGCCGCGCGATATGGTTGATTGTTCCCCCAGCAAAGACGCCAAATTCGAGATACAACCCTTCGATAGATACTGCAGCTAGGGACTGATCCAAAACATGAAAGGCGTCAAATCCTCCTTCGACATGACTGAGGTTGGTACTTACAAACTGAGCTGCTTCCGCAGTGGCTTGACGCATGCGCTCCTCTCGTACGTCGTTGGGAATATGTGCCCAGTTAGTCTCCAGCATGGACGGGCGATTGTTGGTATGCTCCCACAGGTTTTTTTGAATCTTGGGATTGTCCAGCATCTCAAGTACTATTTTGATTAGGTGCGTTTTCACCTGGGGATCATCCAATACACGCAACAATCGCTGTATCAGCCCCCGTTTCAAAGGGCCTAGTAAAGTACTCCGTGACCTAAAGTTATTTCCGTTGGGTGGGGAGTCGGAAGAGTTTGATCTACCGTTCATAGTGAATTAGTGAGAGATAACCATAAGTTGTTGCTGTTTTGTACAGCGTGGATTGATTCGCCGTAGATAATGGCGGCGAAAGATACCTTGATGATGCCTGCGTGCACAACCGTGTAATCGAAAGGTCTTACGCCGAGGTTGACCCCCTGTTTTTCGATCTTTTCTCTAGAAAATCAGGCATGGATCGCAACATTTTCTTGAGCTGCTTTTCGTTTACTCTCGACGCGGCTTGTTCTATGGA
>JASJAT010000134.1 GCA_030066885.1 Arenicellales bacterium | reverse complement strand
AGCAGACCAATTCACAGGAAAGCTGACCATTACACGCCACACGCTTTCAGTGATTATTGTATTACTAAAGTGGGCTATGTATCGTTATCTAGACATTCCCACACCCGATAAAGACAAAGGGAATAAGAAATGAGACATTTGCTAACAGGGGTCACGCTGACCCTCCTAGTTGTATCATCGGCCTTGGCCCAGGACTACGACGTTGTCATCCTGAACGGCAGAGTGATGGACCCAGAAACCAACTTTGATGCCGTGCGTAATGTCGGTGTAAAAAATGGACGAATCGCAGTGATCACGGAAGAACCCATTTCCGGTGCGGAATCCATTGATGCCACTGATCATGTGGTAGCGCCGGGGTTCTTCAATACCCATTGCCATTCATTCGCTCCGTTCGAGCAGCAGGTCATGGCGCGAGATGGCACCACTACCCTGCTGGATATCGAGGTAGGTGTATCGAATGCCGTTGCGTTTTACGACCGTTATGACGGTAACTCGCTGTTGAATTACGGTGTTGGAATTAGTCATGAAGAAGTCCGACGGGTAGTGATGGATGGTTTGACTGCGGAAGAAACTTCCGACCCTACCTTCGTTCTACAATCCCGAGCCAAAGCAGAAAAGCTGGCTCAGGAGAAAGGCGAGGCATCAAAATGGGCGGTTCAGGTCCCTACTCCCGAGCAACACAAGGAAATTCTGCGGATTTTTGAACAGGGTATGCGAGATGGCGCCGTGTCGGTCAATTCTACCATCGGTTATATGGGTTACGGCGTCCCCACTTACGAGCTTTTTGATCTGCAGAAGCTGGCCAAGAAATATGACCGGATGGTAGGCGCCCATACCCGGTTCGGTCCTACAGAAGGCCTGCCTACGGATTATTCCATTGGCGTTCGCGAACTGGTTGCCAACATGGTTGTTCTGGATGGGGCAGCGGTTATGTCTCACATGCAAAACTCAGGGTGGGAGGAAACCTACGAGATTTGCCGCCGCCTGCAAGAAAAGGGCTATGTGATTTTCTGTGAGTATTATCCTTCTGTCTACGGCAACCCGAATATTGCGACGCCCCAGCTTATGACCCGGGAATTGCGTGACGCCAACAACATGGACCCCACCAGAACAATTTTCAACCCACTGACCGGCAAGCCGTTCGAGTCCGAGGAACAGTTTGTTCAGATGCAGAAGGATGATCCCGGAATGGGGGTGTTCCTGCTGGTTCGTGAAGAAGAATGGCTGAAGCAGTGGCCCTACATGAAAGATACAGCTCTCGCTAACGATGTCATCACTTTCTTCGACGTGGACGGAAACGTGCTTCCCGAAGATGCCGACTTATCCAGGTATGGAGGTCATCCCCGGAATGCCCGGACTAACAGTTATGTTTTTCGTCTGGCCCGGGAGCTCGGAATCCCTCTGATGGATATTGTCCATAATGCCTCTTACACCCCGGCAAAGTATTTCTCCATGTTGGGGCTGAAGGGTATGCAGGAAAGAGGCCGAATGCAGGAAGGAATGATTGCCGATATCGTGGTTTTCAACCCGGACACCATCCATGACCGGGCGGATATGATATTGGGTAACCGTGCGGCAGCACCGTACGGTATTCCACATGTACTAGTCTCCGGCGAGTTCGTGGTACGAAACGGGGAGGGACAGATCGGTGTCAGACCGGGCAAACCCATTCGTTATGAGCCGATTACCGACGGAGAAATCGTCCTCGACTATGGTGACAAGGAGTATCAGTGGCACGCCGACCTGCCCGAATACCAGAACCCACGCCGGGACTGAGAATCGACACAGATCAACATAGCCTGTATGGCTGCTTTAGGCGGCGGGCATGCGCTGATTAGCTAGTGAAGGACCGCAACGGGTCGGTAGCTGCCTATCAAGTCTTCTTTATATAACGAAACAATTTACGACTGCTTTTAGCCTAAGAGCGGACCCCAGTCTCTAAGGCACATTAGATCGAGCATTGCAGCAACCATGAGGCGGCTCCCCCGGCCAATAAGAGTCGTTCGGCACACATGAAACCCCATATTTGAGCGCCAATCGCTGACGCTCACTGGTCACCCACAGGCCCCCGAGATAGTATTCTCCGTATGCCTCAATTCTTAAGAAGGTGTCATTGCATGAAAAACCGTTTACCTCGTAAGTTGAACCGCCCGGATTCAGGCAGATCTCGATTGTTCATGTCTCGTTACGCGAGGATGTAGGGGCGGAGTACGATGAGCGACCTCGGTGATTGGCTAAATCGATATGGACTCGGTAAATACACAGCGAGTTTGCTCGAAAATGATATCGATTTTGATATTCTTCCCAGTCTGTCTTCTGAAGACCTGAAAGAGCTAGGGTTCTCGCTCGGAGACCGGAAACGGTTTCAATCTGCGGTTGGCGAGCTACTCACTTCTGAGTCTGAATCGAACAGTGTTGCTACAGCCACCGTGTCCACCGTGGAGGCGGAACGTCGTTATTTAACGGTAATGTTTGCGGATCTCGCGGGATCAACCGAACTTTCGCTACTGGTGGATCCAGAGGTTCTCCGCCAGATCAATCGCCGATACCAAGACACCGTCACAGCATCTGTCGAACGATTCGACGGTTACGTTGCCCGGTACATGGGCGATGGTGTCCTCGCGTACTTCGGGTATCCCCAGGCCCACGAGGACGATGCCGAAAGAGCGATCCACGCGGGGCTCGACATCATCTCGTCCATCAAGAACAACAGTGACGAAATCGCACCGGGTATTAGCCGTGAGCTGCGGGTTCGCATCGGGATAGAGAGCGGGCCCGTCGTAGTGGGGGATGTCATCGGGAAAGATGCGTCGCGAGAGAGCCCAGTGGTTGGTGAAACACCGAATCTAGCCGCGCGGTTACAAGGTTTGGCTGAGCCGAACACCGTGATCGTAGGTCCTGGTACGTACGCGCTTGCTGGTGATCCCGAGGCATTCAAGTCGCTGGGCGAGCAAAACCTGAAGGGATTCCCTGATCCGGTCAACGTATGGCAAGTCGTCGGGATGGGTTCCCATAGCGGTCGGTTCGAGCGATCCACCCGTTCCATTCTTAGCCGGTTCGTCGGACGAACAGCCGAGATAGAGTTGCTCGAGGATTGCTGGTCGCGGGCGCGGTCTGCCAACACGATAGTCGTGTACGTATCCGGTGATGCCGGTATCGGCAAGTCCCGCTTGGTGTACGAGTTTCTCAACCGGCATCGAGCTGATACGACCATCCTGGAGGGCCATTGCGTATCCCACGGTGCATCGACAGCATTCCTGCCCTTCCTCGACATACTGCGGCGCCGCTGCGACCTGTCCGACAACCCATCGACCGAACAGATCTCGGAGCGCCTCGGTTCGACAATCCGTCATCTTGGCATCGACAACTATTACACCCCGTATCTGAAGAAATTGTTCGGTGTAGCTGTGCCCGAGATTGCCGACGTGGACACAGAGTTAGTGGGCGTAAGAACCCGGGAGGCACTGGTGACATTTGTTCTCGCACACACTCGCGGGGGACCGACGATACTGTATTTGAATGACTTGCATTGGATCGACAACAGCTCTGCGATCCTGCTGCAATCGCTGGCCCGTGGCAAGGAGTCGAGTTACATCTTGGTGGTGTGCACCTCCCGACCGGATTATCAACCCAAGTGGGACGAGCGCACGCCCGTCACGACTATCGCGTTGGGCCCGCTGTCGAGTGCCGAGACGACACTGCTGTTCCGGGACAACTATGGGGCTTCCGTGATCCGCGGTGGCGTGCTCGACACGCTCCTTGAGCGATCGGGTGGCAACCCGCTGTTCGCAGAGGAGCTCGCGCGCCATCTCGGGGATCAAGTACATGTCGGCGAGGATGACATTGGCGAGTCGATTATCGTCCCGGAAACTCTTGAGGGCTTGCTCCTTCAACGGGTCGATACGCTTTCATCAGAACCTCGCCGCCTGCTACAGGCCGCGGCGGTCGCGGGACGGCGATTCAGGATCGATCTGGTCGGCCGCATCGCAAAAATAGACTTAGCCGCGGATACCCTCGACGAACTTGAGCGGCAGAATCTTGTGCTGCCGGACTTTGAGACGGGAAGGATGACTTACCGCTTCAAGCATGCGTTGGTCCATGATGCGGTGTACGGCAGCCTTCTCAAATCCGACCAACAAGCACTGCACCTTGCGATCGGCACCGAGCTCGAGCACATGTACCAAAACCGGGAGACAGAGATCGCTGAGGAGCTGGCCTGGCACTTTCGGCAGGCGCACGACAATGCCAGAGCTGCTACCTACAGCGCGCTGGCTGGTGACAAAGCACTGGGATTGTTTGCCATTACCGATTCAAGAAACTGGTACACCCAAGCCCTGGAACAAATTACATCTGATCCAGACCTAGCGAAGGACGAGCTCTTATCCGACGTCGTAGTCAATCAGTTGGAAGTGTACTGTTTCGACGCGGATTTCCACGGTATGGTCGAACTTGCGGAGACGCACCTGCCGCGCATCCAACGCACTGGGCAAACCCAGCAGCTATCACGAACACTGTCGTGGCTCGGGGAAGCATACGTCGTATCTTCCCGGTTTGTAGACGCTGCGCGGACTCTCAAACAGGCGCTTGAGATTGCGGAGAAACTCGACGATGCTGTGTGCGTTGGCTATGCTACTGGGGATTTGATGTGGCTGTACGCAGTCTCGCCAGATCCAACCCTTGATTATGTTGAACTTTATCGCGATCGAGCGGTAAAGCTCGCTGAGTCCCACGAGATCCCTTATCTCAAGACGCTTGCTTACTACGCTAGTGCTCTTGAACTTGCACAGCGCGGATACGTTTCGGAGGCTCGAGACTGGGCCTCGAAATCAATCGCACTCGGGCAAGAGCAAACCTACCCACCGGCGCTTTCCTGGGGACACAGTATGCGGGCCTACGTCGAGACCTATTTGGAGAATCACGACGGGGCGGTTGTGGAAGCTCACGAGGCGATTCGGAATGCAAGCTGTGAATACGATCTGTTGATGGGGCGGACCATGCTTGGCTATGCGTTGGTACTCCAAGGGAACATTGAACAAGGAATCATCGTACTGGAGGAAATCAGGCCGGAAATTCTTAAACGCAGCGTTTTAAGCATGTTGCATACGATCGACCTGGCCTACGGCATGGCGCATGTTGCATCTGGACATATCGACAAGGGGATATCATGGTTCCATGACTTACAAGAGCACTTATCGAATCAAGATAACAAACGTCCCATTGGACGTTTGCACCTCGCACTCGGTGAACTTCACTTGAAACTGATTCCCGATGTTGATCCTTCGACCCCTTTTCTGTATTGGAAAAACATAGAGCTATCTCAACAGGTCACGCCGATAGCAGCTGAGCAAGCTGAACGACACCTAAATGAAGCAGTATCTGTAAGTCAGGAGGCGAGTATGCCTGGCATTGCGGCGCATGCTCTATACGCGCTCGCCGTGTTAAGCTCGCTGGACAACAAAGTCGAGGAGGCGAATGATCTTGTGAGACGAGCACGTAGGCTCGCCGCGCCGCTCGGCTGGACAACGCTGCAAGACAAATTGGTCGCCCACCAATCGATATGAAGGAAACCATGAGCAATGATCGAAACCTGGAGAGCCTGAAAAAAGGCTGGAGTGATCTGGCCGAGGGGAATTGGGATTCACTCGCCGCTGCCTATGCGGAGGATATGATTTTCGTTCTGCCGGGACAAAAGGACGTGCTGGAAGGAAGACAGGGTTTTCGTGCAGCACTGGATAACATCGGAGCGGCGTTGCCCCCGGGCTTTGACATCACAGACCTCCGTTACTGCGTCGGCGAGAACGAGATAACAAACATCGTCGAGTGGAAAAGCGAGAAAATTCCCGAGGGTACACAGTCGGCCGTTCTGTTTAAATTCAACTCCGACGGCCTCATCACGGAGGAACGTTGGTTCGTCGACACCGAGCAATGGAAAGCGGCGTTCTGAATTAAGGCCGGTAGCTGAAGCTAGGTAGGTTCTGACAACAGCATCTGCCCATAGCTGACTTCCGCACCCTGATTTAGTGTCTCCTAACAGAGACGTGTGGAGGGGTTCAGATTACTCTTGCACAAACCCCTCGCTGCTATTCCAAGAGGAGGCGATAAACAACCAGGAACCATCTTCTTGTTGATTAAGCACTTCGAAAGAATCTGTGTGCTTGGTCTTATCGTTAGAACTCCAGGTCGCGCGTGAGCGTTGATACGCGAGCTTGCCAGAAACCTCGATATTCAGTGATTCCCCAGTTAACGTCGAGTCTGGTCCGAGTTTGTTAATGTGCTGCTTGATTCCTTCTCGCCCTTCTATTGGTGGCTTGTTTGGAGGCATCATGACAACGTCTTCAGCGCACATTGAGGGTGATAAGCAGCCGTTCAATCCACACTTATAAATTAAGAGTTCGCTCTGTGTTGTAGGATTCCGCTTACAGCCAAGAGCAGCCATTTGTGAGAATCTAAATTTAGCTTGGTTGCCAAAACAATAGGTTAAGCTTTCACCTTGTCATCCTTCATCCATGAAAAATTGATCCAGATCAATTTAGTTGAGTGTTCGTTCTCATTCGACCTTTCTTTAAGGAAAGTTGCCTCCATGTAAAGACATATAAGATCGAAAAGGGTTGTCATGATAGAGCACTCGGGGAAAGGGGCATGAGAAAATATTTTTGAAGTTTAGTGCTAATCAGCAAGTTTTGTTCGTAGTTGGTTGCGCGACGACCGCACCTTATGGAATTACAAACTAATACTCATTATCCAAACAATACCTGGCGTTATTCCATTTTATTAGCAGTAGTGCTTGGGACACTTGCTTTCATGATGACGCGACAGCCGTTTGGGCAAGACCTCGCTTATCATGATTTTGCAGATAAACGCACGTTTTTTGGTGTTCCCAACTTCTTTGACGTAATAACTAACGTTCCCTACTTGCTTGTTGGATTGGCTGGAATTAGATACTGCCCAAAAAACTATTCCCTGAGCTTTCGGCCCGCTTGGTTTATTCTGTTCATTGGGGTGGCTATGGTCGGTGCTGGTTCAGCTTATTACCACTTGAATCCTACCAACGAAACTCTGGTTTGGGACAGGCTGCCAATGACAATCGGCTTTATGGGATTGTTTGTTGCACTTTTATCAGAGTATGTTGATGTTAGATTGGGAAGATATCTTCTACTACCGGCCTTGTTGATTGGCTTTTTCAGTGTTTTATATTGGCACTGGGTTGATGATTTACGTCTTTATTTCTGGGTGCAAGGAATGCCGCTCTTAGTCGTGCCTCTTTTAGTTGTACTTTTCAAACCGAAATATTCCCACCAGGCAATGCTTCTTATTGCCCTTGTTTTCTACGTCTTCGCAAAAGTTACGGAGATTTTCGATCGGGAGATTTTCGATGTTTCACAGAATTTCATAAGTGGGCACTCTCTTAAGCATCTTTTATCAGCTTTCGGAATTCTGGCGGTCGTTTCAATGCTAAAAAAAAGAACTCCGCTTCAAGAGTCATCGACTACTCGAAGTCCAAATTCTGAAGAACTTTCTTGTCTGAAAAACCGGGCATGAATATGCATATTAGTGACTTGCACATACTTGTCGGATGGGGTGCCATGCTATTTGGTGTCATCTCCGGAGCAGTCATTGGGCTTTTCTTTCATCAGGATAACTGGGCCGGTGGTTATGGTTCCTTTCGCAGACGAATGCTGAGATTGGGCCACATATCATTCTTTGGCATTGGCTTCCTTAACCTAATGTTTGGATTAACTTTAAAGGTCGTATCATTGCCAGATTCTCACACCAGTATTGCCTCCTACGGCTTTATTATTGGTGTCATTGCGATGCCACTTTGCTGTTTTCTATCAGCTTGGAAAAAACCGTTCCGTCACCTATTCCCAATACCGGTTCTAAGCGTTTCAGCTGGGATTGTCCCAGTTCTGCTGGGGTGGCCGTTATGATGAGGATGGGGCTCATCGCCATGAGTGGTTTGAGAACCAGCAACAAAGAACTTACCCGGCTTGGACTGACTCTGCCTGGATTCGTAGAACGTAACAAAATAATCGCATCTCTTCCAAGTCTCGGACTGCTTACGCTTGCTGGCATGACCCCCAGAAACATAGATGTCGAGTATGTTGAAGTCGAAGACATAAGGAAAATGGATGCTTTGCCGGGCGATTACGATGTGGTAGCTATCTCTTCATTTACTGCTCAAATCAAAGATGCTTACGAGCTGGCGGATCGATTCAGGAAAAACGGTACTCTTGTGGTGCTTGGAGGTTTACATGTCACGGCGGAGCCCGATGAGGCGCGGGCACATGCTGATAGCATTGTGATTGGAGAAGGAGAACCCGTATGGCCGGCGTTAGTAGATGATCTCAAACGCCAGAGGTTACTTACGACTTATGATTCCCGTGAAAAACCTTTTAACCTTAGTGATGCGCCCATCCCTCGCTATGAGCTTCTGGATATAGCCCGATACAACCGACTCACCGTACAAACTCAGCGTGGTTGTCCCTTTAACTGCGAATTTTGTGCGGCATCTATTAGGCTGAATCCCCTCTATCGTGTCAAACCTGTACAGAAAGTGATTGATGAGATTCGACATATTAAGGAGTTGTGGCCAAACCCGTTCATCGAATTCGCGGATGACAACACCTTCGTAAACAAAAAACATGCTAAGACATTGCTACGAGCCTTATCGGTAGAGGACCTTCGCTGGTTTACAGAGACTGACATATCCGTTGCGCGCGACGATGAATTACTGGCGATGATGCGGGATAGCGGCTGTGCACAGGTATTGATTGGATTTGAGAGCGCATCTCCTTCTGCGCTTGTGGGTTTGGAAAGAGCATCTAACTGGAAAGCAAAACAGTTTGACTTCTATTTTTCTGCCGTCGATAAGATCCAAAGTTACGGCATTAGTGTGAATGGTTGCTTTGTCCTTGGCCTAGATGGCTCAGGAATTGAAAGCTTTCAAGAAGTACGAGATTTTGTTCGGGAGAGTGGACTGCATGACGTGCAGATAACAATTCAGACACCTTTCCCCGGCACCCCGTTGTACGATCGCCTTAAGAGATCGGGCCGACTACTCAAGGAAAACGCATGGGAGTTATGCACACTATTTGATGTCAATTTTCGGCCAGAAAGAATGACGGTAACTGAGCTGGAAGAAAACTTTCTTTGGCTGGTTGAAGAACTATACAGCGAAAGAGCAACCATGGAACGGAGACACAAGTTCTACGATCATTTGCGCCAAGTTATTAAACATAAACGCTCACAAAGGAGAAATAACTATGAACGAAAAGCAAGTTAAGATACTTTTTGTCATAGCTGCACTGTATGACGGGATTCTAGGGATAGCATTTATCTTATTTGCAACCGAGATATTTGCTTTTCACGCTGTAGAACCGCCGAACCATATGGCGTACGTCCAGTTTCCCGCATTGCTATTACTTATCTTCGCCGCCATGTTCTACAGGATCTCAACAGATCCGTTGAAATATAGAGAACTGATTCTCTACGGTTGTGGTTTGAAATTTTCATACTGCATATTGGCATTTGGATATCAGATAACGACAGATATTCCGTTCATGTGGATTCCTTGGGCTTGGATGGACGTAGTATTTCTGGTGCTTTTTATCATTGCTTGGAGGAGTTTGAGCGAACAGGCGAGCACTGCCTAGTCTGAAAATGCTGTTAGGGGCGGCGATTCATTGTAGTTTGGCGAGTCATTAATCCCCCTGGTAGTGTTTAATAACTAAACCAGCATTGTGTCCGCCAAAAGCGAACGAGTGTGTAAGGGCATAGTCCAATCTA
>JASJAT010000133.1 GCA_030066885.1 Arenicellales bacterium | reverse complement strand
GGAGCGGTGAGCTCTAACAGTGCATTGCTGATCGTCGTCTTGGATCCATGGGACGAGAGAGAGGATCCCGAGTTGTATGAGGGAAATATCGTAACCCAACTGCATGCCCAATTCTCAGCGGTCAAAGGTGCTAACATATTTCCGTTTCGTCTGCCGCCCATCGCCGGTCTGGGAACCACCGGGGGATTTGAATTTGTGTTGCAAGATACTACTGGTGGAACACCTCAGGCCCTGGTCGGTGCGATGCAAAGTCTCGTTGTCAATGCCAATCAGCATGCCGATTTGGACGCCGTGTTCAGTACCTTTCGCGCCACCATGCCGCAAATATTTCTAGACATAAATCGAGACAAAGCCAAAACTCTGAATACTCCCCTAAATGAGGTGTTTACAACTCTTCAGGCACAGTTAGGATCGCTTTACGTTAATGACTTCAACAAGTTCGGCCGCATCTATCAGGTCATATTGCAAGCAGAGCAAACCTACCGTGCGGATGAGGAGGATATTGGAGATCTATACGTGCGCAACATGGACGGAAAAATGATTCCATTGCGTACCTTGGTGGATACCGAATCGATGGTCGGGCCAGAAACGGTGGAGCGTTACAACATTTTGCGGTCCGTAACCATAAACGGTGGTCCGGCGCCGGGCAGGAGTTCAGGCCAGGCCATCGATGCCATGGAGAATGTGGCGGATAATAACCTGCCGTCCGGTTTCGTTTACGAGTGGACCGGAACAGCTTTACAGGAGATCCAGGCAGGTGCCGCCGCCGGAGTGATCTTTGTTTTAGCCCTCATTTTTGTTTACTTGTTCTTAGTGGCGCAATACGAGAGTTGGTCCATACCTATATCGGTCATGTTGGCCGTTCCTATTGCTGGTTTCGGTGGTGTCGTGGCTCAAAATGCGGTGGGGTTGAATCTGGACATCTATGCCCAAGTCGGACTTGTATTGTTGATCGGTTTGGCCAGTAAGAACGCGATTTTAATTGTGGAGTTTGCCAAAACACAGCGAGAGGAGGAAGGCAAGTCGATTTTTGAAGCTGCAATAACCGCAGCCAGATTGCGTTTTCGTGCGGTGTTGATGACTGCATTTTCCTTTGTGCTTGGGGTCATCCCGCTGGTCATTGCCGCGGGCGCGGGTGCCGCAAGTCGGAGGTCTTTGGGTACGATGGTGTTTGGTGGCATGATTGCAGCCGCGGTCATCGCGACCATCATGGTGCCGGTCCTGTACGCTGCTGTGCAAACACTGCGGGAAAAAATAAAGGGTGCACCACAAACGGCACCGACCATTGTATCTGAATGAGAGTCACACGATTTTAAAACCACGAGCCGAGAGCGAAGCCATGCGATATGACAAGATGATGGATATGAAGCGGGTTGTTTCGATATTGTCAGTAGCCTTATTGTCTGCGTGTACGACGTTGGGTCCTGATTTTAAGCAACCGGAGGCTGAGGTCTCACCGGTGTGGAATGAGGCCGAAGATGAGCAGATCAGTACGGAGACAGCGGAGAACAAGACCTGGTGGCTGGTTTTTGAGGATCCGGTCCTGAATGAACTGGTTTCGATTGCCTACCAACAGAATTTGTCCTTACAGATAGCGGGCCTGCGTATTTTAGAAGCCCGGGCCCAACTGGGGATTGCGGTGGGGAACCAGTACCCGCAGCAGCAACAGGGCCGGGGTGAAGCCATTTATTTGGATCGAACCAAGAACCAGGGATTGGTTTTACCAAGGTCGGATACGACCTTTTGGAACTACAGTTTGGACTTTGACGCGGCCTGGGAGCTGGATTTTTGGGGCAAGTTCAGGCGTGGGGTGGAATCCGCCGACGCGGGCTTTCTGGCGTCTGTCGCCGACTATGATGACGCCTTGGTGACGCTGACGGCTGAGGTGGCCAGGGCCTATGCCACCATGCGGACGTTTGAGGAACGGTTGAAGATTTCCCTTGAGAACGTCGCGATCCAGGAACGCAGTGTAGAGATTGCCGAAGCCCGTTTTCGATTTGGGGCGACGACGGAACTGGATACCCAACAGGCCCAGACCTTGCTGTTTTCTACCCTGGCCACGGTGCCTGATCTGCAGGCCAGTATACGGCAAACCCGAAATGCCATAGCGGTGTTGTTGGGTATTACTCCGGATCAGGTGGATGCCGTCATTGGTGCGGCGAGTGATATACCCATGGTTCCCGACGAAGTCACCGTAGGGATTCCAGCGGAACTGTTACGGCGCAGACCAGACATCCGCCGGGCCGAGTTGGACGCGGCGTCGCAGAGTGCGCTGATTGGGGTGTCACAGTCGAATTTGTATCCGAGCTTTGTCCTGGTCGGCACCATTGGTGTGGCGGCGTCGAACTCTGCTCAAGCCAATTCTAGCAATCTATTTGAATCGGATTCGGTATTTTTTCAAGGCGGACCGGCCTTTAACTGGAACCTGTTCAACTATGGCCGGATCAAAAACGAAGTGCGCGTGCAGGATGCCCGGTTTCAACAACTGTTAGTCAACTATCAAGATACGGTTCTGCGCGCCTTGCAAGAAGCAGAAGATGCCATGACCGGGTTTATCCAGACCCGGGAACAGGTGGGCCACTTGAAAAATGGGGTAGCAGCCGCGCAACGGGCGGTGGACATTGCGTTATTGCAGTATCAGGAGGGGGCGGCAGACTATACGCGGGTTTTGAACACCCAGGAATCCTTGTTCAGAGAACAGGAACGCGAAGTCACGGCGCGAGGGATTTTGGTGGGGAACCTGATTCAGCTGTACAAAGCCCTGGGCGGCGGTTGGCAAATTCGTATGGGCAATGAGTTCATTGCGACCCCCACAAAAGAACAAATGAACGAAAGAACGGACTGGGGCAACTTGCTCGATACCCAACGTGACCCGGCCCAGGATACTGACGAAGAAAGGGCTAAGCGCCAAAAGATCGCTTGGTAATGCCGTTTTATCAATCGGCAATACTGGGTTACACTAAACCAGGATTTAAACGATTGGGGTGGAGAACCTAAATGAGTAAACGATTACTGTCCTTTGTCGCATTTTCCTTTGTGCTGGTTCTGACCGCTTGCAGTACCACCAAAGTAACCGAACAGTGGAAAGACCCTGCCTTTGAAGGCAAATTCAACGAGGTTTTGGTATTGAGCCTCAACGCTAATGATTCCAAACGGAGACTGTTTGAAACCGGCTTTCTGGCGGAACTTGACAAGCAACGGGTTGAATCCTCGGCAAGTTATGAGCTGCTGCCGAATCACGCAGATTTAGAAAAAGAGAAAATTAAAGCGGCAATTGCTGGAACCGGTATAGACGCAGTGCTAGTGATGCGGCAGGTACGAGTAAAGAAGGAAGACAGGTACGTTCCACCTCGATTAGATTATGTAGGTGATCCTTACTATGGATCGTTCTATGGTTATTATGGTTATTTTGCACCCATCTACACACCTGGGTACGTAACCGAAGATACGATCGTGCACTTGGAAACCAACCTGTACGCCGTTGATGGCGAGAAGCTTGTATGGTCTGGCAAAACGGAGACTTTCAATCCCAAAGATGCGAACACTTATGTGGGTGAGGCGGCCAAGACCATCGTCGGGCAGCTTACCAAGGCGGGTTTGATTTAGCGGTAGTAGCGGAGCCCTCACCGCAAGAATCACCACTATGCCATGAGTTCCAGTTCGGCATCCAACCGACCCTGTCCTTAACCATCATGTTGGGGTCTGGTGCGATATGCAGGTTAATCCTGATGTAAATCAAAAGTAGGGGTGGTGTGGGCATTTAGAATGGATTCTCCATAGCGAGCAGGAGTCCGACATGGAAGAATCTATCAAGGACCATATTGTTACACTCGATCCAGCAGAGCCCATTTGGGATCGGGTATTTATGGTGGCACCACTGGTGCTGATCGGTACCCGTGAGAAGAACGGCGGCTATGACCTTGCGCCCAAGCATATGGTGACACCGTTGAGCTGGCAAAACCACTTGGGATTTGTGTGCACGCCCAGGCACCGCACCTATCACAATATCAAACGCGAGAAGGTATTTACCGTAAGTTACCTGAGGCCTTCTCAGGTACTGGAGGCGAGTCTTGCCGCGGCACCACGCTGCGATACTGAAGAAAAACTTACGGTGCATGCAATTGAGCAGTTTCCTGCAACCGTGGTCGACGGTATGTTTGTACGCGACGGATATTTGTATTTTGAATGCGAGCTGGACAGAATCGTCGACGATCTAGATGTCAACAGTTTGATTGTTGGACGAATTGTGGCGGTCCATGTACATGAAGATTCGTTGCGCGCAAACGATCGGGATGATCAAGACCTGATACACGACGCCCCACTGCTAGCCTACCTGCATCCGGGACGTTTCGCGACCATTGGAACAACTCGTTCATTTCCGTTTCCGGCCGGCATGAAGAAATAACGCGCGATGTCCATGTGCACTGACATCCTGGATTACTTGCGCGATCAGGAACAGGCATTCATTTCCTTTCTGGAAACTTTGACACTGTGTGAGTCACCCTCGACAGCACCTGAAACTCAAGTTCGGATGCGTCAGCTGCTGGTCGACGCTTTCGAGGATATTGACTACAGCTCACAAAGAATCAACGGTCGCGCCAGTGGGGGTCATCTGTACGCCAGACCAAAACGCCGCACGCCCAACCAGCCAACGCAGCTCCTGTTAGGGCATTACGACACCGTATGGCCTGTCGGGACCTTGAAGAACATGCCTTTCGATGTCGATGACAATGTTGTCCGCGGGCCGGGTGTATATGATATGAAAGGTGGAATTGCGCAAATGGTCTTTGCACTGAAGGCCTTGAGTGAACTTGGAATTAGCCCGTCTGTCGCTCCCGTCGTATTTCTGAATTCTGATGAGGAAATCGGTAGTCGAGAATCCGGCCGAAATATCCAAAGGCTCGCCCAGTGCGTGGACCGCGTCTACGTACTCGAACCATCCTTGGGATTGAACGGTAAGCTAAAAACTACCCGCAAGGGGGTAGGTCGATTCCACGTTGTTATCAAGGGTAAGGCAGCGCACGCCGGACTCGATCCCAAAGCGGGTGCCAGTGCGATCTTGGAGCTGTCCCATGTGATTCAATATCTATTTGCGCTTAACGATGCCGACAAAGGAACCAGCGTCAACGTGGGGACGGTAGATGGTGGTCTGCGGCCCAATGTGGTCGCGCCACAAAGTGAAGCTGTTGTTGATGTTCGCGTCTCCACTCATGCTGATGCCGAACGCGTACAACGGGCAATAAATGAGTTGAAGCCTACGACTCCGGGTGTAACACTGGAAATCACGGGACGCATCGGACGACCTCCGATGGAAGCTACTGATCGAAACCAGAAACTATGGGAAGTAGCAAGGCGACTCGGTAGTGAGATTGGTCTGGACCTGGAACAAGGCATGGCGGGAGGGGGGTCCGATGGCAGCTCCACCAGTAATTTCACTGCTACGCTAGATGGACTAGGAGCAGTTGGAGACGGGGCCCACGCACACCATGAGTTCCTGTATATAGACAAGACAATCGAACGGGCCGCGTTGCTGGCGTTGTTATTAGCGGCGCCCCCCCAACACTGAAGAATGGGAGGCAGCGATGAGCCAGCCCAGATATTGTTTTCTTTCACTCACCCGAATCAGTGATCTGGAGCGGAAGCCATTCAACATTCTACCGATAGAACGTAAATCATGGGCGAACGGTGATTACGTTCTAGCGGAGATAACCAGTAAACACAGTCCCTATGGCGAGTTGGAACTCACTACCGGGCGCATGGTGGAAGCCATACCAGGAGACAAGATTATAGGTGCGCTAGGTAAGCGCGCCGCCACCTTGGAAGGTGTAGGTACCTGGGAGGAAGTAGGCTCGGATCTTTGCATGCATTCTTTGACTAGTGCTGGATTATTTGGCAAAGCTACCTCGATATCTCCTTTGTCGATGCGTCCGATGCCGATTAAATATGTAGGCCATGTAACTCGTGAGGATACCAAACTCAACATGCTGGATTTTGTTGCACCGACACAGCAACAACAACTGCGAATCCCGGTAATCCTGCTTGTAGGCACCTCTATGTCTGCAGGCAAGACGACGACCGGGAGGGTAGTGATTCATGAACTGAAGCGTTGCGGGTACACGGTGGCAGCAGCAAAACTAACCGGAGCCGGTCGCTATAGGGATATCTTGAGCTTCGGTGACGCTGGGGCCGATCATATCCTCGATTTTGTCGATGCCGGGCTACCCTCAACGGTATTGGATGCGGATGAATATCGCCTGTGCCTGCGGCAGTTGCTGTCACGCATCAGCGCTCTTAAGGTCGACGTACTTGTAGCTGAGGCAGGTGCCTCACCCCTAGAACCATACAATGGCGCTACAGCTATCGAAGAGCTGAAGGATAACGTCTGCTGCAAGATCTTGTGTGCCTCAGATCCCTACGCGGTGGTCGGGGTACGGACCGCTTTCGATTTCCAACCGGATCTGGTAGCCGGACCCGCGGCCAACACCGAAGCCGGGATCGTACTGGTGGAGAAACTTACCGGTGTCAAAGCTCTGAACTTAATGAATCGGGAATCGGAACCAATATTGACCGATTTGCTCAGAAAAAAACTCTAATCCCGTGGCTCAGTAAGAAAGACCGCCAAGACGCCAAGGTCGCAAAGTGTTTTTCTAGAAAACATTAGAAGAAAGAAAAAAGTGGAAAGTGGAAAGTTTAGAGGGGCAACAAGCTACACTTCTTTTAACTTTGTACTTTTTACCCCTTTAAACTTTAAACTTTATGTCTAGTCTCAGCCCACTTCCAGAATCCTGGACTGTTCGCAAGCCGGCAGTATCTACTTCCCGCGGTATCGTCGTCAGCCAGCATACACTCGCCTCAAAGGCAGGCGCTGAAATATTGGCGCGCGGTGGCAACGCGATCGACGCGGCGGTAGCGACGGGTTTTGCCGTCGGCGTTGTCGAGCCCTGGATGAGCGGGATCGGCGGCGGTGGCTACATGGTGGTATACGTCGCGGAAGAGCATAAAAGTTATGCAGTTGAATTCGGGGTGAAGTCGTCAGAGAGGCTGAATCCCGATGACTATCCCTTGGTCGGTGGCACCGGTCCGGATCTTTTTCGCTGGCCGACCGTTAAGGACGATCGCAACATCCGGGGCCCGCATTCAGTGGCGGTTCCAGGCATGGTGGCGGGATTGGCTCAAGCGTTGGATACTTTCGGCACCCAAAGCTGGCAAGACCTGTTGGCACCGGCGACTCGACTTGCGGAAGAGGGTTTGCAAGTGGATTGGTATGCGACTCTAAAAATCGCTTCCACCGCGATGGAGCTAGCGGACTTCACAGAAAGTAGAAAGGTGTTTATGCCGCAAGGTTTTGTCCCAGTTGGTGAATGGGCGGGACCCTTGCCCCGTATCCGTTTGGGAAAACTGACTAAAACGTTACGCCGGTTGGCAGACGCGGGGGCAACCGATTTCTATACTGGCGAAATAGCGAGCGACATCGTGACCGACGCAGAAGCACTCGGGATCAAACTAACCGCCAACGATCTGGCAGGCTATAGACCTCATTTGTCAGAGGTGGAGCGCACCCGGTACCGCGACGCCGAGATTGACATCGTTCCAGGCCTGACCGCGGGTCCGACGCTTCGCTACGCCCTCGCTGCCTTAAGTGACAACTTGTCAGTCGACACAGCGACGCCACAAGGCCGTGCGTACACCGCATACGCTAGAAGTCTATTCGATGCTTACGACCACCGTCTGGCCCATATCGGGGACATCCCTGACACGACTACCTCTTCTTGCACTACGCACATTAATACGGTGGACAGACAGGGGAATATGGTGGCCTTAACGATAACCCTACTATCGTTATTTGGGTCTAAAGTCACCTTGCCCAGTACCGGTATACTGATGAATAACGGTGTGATGTGGTTTGACCCACGCCCCAACCGCCCGAATTCCCTTGGGCCCAACAAACGACCTTTGTCAAATATGTGTCCGGTGGTTCTGTTGCGGGATGACGGTAAGCGGTTTGCGCTAGGAGGGTCGGGTGGAAGGCGTATCATGCCGGCAGTGTTTCAATTGATTTCGTTCCTTACCGACTACCGTATGTCGCTGGACGAAGCTATCCATCAACCCAGGCTTGATGTTAGCGGTTCCGATACGGTTACGCTGGATCAAGCCATGGCGGAAGATGTTTTGCAAACGATATCGCGGGCTCACCAAACCCAAGTTGTGCCCAACGGAGTGTATCCCAATTTATTCGCTTGCCCCAGTGTGGCATGTCATGATCCAGCTGAGCATGAGAATACAGGTGCCGCCTTTGTCGTTTCGCCGCAGGCGTCGGTATGGGCCGAACCGGACTGAGCTATCGTATTCATAGACGTTCGGAAGCGACCACTTTCGCAATGAACCAACCGACTTGTGATTGGCATTCGTTTTCTGCACACTCTCGATATTATGAGTGACCATTTACAACGTATCGGGCCTCACGACCTTGGTGGCTTACCAGGTGAAGTTATCGATCGATCTGAGCACGATTTCACATTTTGGGAGCGACGCGTCGATGCCATGATGTACCTGCTTTTCAAAAAAGGGATTGCAAAGGACTGGTCTCGTGTTCGCCACTTGATCGAATCCCTGGGCCCCGATATTTATGAGAAACTCAGCTACTACGAGCGCTGGGCAGGAGCGGCCGGCGCACTGCTGGTGGAGGAAGGCGTCATCTCCGCACAAGAACTGGAGCAGCGTATCTCTGAGCTGAAGTCACGAGCGCGTGAACAATGACCAGCATTGGGCGAGATATTGAGATGCAGGCTAGGTTTAAAATTGGTGATCAAGTCCGTATTTCTGACCGGCGCGAGGAAAGGCACCACCGAGTACCGGCCTACGTCAAGGGTCACGTAGGAACGATAGAACGGGTATGTAAACCGCAAGGTCAGCCCGAATTACTATCGTTAGGTGAGAGTGGTGAGCCTGTTAAAACGGTTTACCGCGTACACCTGGAACAGACACAGCTGTGGCGGGACTACCGGGGGGCTGAGTGCGACACATTGGAAATAGAGATCTTTGAGCATTGGCTTGAGTCCATTTGAGGCATAGCTTTGACTGAAAACCACTCGCATCCACACAAGCACCCGTTACAACCCGACCACCGAGAACCCAGTTCGTATTACGAATTAATGGGTGTGGCACTAAACGAGTTACTGCTGGAGAAA
This sequence comes from Arenicellales bacterium, assembly GCA_030066885.1. Taxonomy (GTDB): domain Bacteria; phylum Pseudomonadota; class Gammaproteobacteria; order Arenicellales; family JAANXG01; genus JAHEKE01. The sequence continues at coordinate 608 of JASJAT010000133.1, read as the reverse complement.
GGGATATACACCAATGACGAAATGCGGGCGATGATTGAAGCGATCGAAAACATCGACCCATCCACCCACGGTGCAAAGGTTGTTGCACGGGCATGGGCAGACCCTGAGTTTAAAACTTTTCTACTGGCAGATGGTGTAGCCGCGGTGAAAAGCATTGGGCTGGATCCCGGATATACGATCTTAACCGCACTAGAGAACACGCCGGAAGTGCATAACGTCGTGGTTTGCACATTATGCTCTTGTTACCCGCGAGCGTTGCTCGGCCGGCCGCCGGTGTGGTACAAGAGTAAGGAATATCGCGCGCGAGTAGTGAGAGAACCGCGCTCGGTTCTACGCGAGTTCGGTACCATCATTGCTGACGATGTCGAGGTAAGAGTGCACGACTCAACTGCCGAATTGCGCTATATCGTGATCCCCTTACAGCCCGAAGGGTCCGAGGATATGGATGAGGAGGAACTGTCCAAACTGGTCACCAGGGACAGCATGATTGGAACTGCACTGGCCCGCAATCCTCATACGGCTAATCCTTGAGTTCAAGCCCGGTGTACATGGGGCTCTGTCCTTCGTCATCATCTGGGGTTCAAATGCAACATACGGCCTAGATGCAG
>JASJAT010000132.1 GCA_030066885.1 Arenicellales bacterium | reverse complement strand
TCGTCGTTCATGTGATAAACGATCATATCATCGATAACGCCAGCGTCATCGTTCAGCATACAGGTATAGAGTGCTTTGCCCGGGATCTTCAATTTGTCGACGTTATTCGCCATCAGTCTGCGTAGAAACTCACGGACCCGGTTTCCCGCTAAATCCACCATGCACATGTGAGACACATCAAACATGCCGGCATCACGCCTAACCAGATGATGCTCATCTATCTGCGACCCATAATGTAGGGGCATATCCCATCCGCCAAAGTCGACCATTTTGGCGCCTGCATTTATATGATGTTGATAGAGTGGGGTCTGTCGTCCCATTCGCTTGTTAGTCTTCGCTCCAAGGTTATCGACTGTATCGCGGCGTGGGCGCCGGTTCTAGTCATTTCGACTGCCCTGCAGTGCAGGGGCCTCTGTCGGATCCCGGCGTAAGCCAAAACAACGGCCGCTTTATTTTCTGGACGGATACTACTTAGCGAAAAGCCACCTGCCAAGAGCGATAACGTCAAATGTAAATGATAATGCGACTCATTCTCATTTATACTAAAATTTAAGGCTATCAAACTGAGGTCTTGATCCAATATGGCCAGCACGAGCATTCATTGGCGCTATACGGTAGTTGCGATTGCCGCAGTATTTGCCATGCCCATCGTGTTCGTCCTCAGTTCTTTGTTCACCCCGGCAAGTGAAGTGTGGCGGCATTTGGTAGATACCCGGCTGGCTGACTACACGTTCAATTCCTTGATGCTGATGTTGGGCGTTGGTGTGGGCGTACTGCTGGGGGGTGTAAGTACGGCCTGGCTCACAGTCAATTTTGATTTTTGCGGTCGGCGATTTTTCGTTTGGGCCCTGCTGCTGCCTCTAGCTATGCCGGCTTATATCATTGCCTATGCCTATACCGGTCTTCTGGAGTTTTCCGGGCCCGTACAAACGGGACTCAGGTCGGTAATGGGTTGGCAAGGTGGTGACTACTGGTTTCCACAAGTCCGTTCGCTTTCCGGCGCGATGTTTATGTTGACATTTGTCCTTTACCCTTATGTTTACCTACTCGCCCGTTCCGCTTTTCTCGAACAGTCTGTAGCGGCTTCAGATGCAGGGCGCTTGTTAGGGTGTACACCGTGGCAAAACTTTTGGCGAGTTACCTTGCCCATGGCTCGACCGGCGGTAATCGCTGGGTTGTCGCTGGCGTTAATGGAAACATTGGCCGACTATGGCACAGTACAGTACTTCGGGGTCGATACATTCACCACCGGTATCTTCAGAACGTGGTTTGGATTGGGCGACAGCAGCGCCGCTACACAGTTATCTGCAGTACTGATGATGTTTGTATTCGCCTTGATAATGCTCGAGTACTGGTCTCGACGGCGGTCCAGATTTCACCACATCGGAAGTCGGGAAATCGCACTTCAACGTACAAGGCTGACTAGCGGGTACCAGTTGGCGGCGTTCGTATGGTGTGTAGCACCCATCATTCTCGGGTTTCTAATTCCGTTTGGCCTGCTGCTCTATTGGTCATGGATAACCGCTGACGAAATGCTGGACCAAAGTTTCTTTATGCTTGCAGGCAATAGTTTCACGTTGGCAGGGATGACTGCGCTCCTGGCTGTCCTCTTTTCGTTGATAATGATCTATGGCAGGAGACTCGCGCCCACTCGCATTGTCAGGGCGGCGGTTCGGGTAACAAGTTTGGGCTACGCCATACCCGGAACTGTCATTGCGGTCGGTGTCGTTATACCCATGGGATGGCTGGACAACACCATCAATGATTGGCTTGAACAGACCTTAGGAGTCACCATCGGGCTCATATTCAGCGGCACGCTGGTTACACTCGTATTTGCCTACCTGGTTAGGTTTCTGGCGATATCGCAACAAGCCGTAGGTTCGGGCCTGAGCACAGTCAGGCCTCACATGGATGACGCAGCGCGCAGTTTAGGTCTGGGCCCGCGCAAAGTGTTAACGGAGATTCACATCCCAATGATCAGGGGCAGCATGCTCACTGCGGGGCTAATCGTGTTTGTTGACGTGCTCAAAGAACTGCCCGCCACACTGATATTGCGCCCCTTTAATTTCAATACACTTGCTGTACGTGCTTATGAACTGGCTTCGGACGAGCGGCTTATGGACTCAGCTACGGCGGCTGCCGCCATCGTGTTGGTGGGTTTGATCCCGGTTATTTTGTTGAGCAGGACTATAGAAACAACGCGCACGGTTTACTCCGCCACGGCGGATCAACCCGTATGATCCTTTTCAGTAATCGTCCGTGACTTCCGTTTCTTTTTTAACGAACATTTTCCTGTTTTCTTGATCCCTTCACATACCCCGTACATATATAGTGTGTGATCTTCGAGCATGAACCCGATATCCTTTGCCACACGCCTTTGCCTTTCTTCAATAGTCTTGTCGTAAAACTCGAAAACCTCTCCGCATTCCAAACAAAGCATATGATCATGGTGCCCCTCATCGTTGAGCTCGAAAACAGAACGACCACCTTCAAAACTATGTCTGATGACTAATCCCGCGGCCTCGAACTGAGTGAGCACACGATAGACCGTGGCCAAACCGATATCTTCATTCATTTCCAACAACCGCTTGTACACATCTTCCGCAGCCATATGACGGACAGTCGCGCTTTCCAAGATGGACAGGATTTTTAACCTGGGAACGGTAGATTTAAGGCCGGCCTTCTTAAGTTCGGAAGCTGTACTCATGAATTCCGTACATTCGGGGGACAACTACGACCATAACGTCATTGCTGAAATATCTCAACAGCAGCCAGCATCTGTCGCCTTATCCCTATATTGCATCAGGACGCCGGATGATGGCGTAACTACAGGATTGGTTGGACGTCGGGCTTGAACTCAAGGCATAGCTGTAGCTATGGCTTGAGTTAGGCTCAAGTCGAAACGGGCCTTGACCAGTCAGGGCTGGGGTCGGCCGACAACAAAGGACAAATTGTGCCCATTGAAGGATCAAGCATCTGATTGTTGTGAAATATTTAATTTGGGAACCTAAATGCAACACACGGCTGCCTTAGTGCAGTATGCGGGTTAAGCGCGTTCGCTTAGACGTTTAGCCAAAGGACCTATAGTTAAGCCTTGAACAAGGATGGAAAAGACGACTACCACATAGGTCATAGCTACAACGATATCCCGCATCGGACTTGGCGGCAGAGACAAAGCCAAGGCAACTGAGATTCCGCCTCGTATTCCACCCCAGACCAATATTTTCACCACGTGGGGGGAAAACTCACGGCGAAGGCGCAGCACGGTGATCGGCACCCCAACACTGATCGCCCGGGATAGCAAAACCAAGGGAATCATCATCAGACCGGCTGCGAGATATTCTCCGGTAAACTGTAAAACTAGGACTTCCAGACCGATTAACACGAATAACACTGCGTTTAAGACTTCATCTACGAGTTCCCAAAACGTGTCAAGGTGCTCCCGGGTTCGTTCTGACATGGCCAAAACACGTCCACGATTTCCGATTAACAAACCCGCTACAACAATCGCGATGGGACCCGACGTGTGCAAAGCCAGCGCCATCGAGTACCCGCCCATGACAATAGCCAGAGTGATCAGTACTTCAACCTGATAATTGTCCACAGTACGCAATAAGAAGAATCCGGCGTAGCCCAGCCCGAGCCCGAAAAATACACCACCTATGGCTTCCCGAATAAACAGAAGTACAGCGGTCCCAGCAGACACGGTCTCAGGATTGAAGGCGAGTCCTGCAATGACCAAAAAAATAACGACACCCACACCATCGTTGAATAAAGATTCCCCTGCGATTTTCGTTTCCAGACTTTTAACGATGCCCACGCTTTTCAGAGTAGACAGTACAGCTATGGGGTCGGTGGGCGAGATCAAGGCTCCGAACAACAAGCAGTAGATAAAGGGGATACCTATTCCTAGCCAGTGTAAAAGCAACCATGTGAGACAACCTACTATCATCGTAGAGATCACTACACCGACTGTGGCTAGTACGGTGACCACCCATTTCTGCTGCCTTAAATCGCCCAGGTCTACATGAAGCGCCCCGGCAAACAACAGAAAGCTCAACATTCCGTGCATCAGCGTAGTGTCGAAATCAACACCTGACAATAATCGTTCGGCCACGTCATCAAACTGGGCGATGCCCATTTCCCCAATAAAGATCAATGCCAGGGAGAGTAATAACGCGATCAGCATTACGCCGATGGTGGTCGGTAAGCCGATGTAACGGTGATTTAAGTAGCTGAAGAGCGCGGACAGTGTAATGAGGATCGCCGCAAGATTGAGCGTTTCCACTTCAGTCTTCGAGCATCCGCCAATCCATTATCTTTGGTAGGTCCCCGGTCAATCCCATTGCTTTGCTGGCAAACGCATATTTCACTGGGGCCGTCATATCGACTAGGCGTAGACCCATACCCCTTAGCTTTTCGATCGAATAAGAACGGGTACCGAATAGTCTTTTTATGCCGGCCAGAGCGTACCCCATCAGTAAATTTTCACCCTTCCGCCAGCGCTCATATCGTCGCAAGGTCAAGCGCCCCCCTATGTCTTTGTTATTTGCCCGCGCATCGACTAGTACTTGTGCCAACGCCGCCGCATCGACCATGCCGAGGTTCACCCCCTGTCCTGCGAGCGGATGTACTACATGGGCGGCATCACCGATCAAGGCGCAGCGGTCATCCACGTATCGTATGACTTGGGCAGATGACAGCGCGAATGTTTTCCTGGGGCCAACTTGAGTCACAGTGCCGAGTTTAGCTTCAAAAGCATCAGTCAATCGCTGCGTAAAATCCTCTTCATCGAGCTGCATGAGTTCGGTAGCTAACCCTTGCTCACAACTCCATACGATTGAACAATCTCCATTTGATAGCGGTAAAAAAGCCAATGGACCAGTGTGCAAGAACCGTTGCCAGGCGGTTTTCTGATGATCCCGTTCAGTACTGACTTGAGCAACAATCGCTGTTTGATCGAAGCTCTTTACACTGCTTTTGAAGCCAAGCATCCGGCGTACCGAAGACTCGGCGCCATCCGCTCCAACCAAGACTTTGCAGCGTAGATTCTGGTTACCCGACAGACTCAGCTTAACGCCACTATCGTCACGATATACACGCTCCAACTCCGTCTTTGGCAGCACCTCGACGTTGCTGGCAGCCATCAATTCTTTGTGTAGCACGTACGTGACCAGGCCATTTTCTACAATTGTACCGAGACGAGCCCGTCCAAAATCAGCACAATCAAATTCGATTCTTGCCCGGCTGCCGGCGTCCCACACATACATGTGTGTGTAATGCGAAACTCGTCTGCTTTCTATGCCAGACCATGCACCTATCTCCGAAAGCATACGCTGAGACCCTAAGTTGAGCGCGCTAACTCGAACATCATGCTCCTCCTCTTTCCAGTCGATACTCAGTTCCGAACGCTCTAATAGGGCCACTTGAAAATCGGCCTGAGCCAGGATCTGCGCCAGCGACGCTCCGACCATCCCGGCACCGACTATGATGACATCGAAATCAGAGCTAGACATTTGTTAAACCAGAGGCATACCGCGGGCCAAACGTGGTAATTTACCTGCTAATCCCATCGTACGCTTGACCAAAAACTGTTGGGCTAGTGGCATCAAATCGAGCGCCACCAAGGCCGTGTCGCGAAGTAGCACCAGCGGTAAAAAATTGTTGGAAAAAGTTCGAATTAGACTGTCTGTAAACACCCCTACTCGATTGACGTCACGCTCTCGCCATTTCCAATAGCGGTCGACCACTCCGATGGCACCGATATCCAGCCCGGTAGAATCGGCGTCGTACAGTACTTCAGCGAGTGTTGAAACGTCTCGAAGGCCAAGGTTGAATCCCTGTCCCGCAACGGGGTGAATGGTATGCGCCGCATTACCCACGACTACGATTCGCGAACGCACTGGCCGTTCTACCTTTACAAAGGACAATGGATAGGCACGCCGTATACCCAGCTTTTGTAACGCCCCAACGCGATCGCCAAACCGGTATTGCAGTTGCTCCAAAAAATCGTCGTCTGAACAATGCAACAAGCCCTCTACCTGTTCATCCAAAGCAGTCCATACCACAGCATATCTATTCTGCCTGGTTGGCAACATGGCCAGCGGCCCCGTTTCCGTAAACCGTTCGTAAGCCGTATTGTTGTGCGGGAAACTCGGTGTGACGGTGGATATGACAGCGGTTTGGCCGTATTTATAGCTTTCTGTTCTAAAATCGAGAGAGCCCCCTATCTCCGTAGTTGTACCGCCGGCAAAGACGACGAGTCTGCATGTCAACTTGTCCTGTTTAGAGTCTTGAAGGATAGTCAGTGCTGCCTGGTCATGTTCTACATCGAGTCCCGTAACTTTCACCGGACACAGAACGGTGATGTGCGGAAGGTGATCAAGTTTTTGTATTAGCGCATTACCCAATGCCCGAGCTGGTACGGTGTAACCCAGAGCCTCGACCCCATATTTCGTATGACGCAAGTGACTCGCTCCGAATCGACCGCGGTCGGAAATGTGTATTGTCTTGATCGGTGTAGCGTCTGCCTTGCCTATCTCCGACCAAACACTAATTGCGTCCAGTATCCGCTTAGAACCCTGAGCTATAGCAAGGACACGTTCATCATAGCTTGGTTGATGCTGGGATTTGAAAGGTACGGCTTCAACCACCGCGATACGCAGATTGGTAGGCGCCAACGCGCAAGCCAGACTGGCTCCGACTAATCCCCCACCGACAATGACGATATCAAACATATTTTAGTTGAAAGATAAAAGTTGAAAGTTTAAAGAACCTCACCTTAACAGGTTGCTTCAGCTTGATATCTCACTTTTTACTAAACTAACTAGCCATTAAGGTTTCTATATCTTCTATCTTTTTTGGAACTTCTTTGGTCAAGACCATGTTGCCCTCGCGTTGTATCAGCACATTATCCTCAATACGAATGCCCATGTTGCGAAGTTGCGGGTCGATATTGTCATCATCTGGGATATAGAGACCCGGCTCTACAGTCAAGGTCATACCCGGCTCTAACTGACGCCATTGACCGTCGATCTTATAGTCTCCAACATCATGCACATCCATGCCCAACCAATGCCCGGTCCGGTGCATGTAAAACCGTCGATACTCTTCAGTCTCAAGGTTTTCTTCAAACGACCCCTTCAGGAGACCTAAACTGATCAGTCCTTCGACCATGATTCTCACCGCGGTCTCATGGGGTTCGTTCCACAGGTTACCTGTTTTTGCTCGGCTGATAGCCGCGAGCTGCGCCGCCAACACGATCTTGTAAATCTCCCGTTGGTGCTGGTTGAATTTCCCATTTACTGGAAATGTGCGCGTTATATCCGCTGCATAACAATCAATCTCAGCGCCCGCATCTATAAGTACTAGCTCGCCATCTTTGAGTTCAGAGTTGTTTTCTATGTAATGCAAAATACACGCGTTTTTGCCACCGGCGACAATAGGCGGATAAGCAGGATAGTGACTCCCGCCGAGACGAAACTGGTACTGTAATTCGGCTTCTAATTCATACTCCATCATACCCGGCTCGCAGCGTTGCATTGCTCTTTTGTGGCCTTGCGCCGAAACCTTTGCCGCACGCTTCATCACGTTGACTTCTTCGGTTTGTTTGATCAAACGTAACTCATGAAGAATATGACTCAGGTCCACGATCTCGTGTGGCGCGCTGACACCAGCTCGCGACTTTGCTTTCACTTCGTTTACCCAATTCAATAACTTAACGTCAAACTCAGGATAAACACCGACGTTGCAAAATACTTTTTTACGATTCTCTAGCAGGCCCGGTAATATCTCACCAATGTCCTCAATCGGAAAAGCATCATCTGCACCGTAGTCAGCTACAGCGCCTTCCAGACCGGCCCGGCGACCATCCCACCGTTCGCGTTCAACATCATTGTCGCGACAGAATAGGACATACTCTCCTTGATCACGGCCAGGAGAAAGTACAGCGACCGCGTTCGGTTCGGGAAAATGAGTCAAGTAGTAAAAATCACTGTCTGGCCGAAACCTGTAGAGAACATCCCGGTTCCGCTGCCTTTCCAGTGACGTAGATATAACAGCTACCCCATCACCCATAAGCTGCATTAAATCTTGTCGACGACGATTAAATACACTCGCGTTGATCAATGTACTTCTCCTGAAACGCTGTTCTCTTGCGCGATGCACATTTCTTCAAAAATAAGTTGAACACCGACTTTTACGTACTCTTCCACTTCAGCGAAATCCCACTCACTATCTTCCTCGTCTTCCGATGGCTCGAGTTCTGAAACAGCCATAATGTCCCTAGCCATTTCCGCCGAATCTGTACTGAGTTGATCAATAGAAAACGACTCTTTATTTAATAAGCCTATCATGAATCCCCGGCACCAATCCGCCAGTGTCTGCAAGCGCAGCGATAAGCTTTCATTTTCATCCGGCAGCAGCAGAGTAAATTCACTGACCCTACGATACAAACTGTCCGCGGTCTGCTGCAATAAGCCTTCCAGCACACCACGCAAAGGTGCGAGCGATTCTCCCGATATCTCTTTTCCCACCGTCAACAACTGCTGTAAATTCGGACTGACCCCTGTTTGCATTTGGTTGCATATAGATCCACATATAGTCCCGTGAACTTCCGAGGCATTCAGTTCCAACCCCGCTTCCTGTAGAGCAGTCTGCAGTTGATCGTAGTTGACGGATTGAGGAACGTGCATTAGAAAAGCTCAAGATTGAAACTCAAGGTATAACCACGGCTATCGCTTGAGTAGAGCCCAAGTACAAGCGGTCCCGGACTGGTTAAGGCCAGTGCAGGCCGATCATTAGAACGGCACTCGTCGCGAGATCCATTACTAAGGGTAGTTTCAACCATGAATACAAAATTGATGTGTAACCATACGGTCGCCTTCATGCAACATGCGGAGTAGTGTAAAAATGTATTTTAATGCGGCCTGTTATGTGTTTAAAAGCGTTGACCACAGTTTCTCAGACGCCTATAGTTAATCTTGCTATGAACGATGAAGATCAAATTGGCCAAGGTCTCCGTCAACTCGAACAACGGGTGGACGACTTAATCAATGTATGTCGTAGGCTTAAAGAAGAGAACGATAAACTACGCGGTAATCGTGATACTCTCATCGAAGAGAAGTCCAAACTTGCAGAAAAAAATCGAATGGCACGAACTAGGTTAGAAACAATCGTTACTAGACTAAAAGCACTAGATAAGCATCAGTGAATAAGGCACCAGGTGGCATAAAAGTATCTATTATGGGGCGAGAATTCTCGGTGGCCTGTAAGGATGATCAAAGAGGCGCACTCAAAGAAGCAGCCGCATATTTAGACGACAAAATGCGTGAAATCCAAAAAAGCGGCAAGATCATTGGTGCCGAGAAGTGTGCCATTATGGCTGCGTTAAACATCACTCATGAATTGTTAACTTCGAAAGCACACGACGGAGAAACTGACAAGATAGGAACCAAGGTCTTCGACCTACTGGAGAAAATTGATGTTGCCATACAGGAACAAAAGCAACTCTCCATATAACTTTAGGATTGGTGTCGCCTGCGGTGTTCGAATTGTTCTGAATACCCTTAGAACCTAAATCACATT
>JASJAT010000131.1 GCA_030066885.1 Arenicellales bacterium | reverse complement strand
GTGTGAACCCTCTCCTCTCCAGCCAATCTTCCTAACCTCAACTTACCCAGATAAGAACCAATCTCTATGGAAAGGAGGGCGACTATCAAGGAGAAAAGGAAAATTCCCCAAACAGGCAGTCTGTCTAAAAACTCAATGATGTTCATGCAGATTTATCTATTTTTCTTTTCTTCACCCGCACAGGCTAGTGGAACATTCCAGTACTATCAAACTCCTTTATTTGGTTCAAGCTCAGTTGTCTGTGATGATGGACAGATGCGGGTGAGCACCGTAATAATAATTTAACAAAATCAAATTCACCCACTACCAGGTGATCTACATGATCCATTTCTTTATAACTATACTCAGGCTTTTAAAAGCAATATATCGTGCAGCCAGTGATGAAGAATTTCGGGCTCTGGCTTTTATGACGTCCGTCTTGTTGTTGAGTGGCACCTTATATTATTCCTACGCTGAGGAATGGAGCTTACTCGATTCCTTGTATTTCAGTGTCATGACAATGACTACGATTGGCTACGGTGATCTTACACCGACAACTTATGTATCGAAGATATTCACCATCATCTACGCCTTTATTAGCATCGGTGTATTCGTAGCTCTTGCGGCCAAACTAGCCTCGGCATTATTCAAGCATCGTCATAAATCTTAGAAGCAGTTCATTGACCAAATGTCCACATAAACGAGAACAAGATTTGATGTTGGTCAGGTACCAGGCGGTTATCCGAACCTTTGAAAAACCCACCTTCAGTTCCTGTAGAACGATCGTATCGGTACTCAAGTGAGGCAACAATAGTGTTGGACACCATCGGCGAAAACGTATATTGCAAAGTAGTAGTAATCGCCCTAATGGTCTGAGAAGCCCCTGTGCCAATACCATCCGGGTCCCAGTAAACTTCTGGTCTTAGTGCCATGTCCCATGGTCCGCCAATATTCCAGCCGAACCATACCGCAGCAGCCGCCCAATCGTAACGAGGATGGTTGACTACATCGGCTTGTTTTTCGGTCCCAATATCAAAAGCTGCTGCAAGAAGAAACTGGTCATTCTTCCATTCGATAATCGAATTCGAAAAAAATCGCCAGAACTCACTATCCGTATTCTCCTGATCGGGTCCAACATAAAGATTCTGAGTGAATCTGGTATCGGACGATAGTTGCCATGTGGCTTGTAGCCCATAGCTTAATGCATCATTAACCTGTGCAAGATAATCCCATCCCTCTACGACGAATAAGGAAAGGTCTATAGTATCGTTGATGGCGTATCCGGCCTGAACTCCCAACAGAAAGTAAGGTACATGATCGAGTAGATATCCTCTCGTGTAATTGGGATTTTGGATGCCAAAAAGCGATTCGTAGCCGATATAGCTATCAATTAGCCCAACCGTTACCTCAAGGTCGTTCCCCAGAGGGAACAGATAGGCTGCATTAGCGCGATAAAGGTGGCGTAAAGAATCAGCATTTGAAACAGCGTTATTTGGAACCAGGCCTTCAGTATCAACCCCAGTTTGCAATCCCAACTCCATTCCCCAACGGCTTTGAGGTGTGGCAACCTTACGAAGATAGCCCATTGCCATATTGACCTTTGGGTCGTTCACCTCAAAGGTCGTTGTTTTGCTCCGCCAGAGTTTGTTGCTAGGATCATTAAAATTAGTTGTATACCCTATGTCCAGGTAAGTCGCATACTCCCATTCTCGAGTACTCGTATCTTTGTCGTCATACGGAATGTACCAACGGTTTTTCGCTAAGCCGTAAATAGAGAGACCTGAACCTTCTGCAAAGGCACTAGTAACGAATAAGAAGTTCAAACACAGGAAGCTTTTACAGAAAAGTACTGCTAATTTTTTCCTGCGAGAAGTCATTTCCATGGCGCTAATGTACCAAGAGGGTCAAGATCGGGGTATCGCTTTGCCCTAAGAAGATTAGATAGAGTACGAAGAACACCGAAAAGTGGCCAGTTAGTAGACAGGTTCTAGTACCGCCAGGTACAGACCTAAAGCGTGCTCTAGCTAACATTGTAAACAGCGATCCGACTCTGTAAGGTGCGAGGAACTTTATCGTCTTGGGTATTTAGCAGTTATGAAAACAAAGATCGAAGTAGATGCCACCCCAGAGGAGTGGCGCCGGTTTTTTGGAATGCCTGATGTTAGTGAGCTGAATGTTGAATTTATAAAACAGGCTAAAGAAAAAATGGCTTCTGGTGAATATGATGCTGTTAATATGATGAAACAGTTTGTACCGGGGAATCTCGAGAAAATCGCTGAGATGCAACAACAGTTCTGGCAAAATCTATTTCAGCAAAGACCAGATTCCGACAAATAGCTCTTCCTGGACGAGCATGGAAATAGCTTCTGCGTAGCGACGAGGTGTTGCCTGGCTAGGTTGTAAGCAGCCGCTCGCTTATCAATCAGATAACTTAGGTTTTACTGTCCTCTCCCAGAATTGATTCAGTGTTTACAACTAGCACGTGCTGGGTATTGTCAGTAAGATCAAACTGACGAATATACGGGGAGTATCCACTATGACCGATACACTTTTTAAATGGGATGACTCCTTCCTGATTGGAATTGAAGAGCTGGACCACGAACATAAAGTACTGATCGACGATATCAACAGGCTCCACGAGGAACTGGCCGGGTACAAGGAAAGGTCAGAAATCGAGAAATGTCTAGGCGATATTTACGTACGCATGCAGGCTCACTTCGCGCTTGAGGAGCGTGTGATGAAGGAACATGACTATGAGTTCTTCGACGGACACAAGCGCGAGCACGACAAATTGCTTGATAGTTACACCGAATCCATGATGCAGCTCCTAAATGACTCAGGTGTTTTTCCCAATAATCCCATTGAGGATGCACTCGAGCATTGGATACTAAACCACATCATCACCAGCGATAAAAAAATGAGTCTAATGGTTCAGGAAAAGAAGGCCTCTAAAGCAAAGCTACCATAATAGAGAACCACAACGCTGCTTTTACTCTCCTTCTGGCCGGAAGAAGGGATTACTACACTATTGTAATAAGAGTGAAACAATAACTGTTTAATATTTTTAGTATTTAGTCTTTCAATGAAACGAAATGCAATGTAGAGCGGCGTGTAGCATATTCATTTTTTCCTTCTTGCTCGTTATCCGAACCGAGCACGCCCAAAAAGACGCTCCCTAGCCGCTTGCACACGTAACTCAGGATTCACCAATCACTGTATCTTCCTTTTAAGATCCTGCCACAGGACTTCTCCCTCGCGAGGTATGTGGGTTATTCTTGCTATCTATGATGAAATCACAAGATGCCAAAACAATCGGGGTGCTGGGCTTCGGTATCATGGGACACACCTGGGCCACTGCCTTGTTAACGGGCGATCTCGAGGTCCACGTCTTCGAGCAAAACAAAGAGACGATCGACAAGAACCGCGGTCGCGTCAAAAAGTACCTTCAGCGCTTGGTGGAAAAGGGTAAGTGGTCGGGTGACGTCGACGCCACGATGGCCCGGCTACACTTCGCCGACACCGAGCACGACCTGGCCAAGGCGGGCATCGACGTATTGCTCGAAGTGATCTTCGAGGACCTCGTCCTCAAGTGCGAGACCTTCAAGCGCTTCGGTGAGATGCTGCCCAAAGACACCATCATTTGGAGTAACACCTCGTGCCTCGACGTGGAGAAGATGGCCGAGGCCAGCGGGCGACCCGACAGGTTCATCGGTACCCACGGCATGAACCCGGTGCACCTCATGGTCGGCATCGAGATCGTGCGGCATCCGCAATTGTCCGACACCGTGCTTGAGTTCACCGTCGGTATGATGAAGCGCATCAACAAGGAGCCCTTCGTCACTGACAACGTCCCGGGTTTCATCGTCAACAACGGGCTCATCCCCTGGATGATCCATTACTACCACATGCTTGAGCGCGGGCAGGCGACCACGGTCGACATCGACACCGCCCTTAAGACTTCTCTCGGTCATCCCCAGGGTGTCCTGATGCTGCACGATTACGTGGGCACCAACACCATGGTCCTGGTTTCTGAAGAGCTCTACAAAGCGACACTGGACCCACGCTACAAGCTACCCCAGTTCATCTACGACATGAACGAAGCCGGCCATCAGGGCTTTGCCAGCGGCCGTGGTTTCTACGACTGGACCGAGCCCAAAAATCCCAAACCCATTCCCTTTGCGGAGCTCGTACGGAAGAAATGACTTACGACGATATCCTGTATGACGCTCGCGATGGTGTGGCGCGCATCACCATCAATCGGCCCGACAAGTACAACGCCTTCCGTGGTCAAACTTGCGACGAGCTCATCCACGCCTTCAACCGCGCGGGGTGGGACAAAGACATCGGCGTGATTGTCCTGGGTGGGGCGGGTGACAAGGCCTTCTGCACCGGGGGCGATCAATCCGCCCATGAGGGTTCGTACGACGGGCGAGGCACCATCGGCCTGCCCATTGAGGAGCTGCATTCGATCATCCGCGACGTGCCCAAACCCGTCATCGCCCGGGTGCAAGGGTTTGCCATCGGCGGGGGCAATGTGTTGGCGACCCTGTGCGATCTCACCATCGCCTCCGAGAGCGCGATCTTCGGGCAGGTGGGGCCCAAGGTGGGTTCGGTCGATCCGGGCTTTGGCACTGCCCTGCTCGCCCGAAGTGTGGGTGAAAAGAAGGCACGGGAGATCTGGTATCTGTGTCGCCGCTACACCGCAGTCCAGGCCATGGAGATGGGGTTGGTCAATGAGGTGGTAGCCGACGACGCCCTCGACGCTGAAATCCAAACGTGGTGCGACGAGATCCTCGACAAGAGCCCTACCGCCATCGCCATCGCTAAGCGTTCCTTCAACGCCGATACCGACAGCATACGGGGTATCACGGGCCTGGGCATGCAAATGCTAAAGCTCTACTACGACACCGAGGAATCGAAGGAAGGCGTGAGCGCCTTCAACGAAAAGCGCAAGCCCGAATTCCGCAAATACCAGCGCTAACAACTGCGTAGCGTTCACTCTCCTTAGATGATTGGAACCCATCGAAATCTTAAGGGTTACAAAGAGTCGAAACGTGAATAAAAAACATCAGCGTTTTCACATCAAAGATGTATCTGAGATTGTGATGGGATCGGCAATCTTAGCTTTTCCTATCGCCATGACCGAAGAAGCCTGGAACTTGGGCAAGGACCTGCCAGGACTAAGCATTATCATCATCGTTGTCCTGTCACTGGTGTTTATCGCTTGGTACGGTTATCACGCACATTACCAGTCGAGCTTGGACACGCACAGGAACGAGTGGCTGCTTCGCATAGTCACTACTTATGCCATAACACTTATTGTTGCCGCAGGCATGCTGGCTATACTCAATCAATTTCCGCTGTGGTCCGAACCGGTAGTCGCGGTCAAACGCATGATTATCGTTGCGGCACCGGCCAGCTCGGCTGCCACTATCGTGGACTCCCTCCGCTGAACGAGGTCATGCAATGGATCCGGGAGTTCTACCAACGCTTACCTAAGCCGATGCCAAAGAAATAGTCGGTTTCAGTGCCGCTCAGCCCTGAACCCACAGTCGCGTCGATCGACAGCGTATGCGTGGCAAGATATATCAGGCCCACATCACCGTAGCTTGTTGAATCGCCTCTCGGCACCTCCTGGTCGAACATGTAGGCTTCAGCAAAGCCGCTCAGGCGATCGGATAACTGAAAACCCAGCGATAGAGAAGCACTGAACTTGTCGAACTTCTCATTGTTGGAATGAGCACGCTCCCACCCAAGGTTGCTGCTCACAGAGAATGGTCCTCCGAGACTCCAATCGAATAAAAGTGTTAGCGAGGGTAAAGTCTCTCCGTTGCTAATTTCCGAGTGACCAGTTTCCAGTAATAGTCCGGGTAGTAGTGTCGTCCTGGGTATGGCACCCTTTGCTTCATCGAGCAACCCAACCTTCATCGATAACTTGAGATCTTCAAAGCCCTCCTGTTGAGAATTACCACTATCGATAACGTTGAACGAGTTGGGTGCCAGTCGCAGTTCAATGTTCGACTGCAATCCATATCGCAGTAACAGTTGTCCCCATTCAACCTTGCGTTCGTTTGGGCTACTGGTGCGCTTGATTCCGATCTCGAGTTGAACCGAGCGCCGGGGGACAAGCGCCGCCGTGGCTGTGAAAGTAGGACGATCAAGCTGAATCGGTGGATCGGAAAGGAGGTCCGCGGAAGAATCCTGCGCTATCGCTCCGTGGGTGAACAGGACTACTCCAGCGAGTATCAAGGAGCAGTTCCGAAAAGCTTTCGAGGCCATGCAAGCTGGTTTGTAAAGTGTTCGTACAACCAGGGCCTCATCCATCACTCGAATATGGTCGTCTACATCCTGATTGATCGGTGTGAATGTAGGCGCACCCGACATACTATCGATCCAGTTAAGTGAGCCTATCTACGTCTGTGTTTAACCGTCATGTTGGTTACCTCTTTAGTCTTTTTTGGGCTTTCGAGTACTTGTCTCGTCAAAGCTTATTACCCCTTTGTTGCTACATTTCCCTGTTGACCCATATTCGATCGACTAAAAGTGATCCGTGAATTCGAAGTGATACTAACATTATCGCGACATCGATTGCGTGAGTAAGAGACTACTTCGAACTCAATGTCTGAGCAGCCGGACTAACACCGAGACAAAACAGTATAAGACTGTAAGTATCTGTCTAGGATTGGCGACATTTTGTTGTATGATCATAGGATTCAATGGGGGAAACCAGCATGTCTGATAAACCGAGGACACCGAAGGAACGCTACGAGTATGGCAGGGCCCTTCGGGAGCAAGTACCACTAGAGAGTCATGCCGAATGGGCACCAGCATCGGGCCGGGCTGATCCAGTTGCACTTATCGAGGAACAAAACAAGGATCGCGTGTCTTGGTTGGTGCCGGTACGGCGTGTCCGAATGGCGATTTCTCCATTCACGTTCTACCGGGGTAGTGCCCGGATTATGGCCGCCGACCTGGCGGATACGCCGGTATCCGGACTCACGACTCAAATCTGTGGTGATGCGCATCTAGCGAACTTTGGCGCCTATGCATCACCTGAGCGTAGGCTAGTATTTGATCTCAACGATTTCGATGAAACCCTCCCGGGGCCTTGGGAATGGGATGTCAAGCGTTTGGCTGCGAGTTTTATTTTGGCCGGTCGACATAACGACCTTTCGAAAAAGGAATCCCGTAAGATCACCCAAATTGCTGCACGTACTTATCGACAGGCCATGACCGAACTTGCCACTCTGGGCTTGACTGACATTTGGTATAGCCTGGTCGAGGCTGAAAAACTGCTCAAACTTGCTACAAGCGGCAAGGCTAGAAAGGCAGCATCAAAGGGCGTAAGGAAGGCTATGCGTAAAGACAGTCGTCAAGCGCTTGAAAAACTAGCGGAGGAGGTGGACGGTAAATATCGTATTCGGAGCGAACACCCGCTGTTAGTTCCTCTTCGGGATGTGCCTGAAGAGTATGATAGAGATAAGATGCACGAGATGCTGGTGCACGCATTTGAAAGGTACGATGCCAGCATCCCTGATCACTTAGGGCATCTCCTGCGCAAGTTTAAGCTGGTTGATTTTGCACTCAAGGTCGTCGGTGTGGGCAGCGTGGGCACGCGTTGTTATATAGTGCTACTGGAGGGGCGAGACCGTAACGACCCCTTGTTTCTGCAAATCAAACAGGCCAATAAGTCCGTCCTTGAAGAACATCTGTCACCAAGCCAGTATGAGAACTCGGCCAGGCGGGTGGTTGAAGGTCAACGCCTGATGCAGACGGTGAGTGATATTTTTCTCGGCTACACGGAGGCTAGAGTCAGCGGCAATCACTATTACTGGAGACAACTTAAGGATTGGAAGGCTTCTGCCGATGTCGAGAATACCTCTTTCGAGAATCTTAGCGCATACGCCCGAAGCCGGGGATGGACGCTTGCCCGTGCTCATGCTCGAGCAGGAGATCCTATCACTATCGCCGGTTACCTGGGTACGGACAAAACTTTCGATCGCGCCATTGCGGAGTTTGCCGAGCAGTATGCCGATCAAGCCGAGCATGACTACGCTGCGTTTGTTGCACAGATAAAAAGTGGACAGCTCGAAGCCGCCGAGTATCAGTGATTCAAAATGAGGCAAGAAGACTTTGACCGGCTGCACGGATTCTATTTTGAAGACCTTGAAGTGGGCATGAACGCTGAAGTGACTAAAGTGATTAGTGAGGCGGACGTTCGAATATTTGCCGATCTGTCCGGTGACATGAATCCACTTCACCTTAACGAGGAGTTCGCCAAACATACTCGTGCGGGCGGTCGCGTGATTCATGGCATGGTAACTGCCAGCTTGTTGTCGACCATTGTTGGCTATAAATTGCCCGGCCCAGGTTGCTTATGGATGGCTCAAACCTTGCGTTTTTTACACCCAGTAAGAATCGGAGATAGGGTGCGCGCTAGAGGATCGATAGTCGAGCTGTTACCGGATAAGCAACGGATAAAAATGGAGATGATTTGTCGGGTAGAAGACCAGAATGTTATCGAAGGTGAAGCCCTGATTTGGGTGCCTTCAGCACGGTCTTACAAGTCGGAAACAAGTGTTCAGTAACGGAGTCTGTAGACTAGATGAATCTATTTCTTCCAAGCAGGCTCGCGTTTATCGATGAATGCATCGATGCCTTCCGTGGTGTCACTGGCCATCATATTTCTTGCCATTACATCGGCGGCAAACTCATAGGCCTCCTTCAGCTCCTTATCGATTTGTTTGTAAAACATCTGTTTGCCCGTGCGAACCGCAACGGCCGGTCGTTCTGCAATATGTTGCGCCATAGTCATGACTTGGTTATCCAGAAGATCAGGTTCCACGACCCGATTAACCAGTCCCAATTTGGCCGCGCGTTCGGCGCTGACAAATTCACCGGTCAATAACATTTCCATGGCATGTTTGCGGAGCATGTTTCGACTCAACGGCACCCCAGGGGTGGAACAGAATAAGCCTAGGTTGATGCCCGAAGTCGCAAACGTGGCATCAGTCGATGCCACCGCCAGATCAGCATTGGCCACCAGCTGACACCCGGCAGCGGTCGCAATACCGTGTACGCGTGCGATGACCGGCTGAGGAATTTGCGTCATGGTCAGCATCATTGCACCACACTTATTGAACAGATAACGGTAGTACTCTTCGTCGGGGTGGGTACGCATTTCCTTGAGGTCATGTCCGCCACAGAACGACTTACCGGCTCCTGCTAAAATGATCGCCCGAACCGAGTCATCCCGGCCGATATCATCGAGTGTCGCTTGGAGGGCATCCAACATCTGCTCCGATAGGGCGTTAAATTGGTTGGGTCGATTCAAGGTCAAGGTTGTAATACCTTGTTCATCTCGACGGAGCAGAACCGACTCTACTGAAATATTCTCTACTGAGGTACTCATTCGTATATCTCTAAAGCAGTGCAGCTACATTCTGCGATGGAACGCGTTGCTATTCAAGGGTACAAGGTTTGTCGCGCATTCATCTTAAGCCACTTTTCGGCTAAGCTTGGCGTTGATTATGCAAATTGTTAATCCAGATAATACGGACTTCGACAAAATCCACCGAGATTTCAGGTGGACTGTGCCCGAGCGGTACAACATGGCGTGGGAGATCTGTGACAAACACAAAGATCTAAGTCAATCAACCGCGCTGTACTTCGA
>JASJAT010000012.1 GCA_030066885.1 Arenicellales bacterium | reverse complement strand
GAGTAGTGTGCGATTAATCACATTATATTCACACCGGCAGGGATATATTATTCAGCAACTCCTCCAGTGGTTTGGTTCAGGGGGCACTCAGTTGCCCCCTTTTTCTTTTGCACGACCCAACTCAAATCACGGTGAAGGCACGGTTCCTACACCACCGCGATTACCATACGCGCCCACTTTAACTACCTTATGCACATTGGCCAGAGGTTCTATCGTTATCGCAATACGGTTAATATGGGTCTGCGCGAGGTTGGGTGGACTGCATTGGTTAGTTCAGTGACTCAACATTCAGGAACTGCAATCGGTTGATGATTGAGAGTGATTTTATAATTGTGGGGGCCGGGATCGGCGGTACCTCCGCGGCGTTCTGGTTGTCAAAACACTATCGCGTGACTGTGCTCGAAATGGAAGAACAGCCCGGATACCACACCACCGGTCGATCTGTTGCTATGTATACCGAGGCCTACGGGCCCCGTGTAGTTCGCTCGCTGGCTAAAGCGAGTTACGAATTCCTAACCAACCCGCCGGGCAATTTCAGCGACCGGGCCGTGTGTGCCCGCAGTGGCTTTATGTTTATCGCGCGTCGTGACCAATGCGAATCCCTGGAACGAGCCTTGGAAGAAGCTCAGACGTTGTCCCCGGAGATCCATCCTGTTCCGAAGTCAAAAGCCATCGATATGGTTCCGATATTGCGCCGAGACTATGTTGCCTCTGCGTTTCTCGATCCGAGCACTTTGACCTTGGACGTAGATGCTATCCACCAGGGATATATCCGCGGCCTGAAAAGACAGGGCTCTGCAATATATTGCAATGCTGAGGTACGTCATCCCACCTGGAACGGACAAAAATGGTCGATCCAAACTGCACATGACACATTTACCGCTCCGATAGTTATCAATGCAGCCGGAGCCTGGGCAGATCATGTTGGTGCTCAATTTGGGGCAAGACCTATTGGCTTGCAACCCAAACAAAGGACCGTTATCGCCTTTGCACCACCTCAACAAATCACCGCTCAGGATTCATGGCCCTTTGTATTTGATACGGACGAACAGTTTTATTTCAAACTAGACGCAGGAACTATTCTCGGATCACCGGCCGATGAGACGCCGGTGCCTGCCCAAGACGCTCAGCCAAGAGACATCGATGTCGCTGTCACCGTGGATCGAATTGAGAGGGCAACCACGGTTGAGGTTCAACGCATCATCCGCAAATGGGCTGGGTTACGAAGTTTTGTTGAAGACGGCGTGCCGGTGGTCGGTTTCGATAAAGAAGTCCCCGGTTTATTTTGGTGTGCCGGCCAAGGTGGTTATGGCATAGAAACGTCGTGGGCCATGGGTGAAACCACCGCTGCCCTCGCTGCCGGTGAGGGAGTTCCACAACGTATTCGTGATGTCGGCGTGGAAGAGAGTGATTTGGCTCCACGCTAATAGATTCAATCGAGACCGTAATTATGGGCACAATACCTGAGCACAAGCCGGATGAAGAGATGAATCTCATCGAAAACCTGCCATTCGAAACCGACGACGGGATTGCCAGTCGCGCGAAAATCGGGCTGATCGTTTTAGCTACTGACTATACGATTGAACATGAGTGGCGACAGGTTTTTTCTGTGGTGAAAGGAGTCGCGCTCTATCAAAGCAGAATCTTAAACGATAATGAAATCACACCCGAGACACTCAAGGCGATGGAACCGCGTATAGTTGAATGTACAGAGGTGATCACACCGGGCACGCCACTGGATGTAGTCGCCTACGGGTGTACATCCGCATCCATGGCTATCGGTGAAGAGCAGGTTTTTAAGAACATCAGGTCAGTGCAACCTTCTGCTGAATGCACTACCCCAATCACAGCGGCCTTTGCTGCATTCAGAGCATTTGGGGCAAACCGCATTGGGGTGCTTACACCTTATACGGCTGATGTAAACAAGATTGTAGCCCAGTACATTACCACCCGAGGATTTCAAGTCCCCGTGTTTGGTTCATTTAATGAAAGTCTGGATTCTATCGTATCCCGTATTGCTCCCCGGTCCATCGAAGCGGGGGTTCGGCGAATTATCGAGGAAGCGACGGTCGATGCCGTATTCGTATCTTGTACTTCTGTCCGTCTGCTCGAAGCTTGCGCGCAGCTGGAACAAAGCCTTGGAATTCCACTAACGTCTTCAAACCATGCGATGGCTTGGCATGCTATGCGCCTGGCTGGGATAAACGATACTCTTCCCCAGTTTGGTTCGCTCTATGACCTGCCTTAAAAAGGGAATTCGAATCTCTTTAGTCGCAGTGAGAACACTGCTCCTGCAATATGGACACTTACCGCTATTTACTATGAGGTATACTGGCCACGACTCATAGAAAGTCTTCCCCAAGCCCCGAACAGACACCACTCACAAGGGGAAAAGTCGTGCTGGACGGGGAAGGGGAAGAAATTGGACACCTCCTCGTTATGTATCCGGCTGACTGTTCAGACAGTGTTGCACTTCCTTGATCAAATCTTGCAGTTCACCCCCTTGGTTTGACGACTCTTTATTCTTTGGCTTGTTTGTATCAGGTGTCTGACGAGCCGCGGTTTGATTTGTGCGATACAGTTTCAGAACGGTCGATGCCCCGGACAAGGCCGCAGCCGACACGGCAAGCAACGCGAACGCCACGGCACGAAGGATAGCTTGAAGCATAACAACGACCCCCCACAGGCAATTGATGCGCTTGTAGCTTACCTCAGTTTAAATCGAGGTCATAGAGGTTTGGCAAACAAGTCCTAATCACCGATTAGCCCTGATGCTCCGGCATTTCAGTGTGGGATCTTTTAAAGAAAGCCCCGTAAATACTCCCCAAAATGGTGAGAATTCCAGCTATGAGCAAGCTCAGGGCGATCGGTCGACCGATAAAACCAGACCATTCAAAGTGCAACATCTGCATGGCCTGGGCAAAGGTCTGTTCGCCGATTTTGCCCAGGATCAGGCCGAGGACAATACCCGCCACCGAATATCCGGAACGACGCAGGAAGAATCCCACAACACCCGCCACAAACATAACAACCACATCAATCACCAACCCGCGTACTGCATACGCACCCACTGTCGCCAATAGCAGAATCAGCGGTGCCAGGAATTGAAATGGGATACGCAGGAGATTGATGATGGTCTTAGTCTCTAAAAATCCAATTAACAGAATGGATAAATTGGCAAAGAACATTGCAGCGAACACCACCCACACCAGTTCCGGGCTGTTTAAAAAAACGAGTGGCCCCGGTTCCATGTCATGCATCTGGAAGACGCCGACCATCATGGCAGTAAGGGCGCCTCCCGGGAGACCAAGCGCAAGGAGCGGAATCATTGCCGCACCGGTCGCGGCGTTGTTTGCGGTCTCTGACGAGATCACTCCCTCGAGCTTACCTTTGCCAAACTCATCGCGTTGCTTGGACCAACGCACTGCTTCGTTATAACCCATGAAAGCAGCGAGGGTTGCACCTATGCCCGGTAGGATGCCACAGAAAAAACCGATTACTATCGACCTAATGACCGCAAACTTGTGTGCAATTAACTCCGCCAATGAAGGAAAGTCGACACTGAGCTTGGGTGCTTTGTAGACGCCGGTCACCTTTTTCTCAGCTTGTACGAATATCTCTGAAACCGCGAAAAATCCAAGAATGGTAGGAATAAAGTGGATCCCGGCGAGCAGATAAGGCATGTTGAAATCGTACCGCTCGATACCACCGACGGGATCAAGCCCAACAACGGCGATCATGAGCCCAGCCAGGATCGACAACCAGCCCTTCCATAGGGTCTTTGCTCCTACCGACGCAGCCACCGTAAGCCCGAAGAAAACCAAGGCGAATATCTCCGGTGGTCCAAAAGCCGAGATCGCCCAGTCGGCAATGGGTGCAGTGGCTGCCATCATGATGACTGCCGAAATAGTTCCGCCCAGTGCCGAACACATGACCGCGGCCCCAACGGCTTTCCCGGCCAAACCTTTTTGCGTCATCGGATAGCCGTCGAAAGCGGTGGGAGCATTTTCCGGCGCACCGGGAATATTGAACAAAATAGCGGTGATCGCACCGCCGTAAACGCCGGTACAGTAAATGACAGAAAACAACATGATGCCGTGTTCGGCAGACAAATGCGCGGTAAACGGGAGAAGGATTGCCGCCAACGTCAACATGCTGACGCCAGGTATAGCACCGAACAGCATGCCTCCAATCACACCTCCAAGAAAAATAAGAATACCTAGAGGATCGCTGAAAAGTGCGATTGTGCCATCGAGAAAGTTTGAGAACGATTGCATTTATTCTTATTTCGATGCTATTGAAGCAATTTGACCACCCAGTTACCGAAATCATAGAACGGGTGGATATTACCGGTCGGCAAGCCGACATACAGAAGGCTGACAAAAAGAAACAACATGATGCCCATGATCAGTGCGCCAATGAGAATCATCCACTGTGGCCTGCGCTCTCCCATCAGCAACATCACCCCGATCACAAAGAACGGCGCGGTGGCATAGAAACCCATATCCTCGAGCAGCGCAGCAAAAAAAACGGGAAGCGCCAACATGCCGCCGACGTGGTTGCGGCGTGTCATGAAAATATACAGAACAATCAGAACAACAGCGCATATGAGCTTAGCCGTGGGCAATCCACCTTCGTCGAAACCAAAGGCTTGCATCGCCCATTCGGGTAAACGCATGTAGGCAAATGGGATGATCAGCAGTGTGAACGTGGACAAGTACCACCGAAAACTGGAATGCCCCGATTCAATCGCCGCGTTGTGCGAGCCGTCATCGGTGGCGGCACCTATTGTTCCAGAGGTCGCTTCATCGCCACGTTCCCAGTGATACAGAAGCTGTCCCACTGCAGCAATGACGATTAACAAGATGATTGTGCGCGGCCAGGCCGTCGCACCATACTTGTAGATCTCTATACTCTGTTCGAACTCAAACGAGTAAATATAAAGAATCGCGGCCAGTGCCAGCCACAGACCGGCCTCGACAAAGTGGCCGATTCTGAGTTTACCCATGAGTCGCCCTCATGACTGAAGATGAGTATCAGGTTCACCCCGGCGCAAGAAACGCCGGGGTGTCGTCTGACCGAGTTACGCCCTATTTGACTTCGAGGCCCATCTCCTTATAGACGTCTCGGTATTGCTTTATCGTTGAGGTGATGAGCTCTTTGGCGCCCTCGGTATCCCGGAAGCTTTCGATCAGGTTCATGTACTTGCTTTCATTGAAATCCTGATAGCTCTTTTGACAGAACGCTTTCTGAAACGCCCATTGCAGCCATTTGACGCGGTCTTCTGGTACGCCAACGTGCGTGTAAAAACCGCGAAAACGGAATAAGGGTTCGAAATCGAGACCTGCTTCTTTAAGACTGGGTACATCAGCAAACGCAGCGGGGGCCTCCTTCAGCACCGTGAGAATAGGTTTGAATTTACCCGCATCGAGAAACTTACGTACATCACCGGGCTGTTCAAACAGTGCATCAACCTGGCCACCTGCCAAGGCACCATAACGCGGTGCACCCTTGTCGAAGGAGATCTGCTGCATTTTCATACCGGTAGCATCGGTAATGAATTTCATTGTCACTCGTTCCATGGAGCCTTCTTTGGAGACGTTAGCAATGGTCGCTTTGCCATCCTGTGCCTTCACCCATTCGACAAAGGAGTTCCAATCAGTGAAACGATCCTCGTTTTCCCGAATATAGATCTGAGAAAAAGTAATCTGCGATACGACGAGCGGAATCAAACCCTCAGCGGGATTCGGGCGACCGGAATCCAGGGCATGTGCACTGGAGGCATCGTCGATATGTTCCAGAACGGTGTAACCATCCGTCGGCGTAGCCATGAAAGCCGTCATACCCACTGTGCCGGAACCGCCGGGTTTGTGGTCTCTGTTGATCGCAACACCGGTCAGGTCAGTCACGGCCTGTGCCATTGCCTGGGCGACTTGGCCCGAACCTCCTGCAGGTCCGTATGGTACGATCATGGTAAGCGCACGTTCTGGGAAGCCACTTGGTTTTTCCATCGAATCGGGTAACCCATCGGTGGCGCAAGCCGCTATGGCCACGTTTGCCGAAACCACCATAGCCACGACCATGGTCGCTACAGGCATTAAATACTCTTTATAGTTCATGTTCTCCTCCTAGGGGTAAGCGTTGGCGACACGTATCGACGTCGCAAAAAAATGGTATCCCAGCACCAGTTTGGTGTCAAAACCGGGGACAGTATACTTTTTAACGGGACCGTCTGTGTTGGGCACGATAGCCACGTTAAAAAGTATACTGTCCCCGGTTTTACGCAAAGGCTCGCCATAACATCGCACCTCCCGACAACAGCAGGACAAGTAAAACGAGCCGGTGAAAACGTTGCTCGCTAATCCGTTGGCGAAGGTTTTGTCCGATAATCAAGCCCAGGGTTACAGGTATCGTCGCCGCAACGGATAATACAAATAGCCTCATGTCGAGAATACCGAATGCGTAGAGAATCAAAGCCCAGGGCACTACGGCAGCGACATATAGAAAGCTGATCGCCCCGACAAATTGGTTTTTATTTAGATCTTGTACCGAAACAAGATAGACGATGAGCATGGGGCCAAACATTGAGGAGACTCCACCGATCACTCCACTGGACAATCCAAATGCAACCCCCGCAGGTTTCTCCATGGCAGGCGACAAGTTAAAACTGTAGCTGGACGCTTGCAGTAGGGTGAACGCGATAACGACGATCCCTACTAATAACAGCAAGGCCCTCTCATCAATGGTGGACAAAATAGCGACGCCAATATAGGTGCCCGCTAACACAGCAAAAAATGCTGGCCAAAACCGGCTAACAACAGCCGCAAGCTGATTCGCTTGCGACGCCTGCCAAAGGTTGGCCACTACCACCGGGATGGCCATGATGGCAACTGCGGTTTGCGCCGGTAAGACCAGTGCCATCAAGGGGACGGTCAACAAAGGCGTACCGACTCCTAATGCCCCCTTGATCAATCCCCCGCACAACAAGGCGATGAAACACCAAGTGATGACTAACGCACCAAATTCGTCAAACATTGGCTAAGTTGAAAGTACAAAGTAAAAAGTAAGAAAGTAAAAGATCCAAACCCACACTTTTTGATAAATGTCTCTTTGTACTTTTAACCTTCATTCTTTTTACTTACTGGATTGCCACGGTCGCTGGCGCGGCCTCGTAACGATACTTTATTGTTTTCACTTATTAGCAGTCGCCAGGCACTAACACCGAACCACTGTAACCACACCCAACTTCGGGTCGACCGTTACGGTATCACCAGTATTGATGAGTTTCGTAATATCATCATCAAAACGATCCATGAACGCGAGGCCGGCAAACGCCGCACCTTGGGCCATGATGGGATTAGACGCGTTCAACAGTAACGCTGCAGGTGCCATCCCCCGTGACTTCATTTCCCGCAACATCCACGATGTGGCCACACCACCTTTGGCGGTGTTGAGTACCAGCACTCGATCGACATAGTTTTGGCCATACAAGGCATGAGCCGGGCGAGAAAACACACCGTTGATTCGATCGAGATCATACCGTGCACTGAAGTTGTCACCCCCCACTAGAGCAACAGCGGTGACTTTCCCGCCGATCCCTTGGTGTCCCCGAATTGTTAAATTTTCAGACACGGTAAGGTATGTGGTATTGAAGAACTATAAGGACCCACTAACGGCCGCATCAACACATTGCTCCGTCGTCGCCAGTACAGGGACGTAGTCATATCCCTGAATAATGTTGACCAGCTTTGCCGAATTACTCACTAGGTTTTTCCAACCGTTAGCATAGCCGGTTTCGCGTGCATACATCTGGTAAAAGCAAACCCCTTCCAACAGAATTACGCCGGCGTCTTCAAGGGTCTTAGTTATTCCCATACGGTCGCAGGCAGTTTTAATCTCCGGTGCGGTGGCGACTACAAAATCGGTATTATCGTGAACATGCCGTCCGGCTATCATTTCTGCTATATCCTGCATTTCAAGCAGGGAGAGTTGGGGAGCCGCCATCACAACCACATCGACCTTGCCTTTGTGCCGACCCTGTTTTGCGTAGAATGTCTTAATATCTTTGGTGCTTATCGTTTCAGTCGGCAGTGAGGAATTACTTTCAGCAAACAAAGTTGAAATGTTTTGAGCTTCAGGCGTTATACCATCCATATGAAACAAGGGGACGGAGCCATAGCTTGCCAGTGCCGCCCCAAAGTGTTTCAGCTGATCCGAAGTCGGGCTGGTCTGAATCCCTGTTAGTAACGGGACGTTCCAATACGAACCCGTCCGTTGCCCAATTACCGCACCCAGCGCACCCCAATCGGCCAGATCAACTGGCTCAAAGTCAACCGTAAAGCAATGTGTCGCATGCCGCTGCCGATCGAGGTGGTATCCGTAGCGGGGTACTCTCCCGGTAAACGCCGCGCATAGTGCCGCGGGCCCCCCTTCAAAGTTAGAACGTGCACCACAAACACTATTGGCATAGATCACTGAACCCGTATCACCAAAAGCGATATGCTCACCGAACACCGGT
This sequence comes from Arenicellales bacterium, assembly GCA_030066885.1. GTDB lineage: Bacteria > Pseudomonadota > Gammaproteobacteria > Arenicellales > JAANXG01 > JAHEKE01. The sequence continues at coordinate 17,859 of JASJAT010000012.1, read as the reverse complement.
GCCTGGACGATCTGATAGTTAATACACGTATTGGTCATCAGAATCCCAAAGCTTTCAAACGCCACTATTGCGCGCTGCTCCAATGTTGCCCACTCTTGCTTTTGCTTGAGCATACGATAACGGCAAAGATCGATACCACGTGGGTCAGTCACAGTCGGAACCGTTACTTTTCTATCCTGCTCCGGACACTTTGCTAACTCTTCAAGATACTCGATTCCGGTTTCACCCAAGGACTCGGTATCGGCCATGAGATGGACCTGGCTGATTTCGACGAAATCCACTGCATCAAAAAACCGACCGACTTCGATCTGCTGATGCAATGCCTGCTGACGCGGATAACCAAATTCACCGGCAAGTATGGATTTTTCGTAGCCGTTTAAATTCATTAGAAGATGTCAGCGAATCCTAGCTAGTGGAATCGTTTTAGCGATCATCGCCAGTTTTGAGATCAGTTTCCAGTTTTCGATAAGAGCATTGGCGCTACTTAGCGTAAATAGCACCGTCATTACGGTCGAAGCGTCGCGCAGCAAGCGAAGGGGCCGGAATCGACAACAGTAGCGAGTTCCTGGTGGCAAGTAGCAGCTTCGAGGTTTGTTCCACTCGCTACCAGGGGCTAGGGACTCGCTACTGTCCCAGGATTCCCGCTAGCAACGTGCGGGAATGACTATGTCGCACATGTCCGGGCCCCAACATTATCTACCCAACTTGACGCGAGTAGTACACAGGCTTAGTCTGCGGCCTCCGTAATGACTGTCCGAATGACCGTAATCTGATGTCAAATCCGAATTTGGACGCCTCCACTAACCACTCGACCGAGGGTGAATCCAAATTGGTCGATGCTTTAGTCGAGCGGAGTCGTAAAGCGATGTTGGAATTTTCCACAGCAGACCAGGCTCGTGTCGACGAGGTAGTGACCGCTGTGGCATGGTCCCTTTACAAACCCGAAAACGCGCGCCGTTTGGCGGAGCTTTCTGTAAAAGATACAGGTATTGGCAATGTGCCGGACAAAATTACCAAGAATCAGAGAAAAACGTTCGGCGCATTGCGCGACCTTATGCGCGTAAAGACAAGGGGTGTAATTGAACGCGACAGCGCACGGGGCATAGTTAAATATGGTAAACCTGTCGGCGTCGTCGGAGCGATAACGCCATCAACCAACCCCGCGGCAACGCCCGTCAATAAAACAATGATGGCGCTGAAGGGTGGCAATGCGATCGTAATTGCCCCCTCCCCTGCTGGGTGGACGAGCACCAATGCAACTGTAGAGACAATGCGACAAGCGTTAACGAGGGTCGGTGCACCGGTTGACCTTATACAGATCTTACCGCAACCGGTTTCGCGCAGTATGACACGCTTGCTGATGGAGAAAGTGGATTTGATAGTCGCGACCGGATCGCAGAACAACGTGCGCTCCGCCTACCGCAGTGGTACTCCAGCGATTGGCGTGGGTGCAGGTAACGTCCCCGTAATCATCGATAGCACTGCCGTGCTGGATGACGCAGCTGAAAAGATTTGTGCTTCAAAGTCTTTCGACAACGCCACATCCTGTTCATCGGAAAATTCGTTGATCATCTTAGATGATGTCTACGATTCGGCCATTGAGGCGCTCAAGCGTGCCGGTGGCTATCTGACCAACGACGAAGAAAAGAAAAAGATTAAGGATCAGCTTTGGGTCGGTGGCAAACTCAATCGTAACCTCATCGCGACCGATGCTGACGTCTTCGCCAGCCGGGTAGGGCTGGGCGAGGGAGCGGAAGACGCAAGATTTTTCATGGTTAAAGAACAATCCTTTGATCCACATTCTCCATTCGCCGATGAGAAGCTCTCGTTGGTACTCACCGTCTACCGCGCCCAAGATTTTGACCAAGCGGTGAGCCTCGTCACCGGCATCTTAAATGTTCAAGGCCGCGGTCATTCTTGTGGTATTCATACCAACGATATCGACCATGCACGCCGCTTGGCTGAAGAAATCGATGTGGTCCGGGTACTGGTTAATCAGGCGCATACCTTCGGCAACGGCGGCAGTTTCGACAACGCTCTTAACTTCACACTCAGTATGGGATGTGGCACGTGGGGTGGTAACAGTATTGCCGAGAACCTCAATTATCGTCACTTTATTAACACCACCCATCTGGTAACCACCATCGCTGAAGACAAGCCCAGCGAACAGGACCTTTTCGGAGCGTATTTCGAGAAATACGGCCGGGATTGATGGATACTATCCGTCAATACATAGACCACCATAGTGGCACCCATGGCAAGGATGTATATCTGATAGCACCGGACATCTCCCTGGAGTTCACTTATTCCGAACTCCAACGGCGAGTCGATGAAATCGGACAAGCGCTAGACGGTTTAGGCGTCAACAAGGGTGCGAAAATTGCTTTCTTGGCGAACAACGGTGCCTGGACGACTCTGCTTTACCTTGGGGTCATGGCTAACGGCCGTGTGATCGTACCCTTGAATGCGGTCGCTGGATCAGTCCAGCTGGAACACGTGTTGAATCACTCCGATTCCGAAGTCGTATTTGTGTCAACCGAGTACAAAGACAAACTGATGCCGCTACTCGATCGAATCCATCGCGACATTAAAGTCATGGAATTGAACGAACAGCGTGGATTGAAGTGGACCCATCAGATCTCAGGTGAAACCGCTAACGAAATCCGACCTGAGGCGCACGACCCGGCACTTTTGTTGTATACCTCGGGCTCTACAGGGCCACCAAAAGGGGCCGTATTAACCCACAGTGCGATAGTCAGCGGTGGACACAACGTCGTAGGCGGACACGAGTTGACCGAAAAAGATCGTGCCTTGTGCGTGCTGCCGATCTACCACATCAATGGTGCAATGGTCACGGTGGCGGCACCCTTGATTAGTGGGGGTAGCGTAGTGATGCCAAATCGTTTTAGCGCTAAATCTTTCTGGTCACTGGTAGCTAAATATCAATGCACATGGTCGAGCGTCGTTCCGACTATCATCAAATACCTTTTGGACCGTAGCGATCAGGAGCCGTTCGATTTTGGCAATGACGACCGGCTGCACCGTTTTCGCTTTGGTCGATCCGCGTCCGCACCTTTGCCATCGGCGGTGTTACGCCAGTGGGAAGAGACCTTCAAAGTACCGATGATAGAAACTCTCGGTTTGACAGAGACGGCCGGTACCGTTGCAACCAACCCGTTGCCTCCACGGGTACACAAACCCGGCTCTGTGGGCATGGCCTACGGTAATGAAATTAAAGTCATCGACGAAACCGGTGCAGACTGTGCAACCAGGACGGTGGGCGAAATCGTCATTCGTGGCGACAACCTGCTCGATCATTACTATAAGAATCAAGAAGCTACCGACGCCGCATTCGCCGATGATTGGTTTCGGACAGGCGATATGGGCTTTATGGATGAAGACGGATACTTGTTTATCACCGGTCGTTTGAAAGAGCTGATTATCCGTGGTGGTGAAAACATAGCGCCGCGGGAAATCGATGACGTCCTCTATAAGCATGACGCGATTTTGGAAGCCGCAACTGTCGGCGTTGATGATGAGCAGTATGGCCAGGAGGTCGTTGCCTGCGTGGTGCGCCGCGAGGGATTTTATTGTAGCGAACAGGAAATTAAGGAATTCTGCCAAGCGGCTGTGGGTGAGTATAAATCACCCAAAAGAATCTACTTCATGGATGACCTTCCAAAAGGTCCTTCCGGAAAGATTCTCAGGTTGAAGCTTCCCGACTTGATCTCTCACTCTGAGTAGAAAGTAAAAAGTTGAAAGTTTAAAGAACCTGTTTTCGAGCTTGATATTTCACTTTACCCTTTCAACTATCTACTCTTTTACCGGATTTAAGAGAACACCACACCGTCGTAGCAAACCGAACCTTCCTCCCGGTGCCACAAGCGAAACAGATGCCGCTTCTTTGCCGGATCTTCATGGTCTACAAATTCGCTGCGATAGTGGCCTACTTCGTGATTATTCAAGTACTGGATCTGGCCCCGCTCTAATGGGGCCTCAAACCAAAGATCTTCGCTGGCACAAACCGTGTCGATTGCGTGCAGCGCGCTCTCTAGCTCTTGATCCATAGATTTTCCAGCGACATCGTAACCTTTTCTGACCAGTGAAGAATTGGCCCTTGCATAAAGTCGGTCCCCGCGCCAACTAAAATAGGGAGCCAGACATACTCTTGGTGCGCCTTCCCGATGCTCCTTCTGTCGATCAAAATACATGGGCTGATAGAGGCGTTTCAACTCTTCAGGATAGGACTCGAGCATCCTTTGGTGGACTGAATACAAACTACAGAAACGGCTAACGCCCCCCGAAACTGCCGGGTACCGACAGAAAAGACCCACATAGTCGGGAACCATCCGAGCAAACGCGTTATCAGTATGAAAAACAAGTTCAACATTAGTATGAGACCCTCTGACCCCGTAACTATAAGTCTGACCGGTGTCGGTGACATCGTAGATCATCTGACCATCCCACTTTTGAGCTACGGGACGGCCCACCAACTGACCGAGGACCCAGAAAATCTCAACTAGGATCTCAATGGGGTATTCTTCCATCGGTAGTCGGTCAAGTACGCAAAATCCGACGCCATGATCGAGTATGGTTTTCATCTCAGCGATCGTCTCCCGGCAATGCTCGATTCGAAAATCCGACGCTTTTCGCTGGAGATTCTGTAGGGGGTTGTCCCGAATAAATCCTGCCATACGGTGTATCTCCTCAACCGTATTCGTACTCAACTGTAAGAACCAATCACTCGTTTGTATATCCGCTGCCAACCACGCACGTTTGGTTGGCACACTTGTGTGCAGATTCGAGACTTCGTTTGAACAATCAAGATAGTCAGTGTGCATATGTGTTAATCAAAGCTTATGAAATGTTGATAGATTCTTTAAACACACCAATCATGAAGCCGCTTTGAGCAGTGTTCTTAACTGTGATTATCGGCGCGGGGGCACGCCTCCTACAAGAGGATAAGCGGTTCAATCGGTATGCGCAGCGTGGGCACTGTCGCAGGTACGGTGCCTCTGTCTCCATATATACTGTTTACCCGAACGTTAGGAGTTCTCCATGATCGGAATTATTATGTTGAATACGCGTTTTCCACGTATCGAAGGGGATATCGGCAACCCAAGTACTTTCCCGGGACCGGTCTTGTATGAGCGCGTAGACCAGGCTTTGATAGGTAAAGTGATCTCTTCCGGACCACTGCATGAAGATATCTCGATGGCCTTTGTCGGCGCCGCAAGGAAGTTGGAAGGTTCGGGCGCAACGACCATTGGCACCAGTTGTGGTTTTCTGGCCTCCGAACAATCTAAATTGCAATCCGCTGTCTCTTGCCCGGTATTGAGTTCATCGCTCGTGTTGATTCCATTCCTGAAGCGTTTGTTCAGTCCGACCCTACGTATCGGGGTGCTGACGTTTGACGCTGATCAGCTTAGCGTACGCCATTTTGGCGAGAATTTTAACAACAATGTGGTCGTACAGGGTCTACCCAAGGCGGGCACACTTTATCGAACTATCCTAAACGATGAAGCAACCTTAGATATAAGCCAAGCTAAGGGGGAGGTCACGTCGATGGCACAAACCTTGTTATCTCAAACACCGGACGTAAACATCTTGTTGCTGGAGTGCACTAACCTGTCGCCCTTCAAACAGGAACTAAGGGAAGAATGTCAGCTACCGGTATTCGATCTTGTTGACGCTCTGATTTGGTTAGATAAGGCTAGCCTGTAGAGATAACGGCACTGCAGGAACAAGTCTGAGGCAAGTCGACAAGATAAATGTTCACAGCTGAAACAGTTCATTCCTTTCTAACCACCATATCACCTCGCGCCGATTTTCGGTTTTTTCTTATAAATCTGTCCGTTTTTGCTAGCGATCCGACATAGCACTGGGAAGAAATGTAGCGATATCAGGGAACACAGAGAGCAGCGCCACGGCCACAACCATTAAAAGAAACATAGGTGCGGCAGCACGGGCTATGAACGCCATGTCCTTTCCAGTCATACCCTGTAGCACAAACAAATTGAAGCCGACGGGTGGTGTAATTTGAGCCATTTCAACCACAACCATCAAGAAAATGCCAAACCAGATCATATCGAAGCCCGCCTGGCGTACCAGCGGTTCTATGATTGCCATGGTTAATACGATGGCCGAGATCCCGTCCAGGAAGCAGCCTAGTATTATGTAAAAAACAGCGAGTGCAACGATCAACATCCACGGCGCCAGTTCCAGGCCGCCTATCCACATGGCGAGGGTTCTAGGTAACCCGGTGAAGCCCATGGCCAACGATAAGAAAGTGGAGCCCGCTAAAATAAACGCAATCATTGATGAGGTGCGGGTGGCGCCGAGTAGGGATTCGACAAAACTGGCCCTGGTTAAAGACCCTTGCAGGCCTGATAAGACCAGTGCACCAATAACACCAAGTACCGCAGCCTCGGTGGCAGTTGCGATACCGGTGTAGATCGATCCCATTACACCCAGAATCAGAAGGACGACCGGGATAAGCTGTAATACATCCTTCAGCCCACTCGACTCACTTTCGGGTCGCTTTATATCCGTCTCGCCCTTAACCAGTCCCCAAACCGCAACGTAACCCATAAACAACAACGCAAGCATGAGACCAGGGAGCACACCGGCGATGAACAGTTTGGCGATAGACTCGTTTACGGTTACACCGTAAATGATTAGCGTAATCGAAGGTGGTATGAGTAAGCCTAAGGTCCCCGCACCCGCTAATGTTCCCGTAATCATCCGCTCCGGATAACCGCGAACGCGTAATTCAGGAATGGACATTTTGCCCACAGTGGCGACGGTTGCGGCAGATGATCCGGAGATCGCGGCAAAAATGGTGCAGCCCGCAATATTGACGTGCAACAAACCTCCAGGTAGCCGTCGCATGAGCGGGGCTAAACCCTTAAAAAGATTCTCAGATAGCTTGGTGCGAAACAATATCTCGCCCATCCATATAAACAGTGGCAAAGCAGTCAATGTCCAACTCGATGCGGCACCCCAAATCGTAGTCGCCATGGCATCACCCACTGGACGATCGGTGAATAAAAACATTCCGATAGCCGCGACACCCAACAGGCTCATGGCTACCCATATTCCAGTACCCAGGAACAGAAATAGGATAGTCAGAAAGACGATAGTCAATGCCAGTTCCGTCATCTAGAAATCCTCCTGACCTGGGTTGGCTATCGTCTTGACCAAACGATGAAACACCGCGATCGCAAGTACAATAGCGCCTACCATTGCGATAGCCTGTGGTTTCCAAAGCAATATCGCGTCCGCGCCTTCACTGTATTCCTCAAACTTCCATGAAAAATAAACCAACCGGCAAAGATAGAAGGCGAGATATGTGGTCACCAGGGAACCCACCAGCAAGCACCAGAGCTCTGCGAGCCAGCGTTGCTTTTGGTGGAGATGACTTAGAACTAATTCAACGCGGATGTGGCCATGGTTCTCAAACGTGTAGGCCAACGCCAGGAAACTTGCCGCTGCCATGGCGTAGCCGGAATACTCCGTTAGCCCCGGTATATAAGTAGATAGCAATCTCGATACGATGCTGGTACTCACCAAGATGGCGATGGTGACCAGACACAGGGCCGCAGCATATCCGCTCAGCCTGTACAGGCGCGACAGCACCTGATCAAGTCTGACAAAAAAAGCCATTGTGCAGGGGATATGCCGCAGTGCTTCTCCACTGCGGCATAGCAGGTTACATTTTTTTGTATGCGTCTATTACGGTTTGTCCCTCTTCACCCGCTTTTTCAAGCCACTCTGAAGTCATAGTGTCACCGATTGACATAAAATCTGTGCGCAGTTGATCACTCGGGCCAGAGATCTCCATACCGTTGGCAGCGAGTTGCTCTTTATACCAATTAGCCAGCTCTTCGGCCTTTGCCCAACCGTCTTTCTCGGCCTTCTCAGCAGCCTCAAGCAAGACACCTTTTATCTCTTCATTAAGTTTGCCCCAGGAGTCTTTATTCACGACCACCATATTCTTAGGTAACCATGCCTGGACGTCATACCAATACTTAACATGCTCCCAGATCTTGCGGTCGTATCCTGTGGAGCCAGAAGAGATCATGCTTTCTGCAACACCGGTAGCGAAAGCTTGGGAGAGTTCTGCAGCTTCGATCTTCGTCGGCACTGCACCCATTAGTTCAGCCAACCGGGATGTCGCTGCATTGTAAGCTCGAAATTTCACACCTTTCATGTCAGCCGCGCTGTTGACTGGATTAATGTTATAAAGACCTTGGGGCGGCCACGGGACAGCGTAAAGCAACATGAGTCCCTTGCTGTCCAGAACTTTCTCCATTGCTGGTTTCGAGGTTTTGTATAACTTCATGGCATCTTCGAAACTTGTAGCAAGAAAAGGCAGTGCGTCGATTTCGAAGATCGGGTCCTCGTTACCCAATGCTGAAATGAGGCGTTCACCGATAGGTACTTGGCCAGTTCGTACGGCCCTGAAAATTTCGCCGCCTTTATATAAAGAACCACTCGGATGGGTGACTATCTCTAATTCGCCACCTGTGGCTTCTGTGACCGCTGCCGCAAACTTAGCAGCATTTTCCGAATGGTAGTTGGTAGCCGAATAGGCCAATGGCATGTCCCATTTCTCTGCATAAGCAAAGGTACTTACGAGAGATGCCAGTACCGCTACGGTGACAGCAAATTTGGTTTGAATACGCATCGATATTCTCCTCCATCTCTTTCTTTTACGTGGCAAAACGACAACCTTAAACGGGTCCAGTTTTGCCGGAATACACGAAGATAGCAAACAAATTTTTGACTTACTATAGTAACAAACATCTTTCATGACTCGGGCGGGCACCCGTAACCTCCCACTACCCTGAACGACTTGTGAACCAGCATTGGCATGATATACATCGGTACCTGCCACAACGCGACAAACAAGATAAAATCATTGGGTAGCAGTGACCCCGCCACAGCCAACAATAAACCTAAATTTCGGTAACTACTCAATAGACCTGCAGTCCAAGCGATAGACCGGTTGACGTAGCGAAAAATCAGGGCGGTGGAGAAAAAAAACGTGACGTGGATTCCAAAGGCAAGCGCCAATAGCGTCAGTATCGGCTTCGTATCCATTATCAGCCGTTCACCTACACCGTCCATTACGGCCACTGCGAACAAACTTAGAAAGAACACGCTCCCCAACTGCAATACTTGATTACTTAGACGCACGTCGGATCTGGCAAAACGGTGGTAGCCAATAGCAACTAGAGTGGGACAAACTAAGAATGTAAAAAGCCGTAGTGTGTAGGCGGCGAAGTCAAACTCTCCGGTACTGTCAAGAATCCACAAAGCGAGCAAGGGGAGACTGAAAGGCATTACCAGAGTCGACGCGATAACACCTAACAATGTCAGGCCGGAATCAAGATTGATTAGTTGCGCAAAAGCCGGCGCACCAAATATCGTCCCCGCACATGCAGTAAGAAACACGATTTCGGACCATGTACCTGAGAAAGGCGCAAACACGTGCACCGTACCGAAGATCAACGGCAAGGCCAACATCTGCCATAAAACAATAGTCATCACCGGCCAGGGTGACTTTACGGCTGCCCTGCTGACGCTTTTTAAATCGATCTGCATAAGAGAAAAGAGCATGAGAAAAAAAATGCTCGGAAATAAAAGCGGCCGGACCAGGCTGGCGAGAGGAGGCAGTAAAACCCCCAGGACGACCGAAATCGCTAAGACATGTAAAGATAGACGGGGGTTGTACAAACGACAATCTCCAGGAAAATACTGTTTTTAGGGGGTATTCTACCCGTGTTCGCAAGGGCCTTTGGCTGTCTCATCCCTTGCATAGCTTTACTCAGAGTAAAAAGGATCCTATATTCAAAGGGGTGAATATGAACAAAGAACGTACATTTGTTGCTGTTTGTAGGGTCAGAGGCTTGTTTTCTCGTAGCCTCGCCAAGAAGCGTGGAGCAAGGATTGCCAATGATTTCGCTAAAAAAGGAGCGGAGGTGATTCCGGCAATAGAGGGTAAAAGCCCCACGTCCTGCGAGCTTTCCGTACTGGTTTCGTGCGATAAATCCTTGGAAGAAAAATTCAAAGAACGCCTGGGTTTGTTGAACTTCGACTTCAGACACGTCAACGTCCAACGCTTCAAACCGACTTAAATCCAAGACTTCCTGGTCTAAGCCCATTCTGGGTGCACGCTACCCAGCTTATTATTCTGCCCTGCCAAACGTAATCCTGTCATTCCGGCCCGAAGCACCGCGCAGCGAGGTAGAGCCGGAATCCATTTGAAACAACTCCCTTACCGCGACGCAGGTGGATTCCCGATAACGACATGCGGGAATGACAAATTCAATCCCCGTCATTCCGGCCGAAGCTCCAAGCAGCAGGCGCAGAACCGGAATACAGAAGAGAGGCTTGTGGCTAGTGGCGACTAGCTAGTTCGGTAACTGGTTTTACTAGCTATTAGATACAAGCTACTCGTCACTGTTTTATAGGTATACTTTCTATCGGGTCATGCATAAATCCATGCTGATATTGTTAGTATCTATGGCTGTCACCGGGTGCGCATCGCATCCGGCTATAGGCATCTTTGAAGACTATAACGAGGTTTTCTATGGTACAGCTGCGCCACAACTAAATATCGATACAAGTCTGTTTGTAGCTGAAGGTGTTTTTTCGATGCGAGGAGAAACTTCTGGAATTCAATGTCACGGTCGCACCAGTTTAACTTCTATTGGGCCACCACCTGGCAAATGTGCAGGCCAGAAAGGGAAGGTAAGTGCTGAATGCGATGACGGCAGGTTGCTCAACGCAGAGTGGTCATCTGAATCTTGTGCTGTAGGATTTGGCCATGGTCAAGACAGTAATGGCTTGGCATTCGCATTTACTTTCGGGATGTCAAAAAACAAAGCAGTACAGAAGATAGAACGGTATTTAGGCCTTTCCAAACATTCCGCTAATTTGCTTAACACAAACCGAAACAGATAGATAAGTAAAAAGTTTAAAGGGTAAAGTTTAAAGGCAAAAAATAGTTTCTTTAAACTTTGTTCTTTGGACTATCTATCGGATTGGATCGGGACAGATGTCTCGAAGGCGACAATCGTCACAATATTCACCGATCCAGAAACTATCGAACAAAGCCTCGAGCTGCTGCACCCAAGCAGGATCGCTCGACACTGTGCCCACCTCTAAGTTTCGCTTATTGACAGATTTCGCTCCCAGTCCAGCGCCAGTGAAGTTTGCCGAACCGCAATATGCGAAGTTGCCGTCGACAATCACTATTTTCCAATGGGACCGGGGACAGACTTGGAGCTCCAGGGCCCCTCCTGTCAGCCTTGGAAAACCTTCCAGGGTTCTTCGGAAATATCTTGAGGGCAGTGTGCTATGCACGATACGGAAACTCACCCCCCGTTCTGCCATGCCATCGAAGGTTTCCAAGATAGGCTTGAACCGACGGCCGATTCGCACGTGCATATCCTTGAGATCCGCGGTCGCAATCCACACTTGAGAATCGGCGTTGAGCAAATGCTCCTCGATCACAACGCGGTGAAGATCGGTACCCGTGAGTAGCTGTGCACCTTCCACGTTCGCTTCGACAGTTTCAGCATTCATACCTTTCATTTATCATGGCCCACGCGTATTCGAAAGGACAAGAGGACAACAAAATGAATAAGTTCGTAAATAGCTTATTTTTTACAGCAACGTTGGTGGTGATGGTCGAACCTGCTGCAGCGCACCACGCGATGGGAGGGACCCTGCCCAATACGTTCGGGCAAGGACTATTGTCGGGATTCGGGCATCCCGTGATTGGTATTGACCACTTTGCGTTCATTCTTGCAGTTGGCCTGACTGCCGTGTTCATGCCTTATCGAATATTCACCCCGTTGATCTTCGTGTCGGCAACTGTGCTTGGATGTCTTCTGTTAGTTAGCGGTTATACGCTACCTGCAGTGGAAATCGTTATCGCTGCATCGATTTTACTTTCAGGTGGATTGATTCTATCCGCGCACAAATTACCACCGTATTTTCACAGCGCTTTTTTCTTTTTTGCTGGATTGTTTCATGGGTACGCCTACGGTGAGAGCATCGTCGGGGCTGAGGATACACCGCTTTTTGCTTATCTGCTTGGTTTTGCCTTGGTTCAGTATGTGATTGCGCTTGCAACAATGTGGGTAGTGCGAGCATTGTGGACCGACGTAAGCTTCCAGGCTTTCAAACCGCGTATAGCCGGCGCGGTTATTGCTGGAATCGGCATAGCTTTTTTGGTTGAGAATATCGAGCAGGCTTTATTGGTTTGAATGCGTCCTATACCGGGGACAGTATACTTTTTAACGTAGAAAATGATCGGGCGGTGCCTTTGCCGAGATTCGATCGGCACGAGGGTACAACTCGTTCAGACTGACCGTTAAAAAGTATACTGTCCCCGGTTTAAGGGGCCCATGAAAAAGGTAACACAAGGACCAGCACTGCAATGAGAATCAAAATCAATAAAGCGGTGATGGTATACATAAGCTTCCTTTGCCCTTTTTGTTCGACTTGCAATTTGTTCAGCGCCGTCTGAAAGGCATCGGTGTATTCTTTCAGTCGGTATTCTTGCTTTTCAACTATGTTCTGCTCGTGACTCGCCAGCAGGTCTTCATATTTTGCAACGCTGGTTGAATCGACGGCTTGCCGAATATCCTTTAGTCGCTGGTCAATTCCGGCGAACAGGTCTAAATCGGTATTGTCACCCTTGATTTCATAGATTCGAGGCAAATATCTAAGGAGATTGTTTTTCGCCGCTATAGGATCTTCCTCGTTTTCCAATTCATCTTGTTTCCGGCGCCAAGCTTTAAAAAATGCCGTGAACGTTGCCCAAGTGTCGCCCGCGACGATTTCCTCTGCCAGAAAGTTTAACACCCCAGAGGGTGACGACCCCGTTTTGCTTGAATCCCAAGGCACAGCAGTTTGTGCCAATCTGTACAAGCGTAAATCTGTCAGCTCACTCTCCCGTTCCCAGTCTTCCAATTCTTCGAGTCTCCTTTTCAGGTGATCACGAGCAAGAAGTGCATACTCATAGTCGCCTCCAAACAGACTCGCGTCAGATGCGAATAATGCGTCGTGTATCGCATCATAGATACAAAGCCTTAGGTCCTGTGCCATCATACCCAAGTCCTCGAGTATCGGTATTCTCTCTTTTGGTGGCTTTGTAAGTAGTTTTGCAAACTCGTCGTTATCGAGGCTGAAATTCACTCGGATAGAAGCACTTCGTAGTCTCTCATTCCGATCTCCCTCCTCCCAAAATATTTTTTTTCTAAGCTCCTTCAGCCCAACATCCTTTCGACTTAGCAACAACTCCACCTGGGTATCCGTCATTGCATCTATTACCTCTTTGGGTATCTCAGTCTTCAGACCGGAGGCCTCAGGTAGGTTTTCTATGAGCAAGACGGATAGGCTCCCCGGCAATTTGGGGACAAGTTCCCACAAACTCTCTATATCACTGCCCTTCGTGTATTCGTTATATCCATCATAGGTCTGTTGAGTATTGGCGTATCTCTCTCTAAAAGCAGGTTTGGTCAGGTAATCAGCCAAAATTTCATATAGTTCAACTTCCGAAACTGTCCCATCTTTAAGGTGTTTATCCACCGCTTCCGATAAAAGCCCTGCAATCCATTTACCGCCGCCAACAATCAAACGAAGCTTGGCCAAACGTGCTTCCTGTGGGAGCGCGAAAAACGAATCAGCGTCTTTGAACGCTTCATCGTACATCACCGATAAACTGGATGGATTTTCTAAAAGAGCATATTTAACCAATGGCTCTGGATCGTTCTCAATCCTGTTTTTTAAGACCCTTTCTTCTTCGGAGAGGCTACGTTCAAATTTCAAGTTCCTGGCGGCGAGATAGCGCACGTAAGCGTTCCTGCTATCCAATGCTTTGACATACACCTTTCTAATTAAATGGGGCGGAGCCTGAACTTCATCGAATTTGGACAGGATCAGCATTTGTGTCTCGGGGCTTATACCATCCCAAGCCGCTAGGAGTTTCCTGATCCCGCTTGGGGTAGGTTGCATCAGTTCTTTGACATAAGCGGGAACATCAGGCGGAACGTGACTCTGCATAGTTGTAGTCACCTACAAGCCAGAGCAACGTTAGTTAGTAGTTTAAGAATTGTCTTTGAGCGGTACACCATTTTAATAAGTGACCTGCTCAAAAATCTGGAAACCATAGACGAGCACCCCAACGCTTACTTAAGCATGCTGGAGCAAATACATCAAGGCTCTGAGATTTGTTTTGTCTACGTAGTTACATCGCCTACGCGAGTATTTCCCTAAGGAAGTCGATTTAACCTAATGATTAGCTTGGGTCTTACGACTACTACATAAACAATTCTGATGTGACATGCTTTTTATCAATACCGCGAGATCATATGGATGGCATCTTTACGATGATTAGGCTCGTGCAGAGTGACGATACTCACTCGGTGATTCACCAGTCCACCGTTTAAAGGCCCGAGAGAAAGAACTCACCTCAGAAAACCCGAGCATAAACGATATTTCAGTTAAGGAAAGTTGATTGTTACGAATGTATTTATCCGCAAGTTCCTGCCGTATCTCAGTCAATAGTTGCTTAAACGTGGTTTCCTTTTTTTGCAGCTTCCGTTGCAATGCTCGCGTACTCATATTGAGTGCTTCCGCTACCATTTCATCGTTTACGTTACCCGATGGTAAGAGGTCGATTATTGTGGATTTTACGCGGGGTACAATTCTCTCCTTGTTAAGCCGGGCCAAGGTTTGAATCATGACTTGGTCACTCAGCTGAGCGAGTTGCGGATTAGCGCTCGGCAACTTCTTGTCCACTTCTTCGGTTTTTAACGTTATCCGGTCTACTTCACTACCGAAACGAACAGGACACTTGAACAGAGCAAAATAGTTTCCCGAATTTCGTGGTTCTTTGTGCTGAATATCCACTGCTACTGGATTTAAACCAGACCCGTAGTTTGCGCGGCAGAGCGTGATCACGGTAGCCAAAGAAGAATCAGACGCCCAAGACATCCTGTGTGTTACGTCGGCCTCCTTAACAGTGATCCCGAAGTTTCCATTACTCTCTTCTAAGTCGACTTCGACATTATCTGCGATGAAATGTACATAACGAGACAACCGGCTTAGAGCCGTTCTAAGCGATGTGCTCGCCAGCCAGGCATAACCCAACGCGCCCATGTGTGATGGGTGCAAGAACTCCGCTGTTCTCAATCCAAAACTGGGGTCGTCTATGCGTTTTGCCGCTTCGGCCCAAACTGCGTTTAACGCGGACTTGCTGGCGCGTGCGTTCGGATCGGATATGTTTCTAACATCGATATGCTGCGACTTGAACAAAGGCGCTGGGTCACAGCCATAAGATTCGATGACCTTCCACGTTAAATCCATAGCTGGGGCAAAGATGGTTGTTGTCATTCCACGCTCCAGAGTCGATGGGGTAACCTCGTTGTCTACCAATGACAGCGCGTTGGGTCAAGTAATCGGCGTGTAATGTCAATCAATTGCCAGGCCGTGCGACCAGAATACCGTTCTAAACCAAACTAACATGAGCCAAAAGTAATAGATGGATTTGTTTGAAAAAAGACTAAAAGAAGAAATTGAATTCTGGCGGGTGCAAATCGAAAGAGCAGAAAAGCGCAACGATGAAAAGGTATTACCCAGATTGAAGGACGCCCTAAAATTGGTGGAATTCAAGCTGGAACGTTATCAGGGACAATAAATGGGGAAAATGGCCATAGATGGCCTTGTGTAATCCCCCGCGGCTAATCGTTTTATTAAATCGCTAGTTCCGTCTCCTTATTACCGACTGCGCCGCTCGCAATATTGGTTTCCACTTCAAATAGTTTCCGATAACAAACGTGTCGACGTGAGATCCTGCGGTCCAGTGCCAAATAGGCTGCATGTGGGGTCAACAACGCGTTTTTTTCACCAAGTGCATTACTTCTATAGCTGCTCCAAATGTAGTCTCCCGGCCGAATAGCCAGCCCACAACGGACGGGGGTCAGCTCAATATACCGGCTACATATCAAAAAATACCGCTCGTCATGGACTAACCGAGCCTCAAAATGGTTTTCCCACAGAGTTACTGACCTTTCGTATGTCGAATTGTAGTAGCGGTTGTATTTGCAGCCTAAAGCCTGTATCGCTCTTGACGTACTGTTATGCTGTCCCGGCGTAGCCAGTAAATGAACATGATCCGGCATAAGTGCATAGGCATGGATATCCAAACTGTACCTTTCACACGAATTGTGCAAGCTTTCTAAATAGAACCTGCGATCATCATCCTTGAAAAAGCAGAGCATACAATGATGAGTACGTTGAACGAGGTGCAGTGGATAACCTGGCAGGTTGAACCTCGGCTTCCTTGGCATGACCATTCTCCCTTGTCATATCAATTCCGTTTGCATTTAACATTGACAACTTATCATAACGTGAAACCCACTAACAATATTTTTTAGACCGAGTCGGTTAAGTTTAGGGAAAACCCCACTGCGCCCCAGGTTTTGTTAACATTCGTTCTATGAAAAAGTTTTTGACTACAACCATCAAGGTAATCATTGGGGTTGAGTTGACATACCTGGTCCTCATTAACGCATTCCTAAATACGGAGTTGGGACCGGATCTTGTGAATTTAAAACCGGAGAAATTTCAGCTGCACTGGTCCAGTGGCTGGAGCATCGTACCGGGTCTGATAAACGCAAAAGAAGTGAGAGTCCGTGCCCAGACCTCAAGAGCCCAATGGTATCTCGAGGTAGATGAAGGAAATCTATGGGTTCAGTGGTGGAAGCTCCCGTTAAAAAATTTTGAGGCTTCAAGTATTGAAGCGGCGGGACTTTCATTTTTCCTGCGTCGTCGCCTCCCGCTCGGTGCCAAACCACTAGAGGCTTCGCTTACGCCGGATATCCCAGGCCTGACCAATCCACCACAGGTCCCGCCCGAGCAGCTTTATCCGACAGCGGGCAAACCCTGGCGGATAACACTGACGAACCTAAACGCCAAACAAATCAAAGAGATATGGGTTCAACAGTTCAGAATTACCGGGCACGGTGAGGCCAATGTCGGTCGTTACTCTGTCATCACTCGAGGCGGACCAACCACGTTATCTGGTTCAACGTTAGAGTTGACGGGGGCGAAATTCGAACTGGAAAATGAGGTGTTCGGTTCCAATCTGCAGGTTCAGGCCAACGTCGATCTGGATCCAGTAGTAATCAGGGGCTCCACGTTTGAAGACGTATCTGAACATATTTCCGGCACGATATCCGTCGCGGGTCTTGTAAAAAACCTGGATGCGCTGAATGTTATTCACCAAGGGCTACCTATCAATATTGATAGCCAAGGCCAAATCGATTTAACCGCTAGCCTAAGCTTCGACCACGGAAAGCTCCTTCCTGATAGTACCCTATTAGCAAACGCGAGACGGCTCGTAACCAAATATTTACACTATACGGTTGAAGGTCAAGGCAGTCTGCGTGGTGAAGTGACCAAACTACCGGGGCATACATTGACCACACTTCGGTTGGTGTTCGACGAGTTCACTCTGGCAGATGAAGACAACGAACCCTACCTGAAGGACCGTGGGTTCGAGTTGGTAACTACTGTCCGCGACACCGGATTGGCAGACAGTGGAGAAAACCTGAAAGTGGTTGCTACCTTACCTGAATCCTTTATTCCTGATCTCACCCACCTTAACGAATACATTCCATCGGGTATTGGTCTTAAGATCCAGCAGGGTACTGGGCATTTACTGAGTCAGTTTGAATTTTCGAAAGACGAGGAAAACGTAGCCGGTGAAATAAAGCTCGCACTGACTGATATTGTTGCCCACTACCGCTCCGTGACCGTTTCCGGTCATGCTGACCT
>JASJAT010000011.1 GCA_030066885.1 Arenicellales bacterium | reverse complement strand
GCCGCCGAAAAGGGCACTACCGATAAATTTGCCTCTCGACATACTGTTTGAAGACCCATATCTGATGGTGGTTAACAAGCCAGCCGGAATTGCGGTACATGCTGGGAGCGGAGTCCCCACCGGGTTAATCGAGCATTTGAGAGAAACCCGACCCGAGATCCGTTTTCTGGAGCTGGTGCACCGGCTGGATAGGGAAACTTCCGGCTGTTTGGTGCTGTCAAAGCGACGCAGCGTATTACGCGCGCTACATGAGAATTTACGCCAAAACTCTGAAGAGGAGCATCGGTTTACGAAGCGGTATCAAGCGTTGGTGCATGGCAACTGGCAGGTAAAGAATCTGGTGGTTGAAATTCCGTTGCGCAAGAATGTGGAACGCTCTGGCGAGCGTATGGTATTACCTGTAAAAGATGGCCTCTACGCAAAAAGTGAATTCACATCGCTGCAAAATTTCGATAACAGCACCCTTGTTGGCATAAGGCTGATCACAGGGCGAACCCATCAAGCACGTGTGCACGCAGCAACGTCGGGCCACCCCATAATCGGTGATGAGAAGTACGGGATTAAACAGGTCAATAGCTTCTACAGATCGATCGGCTTAAGGCGTTTGTTTCTACACGCAGACTACATCAGGTTTATTCATCCGGTGACATCGACGACTATCGAGCTGAACTGTCCGCTGCCACTCGAACTTAGCCAGGTGATACAGAAACTAAGCACAGCTGGAATAGAGGCATGATGTCATGACCAACGACACAACAAGGAAGGACTCATATATCTGTTTAAGCGAGGAGCTGAAGAGCGACGGCTCCGGGATAGAGTTCACCGTGCTCAAGGATGATGAGGTCTTGCCTGCATTTGCGATCCGATTTCGCGACGTAGTCTATGCTTACATAAATCGGTGCAGCCACATGGAACTAAAATTGAATTTCATCAATGACGACTTTTTTGATTTGGACAAGATGAACTTGATTTGTGCAACCCATGGTGCTCTGTATGACCCTGCGACCGGCTCGTGTCTGGGCGGTCCGTGTAATGGACTGGGGTTGGTACCTCTGACGGTGTGTGAGCTAGAAGGGAAAGTCACCTTGTCCGATAATAACGGAATTACATTATTTTACGAGAACCAATGATGACCGAGCCGTCAACAACTGAATCACAAAAAGGAATCGCTCCGACCACGACGGAGAACAGCTTACTTAGGGAGTATCTATGGGAAAATTTAAAGGAGCGAAAACGAAGTCGCAGATGGAACATTTTCTTTAAGGCTTTCTTTGCAGCTTATTTTTTATTTTTATTATTTGTCCTGATGGACTCCGAGGTACCCACAACGAACGGCGAACATACAGCTCTTGTGGACGTAGAAGGTGTAATCGCGGCTGGCGGAGACATAGAGGCGGATGACGTAGTAACGGGACTGCGCTCGGCATTTGAGGCGGAAGATGTTAAGGGGGTTATTGTTCGCATCAACAGCCCCGGAGGCAGTCCGGTACAAGCCGGTTACATCAATTCTGAGATGAGACGGTTGCGTGAAAAGTATCCTGACATCCCTCTGCATGCAGTGGTTTCGGATATTTGTGCCTCAGGCGGCTATTACGTTGCCGCCGCCGCCGATAAGATTTTCGTAAACAAAGCCAGTATCGTAGGATCTATAGGTGTGCTGATGGAGGGTTTCGGATTTGTGGATGCTATGAAAAAGCTCGGCATAGAGCGTCGACTTATCACTGCCGGCAAACACAAAGGGATCCTTGATCCATTTTCTCCATTAGACTCAGCCGGCAAAAACCACGCAACCAGCATCCTAAATCAGGTTCATACACAGTTTATCGACATAGTGAAGCAAGGTCGTGGCGACCGGCTAAGTGACGATCCCGATCTTTTTAGTGGATTGTTCTGGACCGGTGAAGAGGCGAAGAAACTTGGGCTAGTGGATGAATTTGGCAGTACTGGTTATGTCGCCCGCGAAATCATCGGGGCTGAAAAAATCGTCGACTACACCCACGAGGAGAGCTTGCTCGATCGTTTCGCCAAACAGGTTGGGATAGGACTGGCAAAGACATTGCAGTTGAATACCAGTTTCAGCCTGCCAGGCCTTAGATAAAGGGAGGCAAGACTACGATTGGTAAATCACTAGCGGTAGCTAGTATCGAGTCACGAGTGACTAGCAGCTATCTCGCTACCAGCCACTAGCTAACTAGCCACTCAGATAGGCGCCATCCCTTCTGCCTCCAGCATACTCACCAGCCGGATCAACGGCAAACCAATCAAGGCGGTAGGATCATCGCCTTTAAAACGTTCGAGCAGCGCTATCCCCAAACCGTCGGCCCGCAAGCTTCCACTACATCCATAAGGCTTTTCTTTAAGCAAGTAGCTCTCGATCTGATCGTCGGTCAATGTCTTGAA
Source organism: Arenicellales bacterium (assembly GCA_030066885.1). Taxonomy (GTDB): domain Bacteria; phylum Pseudomonadota; class Gammaproteobacteria; order Arenicellales; family JAANXG01; genus JAHEKE01. The sequence goes on along the minus strand of JASJAT010000011.1, from coordinate 23,997 downwards.
TTTGACCGTATAGGGCACTACGTCGGATTGGGTGTGTCCTGTATTGCTGTTGACGAGGGCGAGACCGGTATACAACACGACGGTTTGACCGGACGCTTGACGGAGCTGACGTACAGCGTGATCGTGATCCGTAGGTTTACCAACAATCCCGTCTTCACCATGAACGGCGACTTGATCGCTTCCGATCACAAGTGCATCTTTTGTTCGGCCTGCTACTATGTTGGCTTTTTCCGTCGCCAACCGGACCACCAGATCGATCGCAGGCTCGTTGGGTAAAGGTGTCTCGTCGATGTCTGGTGCAACCACATCAAAGGGCACCATCAAACGGCTGAGCAGTGCTCGCCGGAAAGGAGACGATGAAGCGAGAATCAATTTCTTTTTACCCATTTAAGCTCAGAGATCGTAAAGGTGTTTTAATTGAACAATAATGTTTATTTGATATCTTACCCAAAAACGCGCACTCGACCCCAGGCAAAACACCTGCACGGAGGAACGCATGACGGAATTTCAATACAAAAATACTGATAGGGCGTTTTCCACTTCCCCGGGCAAACGGGTGGCCATAGTTGCTGGTTTACGTACACCCTTTACCAAACAGGGTACTGTGTTCAAGGACTTAACTGCACGGGACTTAGGCAAGATGGTCGTGTCTGAGTTATTGCAACGTACCGGTCTCGATTCAGGCAACGTAGAGCAGGTCGTCTACGGTCAAGTCATCCCGACTCCAACAGCACCTAACATTGCCCGTGAAGTGGTATTGGGCACCGGGATGCCGGTTTCAGTAGACGCGTACAGCGTCTCCAGGGCTTGCGCGACCAGCTATCAGAGTGCCGTTAACGTCGCAGAGGCGATTGCGACTGGGAGCATAAGCTGCGGAATTGCCGGCGGCGCAGAAAGTGCAAGCGATGTCCCAATTACAGTATCGAGGCGACTGGCAACCGCTCTGGTCGAAGCCAACAAGGCAAAAAACCTCAGTCAACGCTTGATCGCTTTTAAGCGGGTCCGATGGCGGGATGTCGTTCCAGTGCCCCCGGCATTAAAGGAGCCTTCATCGGACTATTCCATGGGTGAGGCCGCAGAAAAAATGGCCAAAGAAAACGGCATCACCCGCCAAGCCCAGGATGAGTACGCTCACCGCAGCCACGAAAGGGCGAGCAGGGCGTGGGCGGAAGGCTTCTTCGACGATCAGGTTATGCGTGCTTATGTTCCACCGGACTATAACGTCGCACGCATGGATAACCTGGTTCGGGAACAATCCGATCTCACTAAGTATAAGAACCTGCGGCCAGTCTTTGACCGACGTCACGGTACGGTAACTGCGGGCAACAGCTCGCCGCTAACAGACGGGGCTAGCGCCTTGGTACTGATGCGGGAGGATCAGGCCAAAGCAACGGGATACCCCTCGCTAGGCTATATAAGAAGCTACGCTTTTGCCGCTTTAGATCCCAACTGGCAGATGTTGATGGGACCTTCGTTCGCCACGCCGATCGCCTTAGACCGCGCGGGGATCACCTTAAAGGATATCGATGTTATCGACATGCACGAGGCTTTTGCCGCACAAATTTTATCGAATACTCAAGCTTTCGAGTCGAAAGCATTTGCTGAGGAAAGGCTAAATCGATCGCAGCCCATCGGTGAAATCGGCTGGGATAAGTTCAATGTCAGTGGAGGCTCGATTTCACTGGGTCACCCATTTGCGGCCACCGGTGCGAGACAAATTATGCAAACGCTAAAGGAACTAAAGCGGCGGGACGGTGAACTCGCCTTGTGTACAGCCTGCGCTGCTGGAGGCCTCGGTGCAGCCATGGTACTCGAGGCCGCGTGATGCGTACGCCTATGCTCAGGCTGGAGGCGCGCGGCGCCGGTGTGGCAATTGCCTGGATAGATGACCCAACCGAATCAGTTAATACCCTAAGACGGGAATCCATCGAGGAATTCGAGTCCTTACTCACCGAGTTAGAACGCAGAACCGACCTTTCCATTCTGGTGTTTGCTTCAGCTAAACCCGATAGCTTTATAGCAGGTGCTAATCTGGACATGCTGCAAGAGGTGAAGACAGCAGAGCAGGCACGCGCTCTATCGCAAAGCGCACAAAAAATACAAAATCGTTTTGCCAACCTGCGCCTCAACACCGTGGCGGCGATTCATGGTCCGTGTCTGGGTGGAGGTCTTGAACTTGTTTTGGCTTTCGATTCACGGGTAGCTTCGAACGACACATCGACTCGCCTGGGCCTTCCCGAAGTGCAACTGGGCTTGTTACCAGGCGGCAGCGGAACGCAAAGACTGCCCTACTTGGTTGGAGTGGAAACCGCCTTGGATCTCATGCTAACCGGGCGAAAACTCAGTGCACAAAGGGCTCTTAGGGTGGGGCTGATTGACGAAATGGTCGCTAAAGAAATCCTGATTGACGCCGCCATCGAGCAAGGCAAAAAACTGATGTTGGAAGGTAAAGCAAAGCGTCGCCCTACTGTCTCATTGAAATCGATGCGCAACTGGGTGCTTTCGGCCAACCCTTTGGGGCGTAAGTTTTTGTTTGAACAAGCGGGTAAAAGAGCATGGGCGAAGACCCGGGGTAACTATCCGGCTCCTAAAAAAATACTCGAATGCGTGCGCGTCGGATTAGAACGGGGGTTCCAGGAAGGTCTCAAGGCTGAGGCAAGCGCTTTTGGTGACTTGGCGGTGAGCCCACAAGCTGAACAACTCATTAATATTTTCCGTGGTGTTACTTCTCTTAAGAAAGAGAACGGTGTTGACAATCCAGAAGTACAACCGCGTTTTGCCAGGAAAATTGGTGTGTTAGGAGCCGGATTGATGGGGGCGGGGATAACCTACGTTTCGATCAACAACGCCAAAATTCCTGTACGGTTAAAGGACAAAGATGATCCGGGTTTGAGCCGTGGACTCGCACAAGTGGGGGGTCTGCTGACGGGTCGAGTAAAGAAAAAGGCGATGACACCTTTACTGCGTGCGCAAACCATAGCCCGCTTATCAGGTACAACGGACTACAGCGGGATGGCTAATTGCGACCTGATCATTGAAGCCGTATTTGAGGACCTTGCGCTAAAGCAGCAGATGATCCGGGATATTGAAGCGTTAAGACAGGAATTTCCCATTTTCGCAACGAATACGTCGGCCATCCCCATTGCCGATATCGCCGCAGAGGCCAAATCCCCTGAAAAGATAATAGGCATGCACTATTTCTCACCCGTGGAAAAAATGCCTCTATTGGAAATCGTAGTGACGGAAAAGACTGCGCCTTGGATTACAGTAACTTGCTCGGATCTTGGCAAAAGGCAAGGGAAAACCGTTATCGTCGTGAACGACGGTCCCGGTTTTTACACCACCCGGATACTGGCTCCTTATATGGCAGAAGCAGGCTATTTATTGATGGAGGGTGTGCCTGTACAGCGTATAGACGAAAGCCTGCGAAACTTTGGTTTCCCGCTGGGGCCACTTGCCTTGTTAGATGAAGTGGGAATCGATGTTGCATACAAAGTCGGAGAAACATTACATCGCGCGTTTGGCGATCGCATGCAACCAGTTGACGGCATAAAAAGGCTCGTTGACGATCAGCGTTTGGGCCGAAAGAACAAAAAAGGTGTTTACGTCTACGCTGAAAGAAAAAACAAGAATCATGAAAAAGAAGTCGACCAATCCATATACACGTTACTTGCAATTGAGCCCAGCAGTATGCTGTCAGAGCAAACTATAGCCGAACGATGCGTCTTACAAATGATAAACGAGGCGGCCCACTGCCTGGGGGAGGGCATATTACGTGCACCTCGCGACGGAGACATTGGCGCAGTGTTCGGTTTAGGGTTTCCTCCTTTTCTAGGCGGTCCATTTCGCTACTTAGACTCCACCGGGCATGCAAAGATTATCGACAAACTGGAGAAATTATCCGATCAGTACGGTGCGCGCTTTCAACCCGCACCGGCAATAAAAGAAATGAAGCAATTTCATAAATAGCAAACGTAAGGCGGGGATAATTTTCAGAAGCGTTGTGTTATCTCGCGAAGACGCAAAGCACGCCAAGAAAGGAAATGTATTACTAAAAAAACCTTTGCGAACTCGGCGTCTTGGCGAGAGTTTTTATTTTACTATTTACTTTAAAAATATTATATAACCACCTAATCATAAAAAAATAATACTCATTTTTAAAGTAGTTTCACCTACCTGTTTTTATTTGTGTTTGCGTTTTTTTCATGCTTATATACTGGTTATAAAACCAGTATATAAATATACAGTCATGAAAAAAGGGTCCGTGGCAAGCAAACACCACCTCTTGTGGCAAGGCAATAGTACCCAAGGTGGCGATGCTGGTATCAGTACCGGCTTTGCAGAACTCGACCAGGCTTTACCTGCACAGGGTTGGCCGAATAAGGCACTGATCGAAATGATGGTGCCCTACTGGGGGATAGGCGAATTACGATTACTGCTTCCGGCCATGCTTCGTCTCAATCAACAAAGACGTCAAATTGTGTGGGTCGCTCCACCCTACCTGCCGTACGCCCCGGCACTCGCCAATGCTGGACTGGATTTACAGTACGTCTTGGTCGTCGATGCCCAATCGGGCAACATCTCTTGGGCTATGGAGCGACTCCTTTACACGGAATCCTGCGGCATGGTTTTGGCCTGGCCCGTACATTTATCGGCGTTGGAGACACGTCGTTTGCAGTTGGCAGCAGAGGCGGGGGAAACCATTGGTGTTGTCCTCCATACCGTTGATACAAAATGGCGTGCTACCTGTGCGGCACTGCGCTTACACACACAATCAGTCATCGGTGGCGTGGCCGTCAATATTATCAAAGCCCGGGGGGGCTTTAACCGCTCCCAGATTCTGGTGGAGTTGTAATGCAGCCCGCAGCACAATTTGTCCCCCTCCAAACTTTAGCACCCAAAGAAGAGACCGCACGTAAGTCACTTCTTTGGGTAGCCATCGATTTCCCAGTACTGACGCTAGAGGTGTTATCGATTGGTGCAGAAGATTACGCGGTTGTAATCGAATCCTCAAAACACGGTGCCATAGCCTATCAGGCTTCCGAAAAGGCCAAATCAAAGGGAATTGTGCCTGGACTTGGTGTTAATGCCGCAATGGCGATATGCACAGGGTTAAAGATTTACCCCCGTGATATCGAAGCAGAGCATCAGCAGTTACGTAAATTTCATCATTGGGCCCGGCAATTTACACCGACTGTTTGTGTCGAGTTTCCACACAGATTGGTATTCGAGGTGGCTGCGAGCCTCAAATTATTTGGCGGGTTAGATGCCCTATGCGAACTATTGCGTCATGACTTGGAGCGACTGGGCTACCGCTATTCCTTGGCAGTGACCCCAACACCCGCAGCCAGCTCTATTTTAGCCGCCGCCGCGCAGGAAGTGCTGATCACTAACAAGGCTGACCTCAGGGCTTGTTTAGGGAAATTACCAATTCGGTCGTTAGGGTTGATGGCGGACGCCCACCGTAAATTGCGCGCCTCAGGTGTTGACCTTTTGTATGAGCTTTGGCGACTGCCACGCCACGATTTAGCTCGGCGTTTTGGGCCGGAAGTGATACGGCAGATCGATCACCTATTGGGGACACAGCCTGACCCACGCAGTGCCGATTTTATCCCGCTTGAATTTGATCGCCGCTGTGAACTCGAGATGGAAACACGAGAAGCTGAGTTAATTCTATTCGCTGTACAATCGTTGCTTGTGCAGCTAAAAAATTTTCTGCAGCGAGTCGGCGCTGTTGCCAAAGAGATCCAAGTTTCTCTATACCATACTGAACAATCGACGACTCACTTCACGGTAGGGACCCGTTTACCCACGCCTGATTTCGCACAATGGAAAAGGCTTGTGCATGAACACATCCTAGGATATCAATTGGAAGCCCCCGTCATCGGTGTACGTATATCAAGTCGGCACTTTCTGCCCAACCAAACGATCACTGAAGATTTGTTCAGCACGGGTAATCCTGCGCAAGACTGGGCACGTTCCTTAGATGAATTGGAAGCACGATTGGGCACGAAATGCTTATGGACACCAACGTTGGTTGCCGATCATCGACCTGAATACGCCTGGCGTCGATCAAATCCGCAAAATGCGGTGTCTTCGGCTACCACTATTCGACGACCTTTATGGTTGTTTCCGAAGCCCCAAAAGTTACGCTATAGAAAAGGCCGCGTCTGGCATGTCGGGTCACTGTGTATCATCGATGGACCCGAACGCATCGAGTCTGGATGGTGGGATAACCATGAATATTGCCGTGACTATTACACCGCGACCTCACCTCAGGACGGCCGGTTATGGATTTTCCAAGATTTGAAGCAAAAAAATCAGTGGTATTTACACGGTTTGTTTGGTTAAAAAAACTCAGTTGCAAAGTATTAAAGTTTAAAGTTTAAAGTATAAGCTTCAGAGGTGAAAAATCCGTTTCTTTTCACTTTAACCTTTAAAACTTTTTGCTAATGAATAAACGTGCTGCTGTCATCGGTGCCGGTATTATTGGTGCCACATGTGCCTACGAGCTTAAAAAGCACGCGTATGACGTTGTCGTAATCGACCCGGAACATCATGAATCGGCTCCATCCAAATACAACGCTGGCGGCCTAGGCTACGCCGAAGTCCTGCCCATCGCGAGCGGGAGCATTCTGCGTAAAGTTCCAAAATGGTTGATTGACCCTGTGGGCCCGCTATCCATTAAGCCGGGTTATCTGCCTAAAGCCATGCCATGGTTTGTTCGGTTTGTATTGGCAAGCAAGCAAATAGTTTTCCGTGAAAGCGTGCGCGCTTTGGCCAGGCTCAATCTTTTATCACGGGAATTGTGCCAACCGTTGTATGAGGCCGCAGGGATATCCAGTGCTATTCGCCCGGTTGGAGCCCTACACCTTTATGAAACTGAACAGGAATTCCGGCGGGCGCTGCCAGGATGGAAGTTACGCGCAGATAACGGTATAAAGTTCAGACACATCGGGCAGGGCGAACTGCTCGCCATGGAACCCGGATTAGCCCCGGTTTTTACAGGCGCGACCTTACTTGAAGATTGGCATCTGGTATCCGACCCCGAGGCTGTGCTATCTGGGATTACGCAGTTGGGTCAAAAACGAGGGGTCGATTTTATTCACGATTCTGTGGTTGGCATACAAAGTCGTAGTGGTAAGTTACAGGTATTACTGGAGTACAGTGATAACATCCAGGTTGATCAGGTAGTATTGGCGGCAGGTGCTTGGTCAGGTCCACTTGCGAAAACGCTCGGTGACCGTATTCCGCTAGAAGCAGAGCGTGGCTACAACACAACGATTCCAAACAACAGTGTGTCGATAAATAGGGAACTTATTTTTGGTGAACACGGTTTTGTCGCAACCCAATTGGATTGTGGTTTGCGCATCGGTGGCGGTGCTGAGTTTGCGGGTTTGAATGAACCCCCAAACTACGCCAGGGCGAGCGCCATGCTCGAAAAAGCCCGTCGTTTTCTTCCCAGGTTACGAGCAGACGGTGGTACAGAGTGGATGGGATGTCGTCCTGCTATACCGGATAGCAGACCAGTGATTGGTAGGGCTACACGCCAAAGGCAGGTATTGTATGCTTTTGGTCACGGACACTTGGGCTTGACCCAAGCCCCTGCTACCGCGCATCTTATTGCCCAGCTTGCGTTGGAACAACAGCCCAGTATAGATGTTAAACCGTATTCCCCCGAAAGATTCGCCTAAATCACGCGACAAGGATAGCCACCGATGACAAAACACGTCTTTCATTGCATCGATGGGCATACCGGAGGGATGCCGGTACGTCTTGTCATAGACGGCGCGCCCCACTTAGAAGGTAAAACCCAAAGTGAGCGTCGGCAGCATTTCTTGAATGAGTATGACTGGATCAGAAAAGCCCTCATGTTTGAACCGCGCGGTCACGATGCCATGTCAGGCGCCTTGTTGTATCCGCCTTCAAGCGATGAGTTTGACATGGGACTCATCTATATCGAAACATCGGGCGCTTTGCCTATGTGTGGGCATGGCACCATTGGCTCTGTAACTTTTGCCTTGGAAAATGGCTGTGTAAAACCCGGCCTGCCTGGAAGGGTTAGAGTCGAAACGCCGGCTGGATTGGTCACGGCGGAATACACCCAAAAGAATGACCGAATTAGCTCTGTGAAACTAACCAACGTGCCGTCATTTCTATTGGTACGAGACCTGCGAATTGACCTCCCACCGCTTGGATCGTTGACTTTTGATGTCGCCTACGGTGGCAACTTTTATCCGATCATCGAGCCACAGGATAATTTTACCGGTGTATCGGACTATACCATCTCAGATTTACGCGGGATGGGTTGGGAAGTCCAGTGCCGAATCAATGACAGCATTGACATCGTTCATCCGCAAGACAAAAGTATCCGCGGTGTCAAACATTGCATGTGGACTGGCGAGCCACTTCACCAAGGGTCCAATGGACGCAGTGTGGTCGTTGCTGGAAAAAGCCTCATTGACCGGTCCCCTTGCGGTACCGGGACCAGCGCACGCGTAGCCCAGCGGGTGGCACGAGGTTTATTGAACGTCGGTGAACCCTTCGTCCATGAGAGCGTGATCGGCAGCCAGTTCATTGGGTGTGCGGCTCAAGCTGCAAAAATCGACGGATACGATGCCGTGATACCTACAATTGAAGGTACCGCATGGATTACGGGCGAGAATACCATTTTTGTTGACGACGCCGAGCCATTTCCACAAGGCTTTAGGATTTGATGTGTCCGACTTGGTTACGGGAAAACTGAAGTACCTCATACCTTCTTCGAGACGGCCGGTATACACGGCATCAGTGGGGGGATCGAACGCTAAACTCGAGATGGAAGGTGAGTTTGAAGAACGGGAAGTTCAGATACGCAACGGACGTGCTTGCTCGCGTTCAGACAATAGTTTCTCACTGGATCGAGAAGGATTCATCCTGGTCGCGCACCAGACCAAAGTCTCAGATTTTTATGATGAAGTTCAAGTTAAGAGTATCTATGAGGATGAAGTAAAAAACCTGCTCGTAGAGGCAACGGGTGCATACAAAGTGGTCGTATTCGATCATACGTTGAGGTCAGACGATCCTGCCACAAGAGAAAAAAGAAAAACGCGAGAACCCGCTTCGGTTGTACACAACGATTACACGGATCGTTCAGCCACAAAGCGATTGAATGAGATCGTTCCTGACGAAGCAGCAATTCTGGTGCAACATCGTTTTGCAATCGTCAACGTTTGGCGTCCGATTAACAATCCGGTTTTAACTTCACCTTTGACCTTTTGTGATGCCGCAAGCTTTGATTCAGGGGATCTTGTTCCAACAGAGCGACGGGCGCAGGATAGAATCGGCGAACTCATGTTGGTCAGCTTCAATCCCAAACATCGCTGGTTCTATTTTCCAAACATGCAACTGGGTGAGGCTATTTTGCTTAAGACCTACGATTCTGCTACCGATGGGCGAGCCCGCTTTAGCATCCACACATCGTTTGAAACCCCCGCGCCTGTCGACGCGCCCCCACGTGAAAGTATTGAAACGCGAGCCTTTATATTCTTTCGCGAGTAAATCTCCACGGTATGCCGACCGTAAAAATAACCACACAATGGCTAGAGCAAGTGCAACCCCCGTTGCAAGGTCGTGTCGACTATTTCGATACCGCCAAAATAAGAAAAGGGGTGAATTTTGGAATCCGCGTTTCCTATAGTGGGACCAAGACATGGAACCTTATTTATCGAAAAGACGGGAAGTGGCAACGCTACAAAATTGGAAGCTATCCAACGACGGGATACGATGATGCCAGGCAAATCGCCACTACAATCGCAGGCGAACTTCTGACCGGTGAAAATGATGTTGCGCTGGCGAAAGAAAAACGAGTACCGACCTTTTCCGATCTTGCCCAAGACTACCTTGAAAACTACGCAAAGAAAAACAAAGCTTCCTGGAAACGTGATGAACAACTCATAAATAACGAACTCCTGCCGTTGTTTGGGGACGTTAGTTTCAACTCGATAACCCGTTTCAATCTGGTAGACAGGTTGGAAGATATTAAAGATAGCGGTCGACCCATATGGGCAAACCGCACTTTGCAAGTCATCCGGAGAATGTACAACTGGTCCCTAAATCACCGTTTGTATGGGGAAATACTGCCGTACAATCCGTTTCTGGGTATCCCCAAACCCTCTGTCGAAGTCGAGCGCGATCGGGTGTTGAATGCCGACGAGATCAGGAAAGCCTGGGAAGGCTACTCTAGCCTGACTTCTCCTCTGGACAGTGCATTCAAGCTACTGTTTGTTACAGCTCAACGCCGGTCGGAAGTTTGTCAAATGCGCTGGGATGAGATCGACGGTATATGGTGGACCATTCCACCGGAACGGTCCAAGCATAATCTTCCACACCGCGTACCCCTATCGGAAATGGCTCTAGCTGAATTGGAAAAAGCGAGGTCAGCGTCTGACGAGTGGGTATTCTCCAACCAGGGTAAACCGGCCACGAACACCTTCGATTACGCGCACAACAAGGTGCGAAAGGCTGCAAATATTAAGGACTTCCGCATCCATGATATCAGGCGTACTGTTGCCACAAACATGGTCGCAATGGGCATTGCCTCCGAAAATGTAGGAAAAGTCCTGAACTATGCTTCAAGGGACGTCGGCCGTGTCTCCGATACACAATCCTTCGATGCCGACAAGCAAAAAGCTCTGCAGGCTTGGGAGCAAAAATTACGGGAATATATATACCGCGGGTAATCGGGGCTCCTGCAGATCTGTAAACCTCAACATTTATATGTTCAATATTAACCGGATTGCCAAACTGTCGGGATGCCGATAGGGAAACTCAGGTACAAAGAAAACCGATTATCTGGGCAAGCCAGGATTAACGCTGTTCAAATATTTATAAGGCTCGTTAGAGAGGGCTAACTACGGCGTTGGTCACATTACCAATAATTAATTCCAGTGTAACGCTGGAGTTAGCTTAGTTTCGGTACGCTAATTACCCCCTAGGGGTGGATGGTTCAGTCCCGCCAATATTGTGTCCCCTCCCTTTGGCGGGCTTCCTTAAATCGGTGCCAGGAGGCGCTGGCCCCTTGGGGATCCGCTAGTGTAGTGCCTCATGTGAGTTGCTAGATGCTCGTCATTCCGGTCGAAGCTTACCGGACCAAATCCAGTACAGGTGCAAAGCCTGCGCAGAACCGGAGCCGATTACAGTAGCTTGTGAATAGTAACGAGTACCGAGTACATTATGAGCTGGTTGTCTTTCTATCAACTAGATACAAGCCACTCGTACTGTTATGTAGGAGCGGTGGCCTCGATGCGGTTTAATCGGCGCGGGGCACATCTCCCGCATCCCGGCTCATGCAAGTAAAGCCAGAAATTATTCTAGGTAACAACGCCTTGGCGCATTTGAGAGATTGGCTGGATACAAGAGGGGCTGAGCGGATCCTCCTTTTGACCGGCCCCAGCCAACGATTCGCCGATCGCATACTGCCGCTTCTCAAAGGATTGCCCGTCGATATATTTGCAGGTGCTAAGGTCCACGTACCCCGGGATGTTGTGGTGGAAGCGAAGAAACGGATGCAAACGGTGGCTGCTGACACCTTGATTAGCCTTGGTGGTGGTGCAGCCACAGGGTTGGGAAAGGCACTCCGACTGGACACCAATGTCGATTTCGTGGCCATTCCAACTACTTACTCTGCTTCTGAAATGACCATGATCTACGGAGTTACCGATGGTCGCGTCAAGGAAACTGGACGAGATGAGCGTGTAGTGCCGGATTTGGTGATCTATGACCCTGAATTGACTGCCCAGATGTCACTACGGCTGACAACGACCAGTCTTATGAACGCACTTGCACACCCCATCAGCGCGTTGTCAACTGGATCGCTCTCGCGAGAAACCGATCAACAGGCTATGCATGCAATCGAAACCATTTATCGCGCATTGCAACGGTTGATACAGTCACCCCAGGATAGGACTGCCTGCATATGGGCGCTTGAAGGTGCATCACTGGCTGGGCGCATTCTTAGTGGCGCCGAGCTCGGTATTCACCACAGACTAGCCCACTTGATCGGAGGTTCTTTTAAGGTTGAACACAGCGGGTTGCATAGCGTGCTTCTTCCACATTTTGTGCGGTCCTTGCACAAATCGGACGAGCGTCTTTATAAAAGGGTTGCTGCTGCGGCAGGAAGCCTTGATCTACCGGCGGATCTATTCGATTTACTTCACCGTGCCAATGCCGCCACTTCACTGAAACAACTGGGTGTACCGGCGGATGACTTCAAAGGTATGCTGACGAAACATCCCGAGCTGGTCACGCCTTGGATTTTCGACCCCCTTCGGGGCGAAAGGCCCTCTATACGTAATACTTAACCAGCGGCTCCTTAGAAACACCGCAAAGTCGCCTAGCAAGCTAAACCCAGACTAAAAACAGACCAGCCCCACGAAAATGGGAGGAGTGCACGCAGAGCTGGTCCAAATAGGAGCCCTTCTATTAAATAGGGGATGGGGCTCCTTCTGAGGATTGGTTCTCGATTAATGGCTATCTAACTAAAAGCCATGCCTACTCTCACTTGGGCAACATTGTATCATTATGGGAAACATATTTGCAAAACGATTGCACAAGTTATAACAATTTTATAATATATAAAAAATATATAAAACAATATATTATATTTATAAATTAATGTAATATTTTATATCTAAATAAGATTATTATAAGTGTATATTGAGCACTTATAATAGATGGAATTTGAGATCATCGTCATCAATACTGTATAAATATACAGTATGTTGCCCGATTATGCTGAACTTCATTGTCTGACCAACTTCACTTTTCTACGCGGTGCCTCACATCCTGAGGAACTGATCCAACACGCCCAACAACTGGGCTACCGTGCCCTAGCCATTACAGATGAGTGCTCGTTATCCGGTGTCGTTCGGGCACACACAAAGCTAAAGGAATGCAACACAGTCAGCGGTCAAACGAGGTTGATTATCGGCAGCGAATTCACCCTAGATAATGATGTGAAATTTGTACTTTTGGCCATGGATCGAATTGGCTACGGGCAACTGTGCGAGCTGATTACCATGGCCCGGCGTGCAGCAAGTAAAGGCAGTTACTGCTTGACCTATGAGGATTTGTTCGATCGGCAGCTCGATGCTTGCATTTGCCTGTGGTGCCCTGGGAGGGGTTTAAACACGAGTAGCCAAATTGATATAGGGGACACATTAAAGCAACACTTTAACGATCGTATCTGGATTGCGGTTGAGCTGCTTATGCAAAATACCGACGGTAAGTGGTTGGAGTACTCACAGATATTATCTGGACAGTTAAACCTGCCCTTGTGTGCCAGTGGCGACGTACATATGCATCGACGCTACCGCCGCTCGCTGCAGGATACGTTGACCGCAATCCGGATCGGTCGACCTTTGCATCGTGCTGGCTATGCGCTATATCCAAACGGGGAGCGTCATCTAAGGCCTCGCCAAAGACTGGCAAAGATCTATCCTCCTGAGCTCTTGGCCGCAACCTGTGACATCGCATCGCAGTGTCACTTTTCACTGGATGAGCTGCACTATGAATACCCAAAGGAACTGGTGCCGCCAGGCTACACCGCCATCGACTGGCTGCGTAAATTAGTGGAGCAGGGTATGCGTCGCCGATGGCCAGATCGAACACCGACAAAGGTTAAACAGCTGGTCAAGCACGAGCTCGCCCTGATTCATGAACTGCATTACGAACCTTATTTTCTCACCGTCTACGATATCGTTTGTTTTGCCCGCGAGCGGGGCATTTTATGCCAGGGTCGCGGGTCGGCCGCGAATTCGGTAATTTGCTACTGCTTGGGCATTACCGAAGTTGATCCGGCGCGCATGGCTGTTTTGTTCGAACGCTTTATCTCCCGCGAGCGTAACGAACCCCCGGATATTGACGTTGATTTCGAGCATGAACGGCGGGAAGAAGTCATCCAATACATTTACCACAAGTATGGTCGAGACCGCGCTGCACTGGCCGCCACGATCAGTACTTACAAGCCCCGCAGTGCTATTCGCGACGTCGGTAAAGCTCTGGGTATGAGTCTGGACCAGGTAGATCGCTTAGCAAAGTCGATTCACTGGTGGGACCGGGATATCTTACAGTCGGAGAGCGTCAAAAAACTGGGCTTTACACCCGACAACCCAAAGCTGGAATTATTAGCCGCCCTGGTAAATGAATTGATCGGTTTTCCCCGGCACTTATCGCAGCACGTAGGTGGCTTTGTCATTGCCGAAGGAAAATTATCCCAACTCGTGCCTATCGAAAACGCAGCCATGCCCGAGCGCACGGTTATTCAATGGGAAAAAGATGATCTCGAAGCCCTAGGCTTACTCAAAGTTGATGTTTTAGGCCTAGGCATGCTTGCAGCGATTCGCAAGGCTTTATCCTATATCTCCGAGTACACCGGACAATGCCTGAGCATGGAGAGCGTGCCCGCGGAAGACCCGGAAGTCTATCGCATGCTGGGAAAAGCCGACACCATTGGTGTATTTCAGATCGAGTCACGCGCTCAGATGTCCATGCTGCCCAGGTTGAAACCCAGTTGTTATTACGATTTAGTGATTGAAATCGCCATTGTTCGGCCTGGTCCTATTCAGGGAGAGATGGTGCATCCTTATTTGCGTCGGCGAAACGGCAAAGAGCCCGTTACGTATCCCAGTCCGGAAGTAAAACAGGTCCTGGAACGCACGCTCGGCGTGCCCATATTTCAGGAACAGGTCATGCAGCTGTCCATTGTGGCCGCTGGCTTTACACCGGGGCAGGCAGATCAATTACGCCGCAGTATGGCGGCTTGGAAGCGTCGTGGTGGACTGGAAAAGTTTCAGACCAAATTGAAGCAAGGTATGCGGCAACGGGGTTACAGCAGCCAGTTTGCCGAACAAATTTGTAATCAGATAAAGGGCTTTGGCGAATACGGTTTTCCAGAGTCACACTCCGCCAGTTTTGCGTTGCTGGCCTACGTGTCTGCATGGCTCAAGCGTTACCACCCGGCGGCATTTACCTGTGCTTTGCTGAACAGCCTGCCTATGGGGTTTTATGCCCCGGCCCAACTGGTGCAGGATGCTCGCCGACATGGAGTGCAAGTGTTGCCGGTCGACGTTCAACACAGTGAAAAAGATTCTAAAGTGGAAGCACAGTCAATACTGCGGTTGGGCCTGCGCCGTGTGAAAGGGCTGTCCGAAGCTGCAATGCATCGAATCGTCATGGCCCGAAAAAACCAGGCCTTTCTCGATGTTCAGGATATGAGTTATCGCGCAAACCTGGATCGACATGACCTGGAATGTCTCGCGACAGCGGATGCCTTAGGGAGCTTGAGCGGCCACCGATACCGTGCTTTTTGGGAGATATGCGGAGTCGAGCCACCTACACCTGTTTTGCCGTCGCCACAATTTAATGAGGGTGAACCTCTTCTACGCCAGCCCAGCGAAGCAGAGGATATTGTTGCGGATTATAAACATGTGGGGCTCACCTTGCGCCGACATCCGTTGGCGTTGCTTCGACGACGCTTACAGCAAGCCCATATTTATCCCGCTCAAGTATTTTGGAAGCTACGTGACGGTGCAACAGCTACCGCTGCCGGCTTGGTCATCAATCGTCAGCGGCCCGGTTCTGCCTCAGGAGTGATTTTTGTTACCCTGGAAGACGAATCCGGGTATATCAATGTCGTTGTTTGGCCCCACATCGCCGAGAGCCAGCGCCAGCCTTTGCTCTGCGCAAAACTCCTCGCGGTAACAGGTGTCATACAACGCGAGGAAGGTGTACTGCATTTAGTTGCCGGCCGCTTGCATGACTTGAGCCATTGGCTGGGGAATTTACCCACGCGCTCTCGTGATTTTCACTAGATAAAATCACTAGGTTAGGGGGACAGTATACTTTTTAACGATTGTTGCAGATCAAACGTACACGTTGTCGTTAAAAAGTATACTGTCCCAGGTTTTTGCCCCGGTTTTGACAGGTCCTTTGCCCATCTATATGATGCGCCGACCGAATTGGGATAGCGTGCGACCCGCAGCGCTATATTATTGTTTTATAAAATTTTTTAAATTTTCAAGGACTAACATGGCCGTACAGCAAAACCGAAAGACGCCATCCAAAAGAGGCATGCGACGCGCGCACGATGCTTTGGGTAAACCCACTTTGTCGACTGACCCGGTTTCTGGAGAACTGCATCGCCGTCACCACATTACCGAGACAGGCTACTATCGCGGCAAAAAGGTAGTACAGATAAAGTCCGAGGAAGACGAATAACAGGCTCTTCCTTTGGTTTAGCCGGAGGTTAATCTCGTGGCTATCACGATCGCGGTTGACGCAATGGGGGGAGACCACGGACCTAAAGTGACGGTGCCTGGCTCAATAGCTGCGCTTGCCCAGGACGACGAACTCAACTTGATCCTGGTTGGCAAAAAGGATCAAATCAACGCACAGTTGAATCAGGCAGGCCACCAAGTAGGTCGTATAAGAATTCAACACGCTTCACAAACTGTGGAGATGGGTGAGGACCCGGCCCGTGTATTGCGCAGCAAGAAAGATTCGTCGTTGCGGGTCGCGATTAACCTTGTCAAATCAGGTGAAGCAGACGCCTGCGTGAGTGCCGGCAATACCGGCGCCCTGATGGCGACGTCACGCTTTGTTTTAAAGACTCTACCGGGCATCGATCGACCAGCGATTGTCGCGGCCCTGCCGTCGTTACGCGGGCACGTTCACATGCTGGATCTGGGAGCCAACGTCGACAGCCCGCCGAGTTTGCTATTGCAGTTCGCGATTATGGGCTCGGTTCTTGTAAAACACATTGAGAATAAATCCAACCCGAGTGTTGGCTTGCTCAATATCGGGGTAGAAGACATCAAGGGCAACGATGTGGTTAAACAAGCAGCGGAGCTGATACAACAAAGCGGTCTGAACTATCATGGATATGTCGAAGGGGATGCCATATACACCGGCGATATAGACGTGATCGTATGCGACGGTTTTGATGGCAACGTTGCGCTTAAAACTAGCGAGGGGCTAGCTCAAATGATATCCACGATTATGAAAAAGGAATTCAAGACAGGCGTGCTTAGAAGATTTGCCGGGATGTTTGCGGTGCCGATTTTGAACGCTTTCCGAAGAAAAATCGATTATAGAAGATATAACGGTGCGAGCTTCCTCGGTCTTAATGGAATCGTTATCAAGAGCCACGGTGGTGCCGATGCGTTGGCCTTTCGTCAAGCCCTGTTGGTCGCAGTGACTGAAGTAAAGAAAAAAGTGACGCAACACATCCATGACGAAGTCGAGCAGACCATGAAGGTAGTGCATAGTTGAACTACGCCAGGGTAATCGGTACCGGCAGTTATTTACCGCAAAAGATCTTGACCAATACCGAGTTGGTGGAGATGGTGGATACCACGGAAGAATGGATTGAATCTCGAACAGGTATTCGAGAACGGCGCATCGCGGCCTCGGATGAACGTACAAGTGATCTCGCCGAACACGCCTCACGCCGGGCACTGGACATAGCGGGTATCACTCCACAAGAACTCGATCTCATCGTCGTTGCGACGACAACACCGGATCACGTCTTTCCAAGCGTCGCATGTCTATTACAGGACCGTTTAGGTATTCACAATGGAGGGCCTGCATTTGACGTGCAAGCAGTCTGTGCGGGTTTTGTCTATGCCATTGATGTCGCCAACCGGTTTTTTCGAACAGGCGCTTCGCAAAAGGCGTTGGTCGTGGGCGCTGAAACGTTCAGCCGTATCATCAACTGGACTGATCGAAACACATGCATTCTGTTTGGCGATGGAGCAGGGGCCGTGGTGCTGGAAGCGGCACCCGAGCCCGGGATCATTTCGACCCACCTTCACGCCGACGGTAAATACCACGAGTTGCTCAACGTGCCGGCCGGCGTTTCCGCCAACTACGAACAAGTGCTAAAAGGCGAAGCCTATACCCAAATGCAGGGCAGTGAAGTATTCAAATGGGCGGTGAAAGCCCTTGGAGATATCGTTGACGAAACCCTGGCAGCAAATAATTTGGGCAAATCAGACATCGACTGGCTGATCCCCCACCAAGCGAATATTCGAATTATCAACGCAACAGCCAAGAAACTGAGCATGGCGATGGATCAGGTCATAGTAACCGTCGACCGACACGGGAATACCTCCGCAGCATCCATTCCCCTGGCGTTTGACGAGGCGGTACGAGATGGGCGCATCCAGCGCGGGCAAACGGTGATCATGGAGGGATTTGGCGGTGGATTCACATGGGGGTCAATACTCCTCAAATACTGATCCAGCCTCCATTCTTTCGGATTTTCGCCATTTGAAATACACCACCGTTTGTATTTTAGAAAACACTAGAAGCAGTAAGAGGTCCAGCATGAAGCTAAACAATGACGTCTGTTTGGTTACTGGAGCGAGCCGTGGTATCGGGCGTGCCATTGCCACGGCTTTGGCCAGAGCCGGTGGTATCGTCGTGGGCACAGCAACTTCCACAGATGGCGCACAATCTATTAGTGACTACTTAGCCGACACAGAGTCTAAGGGGAGCGGGGCAGTATTAGATGTAACCAACACAGAAGCTGTCAACACCCTTGTTAGTGATATTACTCAAGCTCAAGGAGCGCCGACAATTCTGGTTAACAACGCAGGCATCACCCGCGATAATTTGTTGCTCAGGATGAAAGAAGAAGACTGGGATGCCGTGTTGGATACCGATTTGAAATCGATCTACAGGGTAACGAAATCTTGTTTGCGCGGGATGACCAAAGCACGTAAGGGCAGGATCATCAACATTACCTCTGTCGTCGCCGCTTTGGGGAATGCCGGGCAATGTAATTACGCCGCCGCTAAAGCCGGTATTGTTGGATTCACTAAATCATTAGCGGCAGAAGTCGCACCCAGAGGTATCACAGTAAATGCAGTTGCGCCGGGCTTTATCGATACTGATATGACGCGCGCGCTAAGCGACGCACAACGAGAGCAGCTGTTACAGCGTATCCCTATCGGGAGGCTAGGCAGTGCAGACGATGTGTCCAACGCGGTACTGTTTCTTGCCTCAGAGGCGTCGGAATACATTACAGGAGAGACTTTACACGTCAATGGAGGGATGTATATGTCTCATTAAAAACAAATAGTTATATCATTATATTAAGATCATTTCTAACTAAAAATGTGCGTCAACGACCATTGGACTTGGCGCACGGTTTGCTGTTAACTTTGCGGCCCTGATCGGCTCGCTTTATCGGAGGAAAAAAAACTCATGAGCAGTGTTGAAGAACGCGTCAAGAAAATTGTCGTCGAGCAACTGGGTGTAGGGGAGGATCAAGTAACGTCTGAAGCTTCGTTTGTAGATGATCTGGGCGCAGACTCCCTCGATACAGTTGAGTTAGTGATGGCCCTTGAAGAAGAATTTGAAACTGAAATTCCTGACGAAGAGGCTGAAAAGATTACCACAGTTCAACAGGCCATAGATTACATAAACGAAAAATCATAAACTGGTCGAGATATCGGATGCGGCCGCTGTCAATCGTTGGCAGCGGCCTTTTCGTTTATTCACGGCTTAGAGAGTATCGTCAGCCACTAACATGAACGGTCGTCGTGTAGTCATCACTGGGCTCGGAATCGTCTCTCCCATAGGCGTTGGCGTAGATGTTAATTGGCGCCACATTACTCAAGGTAAAAGCGGCATTGGCCCGATCACGCATTTTGACGCCACTGGAATGGGCTGCACTATCGCTGGCGAGGCAAGCGATTTCGACCCACAGAAATATCTGTCTGCGAAGGATGCACGTAAGATGGATCGATTCATTCAGTTAGGTATGGCCGCAGGGATGGATGCTTTTAGAGATTCAGGCCTGGAAGTCGATGACGAAAACGCGTACCGCATCGGTGTTTATATCGGTTCGGGCATTGGTGGTGTTGAGACAATTGAAAACACGACCAAGACACTCGCTGAGAAGGGGCCTAGACGCATCTCTCCGTTCTATGTACCGATGTCCATCATCAACATGATTTCAGGTAATCTTTCCATCTCGCATGGGCTCAAAGGCCCTAACCTCTCCATGGTGACGGCTTGCACAACAGGAACTCATGCCATCGGTGAAGCAGGCCGCCTGATTGAATATGGAGACGCCGATGTCATGATTGCGGGTGGCGCTGAAGCGGCAATTACGCCCACTGCGACGGCGGGCTTTGCGAATGCGAAGGCGTTGAGCTCACGCAACCATGACCCTGAAGGAGCAAGTCGGCCTTGGGATACAGGGCGCGACGGATTCGTAATGGGCGAGGGCGCAGGCGTTCTGGTGCTCGAGGAACTCGAGCACGCTAAAGCTCGCGGTGCACAGATTTATGCGGAACTTGCCGGGTTTGGGATGAGTGGCGATGCCCACCACATGACCAGCCCGTCTCCTAACGGAGAGGGCGCTTCACGCTGTATGAATAATTGCTTGAAGAACGCTAGGATCAATGTTAATGAGGTGGACTACATCAATGCCCACGGTACTTCCACGCCACAGGGTGATATTGCAGAAACCATGGCAGTCAAGACGAGTTTTAAGGAGCATGCGTACAAACTTACCATGAGTTCCACAAAATCCATGGTTGGTCACCTATTGGGAGCCGCCGGGGGTGTGGAGGCAGTCTATTCGGTGCTCACCATTCATCATCAAACATTACCCCCTACCATTAATCTGCACGACCCTGACCCGGAATGTGATTTAGATTATGTGGCCAACGTCGCTCGGCAAGGCCAAGTCAATACCGTACTTACTAATTCTTTTGGCTTTGGTGGAACCAACGGCACACTTGCATTTAAACGGTTTGTATAAAGTCCCGCACAGAGACTGGATTGTCACAGCTAGTCCATATAATGCATCGGTTGGCGGATCATAGCGAAGGACTGACCCGGGCCGGGGTAAGCACATCGAACGGGCAGTCGTAGGGTTGTTAAGCCCTTAGTGTAAGAACCTCATATGCCACAGCATGGTCGCCTTGGTTCAATTCGCGGGCTCGTCATTAGAATCGGGAGTATCTTACTCGTCGGAGCTTTGATCGGTTTTGGATACTGGCTGTGGAGTGCACACCAGCCTGTCAATAGTAGCGAGCGTTTCACGATTGACCCGGGCGAAGGGGTATCCACGGTGGCACGCAAACTGGTTGACGAAAATATCATTTCCGAACCCTATTCATTTGTACTGTGGAGCTATCAGCGTGGATATACGCGTTCCCTCAAGGCTGGTGAGTACCGAATCGAGCCGCGTACAACCCTTATCCGGCTTTTAGACAAGTTCTTCAGAGGTGACGTAATCTCCTATTCGATCACCTTTGTAGAAGGCTGGACATTCCGGGAATACCTTACCGAACTGGCCGGACATACAAAGCTACGCCAGACCGTACAGGGAAAACCCGATATCGATATTATGTCCGAGCTGGGATACACGGACCTCCACCCGGAAGGCCGTTTTTTCCCCGATACATACCGGTTTACAGCCGGCATGTCGGATATCGATATCTTACGGAAAGCTTTTGATCAGATGGAGTCGACGCTCGATCATGAATGGGAAAACAGGGATAAAAATAATCAATTAAAGAGCCGTGAAGAGGCTTTGATACTGGCGTCGATCATTGAGAAAGAAACGGGTAAACCAGAAGAAAGAGGTATGATTTCGGGGGTTTTTCATAATCGACTGAAAATCAACATGCGGCTGCAAACTGACCCCACGGTTATCTATGGATTAGGCGACAAGTTTTCCGGAAACCTCAAACGGTCTCACCTTAAACAAGATACCCCTTACAATACCTACACTCGTTATGGCTTGCCGCCGACACCTATTGCAAACCCCGGAGCAGAGGCGATTCGTGCCGCGCTCAATCCAGCAGAGACAAAAGCGCTGTATTTCGTTGCACGGGGTGATGGTTCACACAAATTCTCAGAGACATTAGCTGAGCACAACACCGCGGTAGCCCAATTCCAGCTGGGTCGTAATAAAACGCCAACCCACTCAAATAGCAATAATGAATAGCGTGCAAAAAGGAAAGTTCATAACCGTCGAGGGCCAGGATGGTGCTGGTAAAACGACCAACATTGAATTTATTTGCGACCAACTTAAGCAACGCGGTATTGATGTGTTGTTAACCCGGGAGCCGGGTGGAACAAAACTGGGAGAAGAACTACGCGATCTGATGCTCAACGGGCATGATCTTCGGATAAATGATATGGCGGAACTGCTTATGATGTTCGCCGCCCGGGCTCAGCATATATCGGAAGTAATCAAACCCGCCATCAGTGCAGGAACCTGGGTACTCTGTGACCGCTTTACCGACGCAACCTTTGCCTATCAAAGCGGGGGCAGGGGGCTACCCCCTCATTCCGTGGAAACCCTGCAGCGGCTGGTACAGGGTGAACTTCAACCTGACTTGACGCTACTGCTGGACGTGGATCTCAGTACTGGACAAGCGCGGTCCCGGCAACGAAATTCAGGGCAGGACCGCTTTGAGTCCGAGCAAACGGCATTCAAACAGCGAGTAAGGGACGCGTACCTCGAATTGGCACGCCGGCACCCGAACAGGATATGTGTCATCGACGCTTCACTTAAGCTAAGCGAGGTGCAGAAACAAATTCTGCAGGTGTTGAATCGATTCGTGGAGAGCGCCCTTTGACAGTCCCGTGGAACAAACAGATCTGGAAGAGATTGACACACAACAGCGATAGCAATGTCCACGCCTGGTTATTCTCAGGCCCAGAAGGTCTAGGAAAGCTGGAATTGGCCTTGAACTTCTCGAGCCACCTGCTCGGTGATTCATCTCGCTTTAATGCGGCTTCGCATCCGGATTTCCATGTGCTCACCCCCGAGGATCAGACCAATAGCGAAGGCATTTTGATTGAGCGCTACGGCATGCGCTATTACGCGACAAAAAAAGGATTGAAGCCCAAATCGGTCATCTCAGTGGATCAGGTACGCGCCTTGACTGGTGCACTAATGACCTACGGCCATGGGTCTCACAAAGTTGTACTCATTCATCCTGCACACCAGATGAATATCAATGCCTCCAACGCACTATTAAAGGTACTTGAGGAACCTCCTTCTGGCACAACATTCATCTTGGTGAGCAATCGCCCCAACCTGTTACCTGCTACGGTACGGAGCCGGTGTTCGACCATTCATTTTCGCGTACCCCCAAGGGAACAGGCGTTAGCGTGGCTGTCGGAACAAATAGTCGATCAAACCAGGCTACCATTGGTGTTGAGCCTCGCAGGAGGTGCACCGATACTGGCTATGCAGTACAAGGAATCGGGATTTTTGGACACACGCGACGAAGTTGTTCGTGATGTACAAACCGTCATTGAAAAACCAGTAGACGTCAGCGCGATCTCAACCAAATGGAAAAGTATAGGTATCCATCAAACGTTGGGAATTTTACGCAGCGTGCTGGTGGATCTCGTCAGGATCGGATTTCAGCCGAAAACATCCCATTTATTCAACCCGGACCAAGTAGATTGGTTGCAAGGTGTGGCAAACGTCCTACACTTAAGAAGGGTGTTCTCTATGGTCGACAGGATAAGTGCTTATTTACAGGATGTTAACGCACCTCTGGATCAAAACCTGGTGCTGGAAGACTTCCTGTTGGAGCTCAATAACATTGCTGAGAAATAATGGCTGAAGGCGTCAAACTAGAAAACGGTGAGCTGAGACCTACGGTTTTATCGCTGACTATTAAAGATAAAAGCGCGCTTTATGCCGCCTATATGCCGTTCTTGCGGGGGGGTGGACTGTTTGTTCCCACCAATAAGACCTATACCCTCGGTGAAGAGGTATTTATGCTCCTTTCCCTGTTAGATGAGCCTGAGAAGCTACCGGTTGCAGGTAATGTGGTTTGGATCACCCCGGTGGGCGCCCAAGGCAATCGCGCAGCCGGTGTTGGTGTGCAATTCAGCGCAAAAGACGATCTGGCAAGAACGAAAATCGAAGCCATACTTGGCGGCGTCCTGCAGTCCAACCGACCTACCCAT